>NZ_JBFBJI010000016.1:0-48488 GCF_040702065.1 Streptomyces sp. NPDC086777 | reverse complement strand
AGGTGCGTCGGGTGTGCGTCGGTGGGGGCTGGTCGCGGCCACACAGCTGCGGGCGCTCGTGACAGTTCTCAGCCACGGGGGACACAGGCGGTGCCTCGTAGGTGCCGGTAAGTGTCCGCATGCGGCAGCGTGTGCTGCTACCTTGATCGGCATGTTCCTCTCCTTGGCGTAGAGCGCGCCCGGCGCCGCCATCGGCATGTGTGTACGTCGTGCCGTGGCGCACAGGTGTTCCCTCTTCCGCCTCTGATCGAGGAACTCACTCATGTCCGTGTTTACTTCGGTGCGGCCTTCGGCTGCCCGGCGGCCGTCGTACGCCGCCGTCCTGGGTCTTCCGCACGCCCGTCGTACCTTCTTCGCCGCCCTGGCGGCCCGTCTCTCCTACGGCACGGTCTCGCTGTCCGTGCTGCTGTCGGTCACCCGGGCGACCGGCTCGTACGCCGTGTCCGGGGCGGTGATGGCCCTGTTCGGCGGCGCGACGGTTCTCCTGCTGCCGGTCCGGGCGACGCTGGTGGACCGCTTCGGTCCGCGGCGTGCCCTGCCGCCGATGGCGGCGGTCTACAGCGTCCTGCTCTGCGCCCTCGCCGCCCTGGCCTGGCGCCCCGGCGCTCCCGCTGCGGTGCTGGCCGCGGCCGCCGCGCTCACGGGCTGCTGCGCCCCGCCGCTGGGCCCGACCATGCGGGCGGTGTGGGGCCGCCTGGCCGACGACCCGGCGCTGCTGCGGCGCGCGTACAGCCTGGACGGGGTCGCCGAGGAACTGCTGTTCGTGTCCGGGCCTGTGCTGGTGGGCCTGCTGCTCCGGTTCGGCCCGCCGCCGGCCGGGGTGCTGCTGAGCGCGGTGCTGATGCTGGGCGGCACAGGGCTGTTCGTGGCCTCGCCCGCGGTGCGGGGTGTGGTGCCGCCGAAGCGGGAGCCGGGCCGGCGGCCAGGCCGTTTCCCCGCGGCCCCGGTGATCGCGGCCGTCGGCCTCGGCCTCGCGCTGAGCGCGGCCGACCTGCTGGTGATGGCGTTCACCGCGCGACGGTCCTACGGCGAGGCGGCGGTCCCCTGGGTGCTGGCCGCGCTCTCGGCGGGCAGTGCGGTGGGCGGGCTGCTCAACGGGGCGGTGGAGTGGCGTCGCCCGGCCGGGGAGCGGCTGGCGTGGCTGGCGGTGGGGCTGGGCGCGGTCCTCTCGGCTGCCGGGCTCGCGCCGGGGGTGTGGGCGCTGGCCGGGGCCATGGCGGCCGCGGGGGCGTTCGTGGCGCCCACCCTCACGACGGCGTACCTGCTGGCCGACGAGACGGCGGCGGAGGGGGAGCGGACGCGGGCCGGGGCCTGGGTGAACGCGGCCGTCAACGCCGGCAGCTCAGGAGGTTCTGTGGTGGCAGGACTGCTGGTCGGGCGGCTGCCGGTGACGGTCTGCTTCGCGCTCGCCGGGGGCGTCGCGGTCGTGTCCGCCGTGGGCGTGCGGGCCGCCCTCCGGCCGCGGCCCACCGGAGGCCGGCCGCGCGGTTCCGCGCGCCGCTGACGGGACGCTCCGGCGCCCCGGACCCATCACGCAGCGAGCGGCGGACGGGACCTGAACCCCCGTCCGCCGCTTTCAGGTGCTGTCTGTCGTCACGGACGCCCGCGCTGCCCCCGGAGGTGTTCCGCGATGGGCTTCAGGCCCTTGTCCAGCTCCATGAGTGCCTCCGGCGACAGCAGGTCGATGAAGTGCCGTCGCACGGAGGCGACATGATGTGGCGCCACCTTCTTCATCGTCTCCATACCGTGCTCGGTGAGGACGGCGAACAGCCCGCGGCGGTCGGACTCGCAGTTCTCGCGGCGGACCAGGTTCGCGTTCTCCATGCGGGTGATCTGGTGGGACAGCCGACTCTTGGACTGGAGGGTGGCGGAGGCGAGGTCGCTCATCCGCATCCGGTCGTCCTCCGACTCGGACAGGTTCACCAGGATCTCGTAGTCGTTCATTGTCAGGCCGAACGGCTGCAGGTCCTTTTCGAGCTGGTACGTCAACAGCCTGTTGACCTCCAGGTGGGTGCGCCAGGCGCACTGCTCCGCATCGGTCAGCCAGCGCGTGGCCGTCTCGGTCTCCATGAATGAAGTCTACCTAAAATGTTGAAAGGCGAACTAGTGAGGGTGGTGTGACTGTGCGCACGCGTTCGATGTCACACTCCGCAGACTACCGCTCACAGCCCGAAGCGACGCTGGAGGTCCCCCAGCTGTCCGGGAAGGCGCGGTGCCCCCGGTTGTTGTGGACGACCTGTGGAGGGGGCGCCTCCGCCGGGCACTCCGGGCTCGTGCGGAACCGCTCCCGCGGCCTGCTCGGCCATCAGGGTCTCGGTGGACTGGAGCAGGACCGTACCCGCCCCTACGAACTCGAACTGATGCTCCTCTCCGGAGGCCCCGCCGAGGCCCGTCAGTGCACGTAGACCGCCCAGTACGCCGGTCATGTACCCATGGTCGTAGTGGTGGCACGGAGAGGGGCAGTCGGCCCACCCCACCAGCGCCTGCGGGTCCACCCGGATGGGGGGTTCCATGAACACCACCGGACCGTTGGACGCCGCCACAAACTTTCCGGTTCCGATAAGGGTCAGAAAACCGGGAACGATCGATTGCTTCAGTGCGAGACTTGGCTGAAAAGCGAGCAGGTTGCCGGAGCGAATGGTCAGGTTGCCGTCGTCCAGGTCGTACGAGTTCACATCGAACGCCCGGTCGGCGAGGAGTATCCTGCCCGAACCCTCCGCCACCACCCAGTCGCTCGCGTGCAGAGGCGAATGGAAAGACGTGCGGACAAGTCGGTCCAAACGGCCGTGTCCGATGCCGTTGAAGTCGATCGAGCCGTAGTAGGCGATCATCTTCCCCTTCTGCAGGAACCACTGGCTGCTCTTGAGCTCCACGCAGAAGGTGTACTTGTTGACGTTGTCGTCGACGGGGAGGGTCATGGGGTCGTACACGACCGGGCCGGCCGCTCCGTATCCGCTCACAGCTTCTCCTCCGACGCCTGCACGTACACCATGCCGTTGCCGCTGAGCTCCAGCTGGAACGCCTCGCCGGAGCCGCGGCCCACCATCTCCCGCCAGCCGAGCGCGGACGACAGCTTGTTGCGCACGTCGCCGTGGTGGGCGACGTAGGCCTGGGGATCGACGTGGACCGGGCGCTGCGGGGTGACCGGGATCTCGAAGACCCCGCCGTGGGCCATCACGGCGACCGCCCCGTGGCCCTTGAGGGTGGTGGTGAACAGGCCCTGGCCGGTGACCTGGCCGCGCACCATGCCCATCACGCCGCCCTGGGAACCCATGAACATCGTCCCCTGCTGCAGCGTGCCCTCGAAGGCGAGCAGCCGGTCCGCCTCGACGTAGAGGGTGTCGCCGGTGAGGGTGATGACGTGGACGTGGTGGCCGCCGTGCCCGAAGAAGACCGTGCCGCTGCCCTCGACGGTCATCAGGGGGGTCGCCTCGCCGGCGACCCGGCGGCCGAGCATCGACATCAGCCCGCCCTGGCCGCCCTGGATGTTGGGTGTGAAGGACACCTCGCCCTTGTAGGCGAGCATCGCACCGCGCTGGCTGAACAGCCGCTGCCCGGGTACCACGGTCGCCTCGACCATCTTGGAGTTCACCTCGCGCAGGGCCATGTCAGACGTCCCCCGCGATCGTGTTGCGCTCGCTCGGCTGCACGTACACCAGGCCGTCCCCCTCGAAACGGATCTGGAAGGCCTCCCCACCGCCCTCGCCCAGGAACGTGCGGAAGGTCACACCCGACTGGAAGGACTGGCGGAGGTTGCCCTGGTGGGCGATGTAGGCGCCCGGGTCGACGGTCAGCGGGTACTGCGGGCCGACCCTGAGCACCACCGCCGGGCCGTCCGACATGATCGCCGCCTGGCCGTGGCCCTCGACCGTCGTGGTGAACAGGCCGTTGCCCTGGGAGGCGCCGCGCAGCCCGGTGAACGTCGTGCCGGTGCGCAGGCCCGCGTCGGTCGCGAGCAGGTTGCTGGACTCGACGTACAGCTTGTCGCCCTGGAGGCCGACCAGGTTGATCTCGGACGCCCGGTCCGCGAACCAGCACGTCCCGTGCCCCTTCACCTCCATCACCGTCATCTGCTCACCGGTGAGCCGCCGGGTCACCATCCCGCGCAGCCCCTCGCCGCCGCCGCTCAGCTTCTTGAACGCCATCTGCCCGTCGTACGCGACCATCGAGCCGTTCTTCGCCTTCACGGCGTCCCCGGTCATCTCGACGGCGAGCACCTTGCTGCCCTGGAGTCGGAACATCGCCACGCTGCGAAGGTAGTCGCAGGCGGACTGCGGCGACAGGTCCCACGGGTGGACATCACCCCCGATCCGTCCCCTAGGGGAGCGGCCGTCAGCGGTGCGGCCGCCCACCGGGGACGCGTATCACGGCCGTTCCCGCCGTGAGGCCGACGGTGGACCACGGCGGCGCGCCGACCTCTCGTCGTCGTGCAGCAGCTGGTCCACGGCGCCCCCTCCGTCACGCGGCCGGGCCTGCCACCCCCACGCCGGGTCCGTGCCGCCTCTTTGCCACAATGGCAGAACGTTTGTGCTCGCGTTCACAAAGAGTGGACGTCTCTCCCACCGAAGGTGACTCGTGGACATCAAGACCGCCACCGCCATCCGCCGCCTGCGCCTGGTCTCCGCTCCGGAGGCCGTTTCCTTCCTGATCCTTCTCGTCTGCTCGGTGCTCAAGCGGACCACGGACTTCAACGCGGTGCCCGTGATGGGGGCGATCCACGGTGTCCTGTTCATCCTTTACGTGATCTTCTGGGCCGACGCCTGGAACCGCACCAAGTGGTCCCTGAAGACCGGCCTCTTCTACTTCGTCCTCTCCGTCCTGCCGACCGGCGGCTTCTTCGCCGAGCGCAAGCTCAAGCGCGCCGCCGAGGACGAGGTCATCGCGGCCCGCGCCCGCAAGGAAGGGGTCGTGAACGCATGATCGTCGCTTTCTCCGTCACGCCGCTCGGTGTCGGCGAGGAGGTCGGGGAGTACGTCGCCGACGCCGTCCGGGTGGTCCGCGAGTCCGGGCTGCCCAACCGCACCGACGCCATGTTCACCTCGATCGAGGGCGAGTGGGACGAGGTGATGGACGTCGTCAGGCGCGCCGTCGCCGCCGTGGAGGCGCGCGCCCCGCGCGTCTCCCTGGTCCTCAAGGCGGACATCCGCCCCGGCGTCACCGACGGACTCACCAGCAAGGTGGCAACGGTCGAGCGGCACCTCGCCCAGTAGCCGTAACGCCAGAGAGCCAGGCGCGAGCAAGCCGGGCGCCGGCCAGTCAGGCGCACAGCAAGCCAGGCACCAGCAGCAAGGCGCAAGCCACAAGCAGCAAGCCACAAGCAGCAAGCCACAAGCAGCAAGCCGGAAGCGGCAAGGCGCAAGGAGACCCCGGCCCCTCGCGGCCGGGGTTTTCTCGTGCCCGGCGATTGAGCGGTCGCTCAAAACCCGGTACCGTCATCGCCGGAGGGGTTGAGCGGTCGCTCAAAAACCCCCGAAGGACCGGGTGACGGGGGTACACCACCAATGGGTCTCTACATAGAGGCGCACATCAGGGCCGACCTCGACGAGCTGTGGGCCCGCACCCAGGACCCGGCCCGGCACCAGCGTTGGGACCTGCGGTTCACCGAGATCGCCCACCTGCCGCGCGCGGCGGGCGAGCCGCAGCGCTTCCGCTACGCCACCCGCGTGCTCCCGTTCCTGACGATCGCCGGCACCGGCGTCTCGGCGGGGGAGAAGGAGCGCCCCGACGGCACCCGCACCTCGGCCCTGCGTTTCACCTCCCCGCACCCGCTCTCGCTGCTCGCCGAGGGCAGCGGCTACTGGCGCTACATCCCGGTCGGCGACGGCGTCCGCTTCCTCACCGGCTACGACTACCGGCCCCGCTGGGGTGCCGTCGGCGCGGTCGCCGACCGGCTGGTGTTCCGCCCGCTGATGGGCTGGGCGACCGCCTGGTCCTTCGACCGGCTGCGGCTGTGGCTGGAACGCGGGATCACCCCGGAGCGGTCCCGGCGGAACTGGCTGGCCGAACTGGCGGCCCGCGCCCTGACGGTCGCCGGCTGCGCGGCCGGCCTGGACCGGGGCCCGGTCCTCGCCGCCCTCTCGCCAGCCGTCGCCTTCCTGGTCCCGCTCCTTCTCGTGGTCGTGCTCTCGCTGGCCCTCTTCGCGGCCCCGCTCGCGACCACCCCCGCCGCCCGCCGCTGCCGGCGCACCCCGTCGGCGAAGGTCACCGCCCCGCGCGTCCTGCACACCCTGGAGAAGCAGTCGTGACCTCGATGTTCCGCACGGTCATGGGCCCGGACTTCGAGCGGCTGCACCCGCAGCTCCAGCGGCGCTTCTCGGTCGGCCTGGAGAGCGGCGAGGCCTGCACCGGCCACGGCGTGATGGAGCGCATCTGGCACGGGCCGGCGTTCGTGAAGCCGTTCCTGGCGCTCGGCGCCACCCGCAACATCCTGGTGCCGAAGGCCGCCCGGAACGTGCCCTTCAAGATCGAGAATGTGCCCTACGCGGACGGCTACGGCCGTGAGACGGTGACCTTCGTGCGCACCTTCGACCTGCCCGGCCGCCCCCGCCGCTTCGACGCCCAGATGGTGCTCAGCCCCAAGGGCGACCGCATCCTCGACTACCTCGGCACCCACCAGCACCTCGCCAGCGAACTGCACTTCCGTGCCGGGGCCGACGGCTCCCTGCTGATCCGCTCCGGCGAACACCGTTTCAGGGAGGGCCCGGTGGACGTCCGGGTCCCCGAACTCGTCGGCGCCACCGCCGAGGTGCGCGAGTCCTACGACGACCGGGCCGGCCGCTTCCGGGTCCGGGTGCGGGTCGTGAACAGGTACTTCGGGCCGCTCTTCGGCTACCGGGGCTCCTTCGCGGCGTCGTACACCGGCATCGACGGCCGCGGGGTACGGCCGGGGTTGCGGCCGGTCCGTGAGGAGTCGCGCGGGTGAGCCCGGAGACCGCCAAATCCCTGGAGACCAAGAACAAGCTCCTGGAGGGCGCGCTGCGGACGCTCACCGAGCAGGGGATCGCCAAGACCTCGGCCCGTACCGTGGCGGCGGCTGCCGGAGTCAACCAGGCGCTGGTCTTCTACCACTTCGGATCCGTGGACGAACTCCTCGCCGCCGCCTGCCGGTACGGCGCCGAACAGGCCGTCGCCCGCTTCCGTCCCCGCCTCGCCGAGGTCTGCTCGCTCTCCGAACTCCTGACCGTGGGGCGGCAGATCCACGACGAGGCGCGCGCGGGCGGCCATGTCGCCCTGCTCGGCCAGCTGCTGGCCGGCGCCCAGACCCACGAGACGCTCGGGCCCGCCACGGCGGCCGGGCTCGACCTGTGGATCGCCGAGATGGAGGAGGTGCTCGTCCGGGTCCTCGCGACCACCCCGTTCGGCGAGTTCGCCGACCCTGCCGGGCTCGCCCGCGCGGTCGCCGCGTCCTTCGTCGGCATCGAGCTGTACGAGGGCGTCGACACGGCCGGCGCCCACGCGGCCCTGGACGCCCTGGAACAACTCGGCGCGATGGTCGCCGCGCTGGACGAACTCGGCCCGGTGGCGCAGCGTGCGGTCCGGCACCATCTGCGGCGGGCCGGCCGTACGTAGGCGCCCCACCGGAAGTGCGGCGATGTGCCGTTGGCCGTTTGTCGTCCGCGGCGCCGGCGTGGCTGGTCGCGCAGTTCCTCCCCCGGCCTTCGGCCGGGGACCCCCAGCGCCCCTTTCGGGGCGCTGACGGGCCCTAGGGGCGTCGCGGTCCCGACGCCAGTGCGATGCCCAGCGGGGTCCGCTCGTACAGGACCTGGTGGCCGTAGCGGCGTGAGGTCAGCAGGCCCGCGTCGCGCAGGGCCGTCAGGTGCGCGGAGACCGAGGAGGGGGCGAGGCGCAGCCGGTGGGCGAGGGCGGTGGTGGTGGCCGGTTCGGCGAGGGCGGCCAGGACCGCGGCGCGGCCCCGCCCCAGCAGTCGTACCAGCGCGTCCGGCGTCGCCTCGGCCGGGTCGGTCCACAGGCCGCCGATGCCCCGGGCCGGGTAGACCAGCGTGGGCCGGGCCGGCGGCTCGAAGGTGCTGACCACGTCCGGCCAGGTGAAGACGCTCGGCATCAGGACCAGGCCCTGCCCGCCCAGCCGCCGTTCGTACGCGCCGCCGGGTGTGGCCACGGTCAGCGTCCCGGACCGCCAGCCGAACCGGTGGTGGATCTCCGGCAGCAGCCCGCCCAGGCCGACCTCCGCCAGCCGCCGGGAGTGGAAGGCGATGTCCGCCTCCAGCAGGGCGCGCAGCCGCGGCCAGTCGGGGGCCACCAGAGCCCGCCACGCCTCCTCCAGCGCGCCCGTCACCTCGCGGACCAGGCGCGCCGGATCGGCCAGCCACGCCCGCCCGGTCGCCGACTCCAGCGCGCCCGGCGTGTCCGCGAGCGAGCGTGCGGTGTCCACCCGGGCCGTCTCCGGGTCCACCGCCCGCAGGGCCGCCAGCTCCTCCTCGGCGGCGGCGGCCGGACCCGTCGGCGGTGTCACCAGCCAGTCGGGCGAGTAGCCGCGCCGGGGCATCAGCAGCCACAGCGGGGTCAGGTCGAGACCGGCCGCCACCTCCCTGATCCGCCGCAGCCAGGGTGCGTGGTAGCCGTGCCGGTCCGGCCGCCGCAGCGTGCGCACCGCCTCCTGCGTCTCCCACAGCGGCGACACGGCGAACCGGCACCGCAGGAAGTCGTCCTCGTCGAAGTGGAACTGGGAGGGCATGGCGGGACCGTTCGGGGAGAAGATTCGGCAGGTGCCGAAACTCTAAGCGGTGGGCCGCAGCCCGGGCAGGCTGCCCTCCATGTCCGCGCCTGCCCTTCGGGGAACCGCCGGCTACGGCCGGGTCCTCGCCGTACCCGAGTTCCGTGCCGTCTTCGCCGCCCACGTGCTGTCCATGCTCGGCGTGATCGTCAGCGAGATCGCGCTGTCCGTGCTGGTCTACGACCTCACGGGATCACCCCTGCTCAGCGCCCTGACCTTCGCGCTGGGCTTTCTGCCCTACCTGGTCGGCGGCACCCTGCTGGCCCCGGTCGCCGACCGGTTCCCGGCCCGCCGGGTGCTCGTGGTGTGCGACCTGGTGTGCGCGGGGTGCGTCGCGGTGATGGCGGTCCCCGGCACCGGTATCGGGGTGCTGCTCGGGCTGCGCTGCGCCCTCGCCGTCGTCTCGCCGGTGTTCGCCGGCACCCGGATGGCGACCCTCTCCGACATCCTCGGCGGCAGCGACCTGTTCGTGCTCGGCCGCTCCCTGCTGCGGATCGTCGCGCAGAGCGCCCTGCTGGTCGGCTACGGCCTCGGCGGACTGCTTCTCGCCGTCCTCACCCCGCGGCACGCCCTGCTGATCACCGTCGCCACCTTCCTCGCCTCGGCCGCGCTGCTCCGCCTCGGCACCCGGCGCCGCCCCGCCCGCGCACAGACCCGGGAGCGCGGCGGCACCCGGCAGCTGCTCGCCGACCGGCGGGTGCGCCTGCTGCTCCTCCTCTTCTGGGTCCCGGCGATGTTCGCCGTCGTCCCCGAGGCGCTCGCCGCCCCCTACGCCGACGCGCTCGGCGCCGGATCCCCGGGGCTCGGTCTGCTGATGTGCGCGCTGCCGGTCGGCACCGTCGCCGGGGAGCTGTACGCGGGCGCCCGGCTCGGCCCCGCCGCCCGGGAGCGGATCGCCCTCCCGCTGGTCTGCCTCACCCTGCTGCCGTACCTGGGGTACGCCCTGCACCCGTCCCTCGTCCTCTCGCTGCTCCTCCTGCTGGTGGCGGGGGCCGGGTCGGCGTACACGCTGGGCCTCGACCAGCGGTTCGTGCGGGCCGTGCCCGAGGAGCTGCGCGGCCGGGCCATGACCGTGCTCAGCGCCGGGCTGATGACCCTGCAGGGGGTCGGCATGACGGTGGCGGGACTGGCGGCGGAGGCCGTGGGCGTGCGGGCGGCCGTGGCCGGCGCCGGGGTGGTGGGGGTGGTGTGCTGCTGCGGCCTGGCGGCGGCGGCCCGGCGGTCCCCGGCCCGCCCCGCCGGAGGGGACCGGGCGGGGAGGTGACCGAAAGCCGAGACGGGGCTGACCGCTATATGACCGGCCGGTAGGGTCGATGCCGTGCCCAAGCCTCTCAGTCTCCCCTTCGACCCCATCGCCCGTGCCGACGACCTCTGGAAGCAGCGTTGGGGAAGCGTCCCGTCGATGGCCGCGATCACGTCGATCATGCGGGCCCAGCAGATCCTGCTGGCCGAGGTCGACGCGGTGGTCAAGCCGTACGGGCTCACGTTCGCGCGCTACGAGGCGCTGGTGCTGCTCACCTTCTCCAAGGCCGGCGAGCTGCCGATGTCGAAGATCGGTGAGCGGCTGATGGTGCACCCGACCTCGGTCACGAACACCGTGGACCGGCTGGTGAGGTCCGGTCTGGTCGACAAGCGGCCCAACCCCAACGACGGACGCGGCACGCTCGCCACGATCACCGAGAAGGGCCGCGAGGTCGTGGAGGCGGCCACCCGCGACCTGATGGCGATGGACTTCGGGCTCGGGGCGTACGACGCCGAGGAGTGCGGGGAGATCTTCGCGATGCTGCGGCCGCTGCGGGTCGCGGCGAACGACTTCGACGAGGACTGAATCCGCCCCGCGCACAGGAGTGACCCGGGACAAGATCTCCCGGAACGGGTGGTTACGCTCGTCCCCATGAAAAAGAGCGTGCTGACCCGCTACCGCGTCCTGGCCTACGTCACCGGTGTGCTGCTGGTGCTGCTGTGCCTGAGCATGATCGCCAAGTACGGGCTGGACATCGACGGCGCGGCCGACGTCACGCGCGTCGTCGCCATCGCGCACGGCTGGCTCTACGTCGTCTACCTGGTCTTCGCCTTCGACCTGGGCTCCAAGGCGAAGTGGCCGGTCGGCAAGCAGCTGTGGGTGCTGCTGGCGGGCACCGTCCCGACCGCGGCCTTCTTCGTGGAGCGCAAGGTCACCCGCGAGCTGGACGCCAAGGTCACCGAGGGCTCTCCGGTGGCCGCGAAGGTCCAGGCCTAGACCCCGGGCCCCCGGGCGGTACCGCCGTACGGACACCCGTGCGGCGGTTTCCCATCGACATTTATTAGGACGTCCTAGTAAATTCGAAGCATGGACGCTGACGCCATCGAGGAGGGCCGCCGACGCTGGCAGGCCCGTTACGACGCGGCCCGCAAGCGGGACGCAGACTTCACCACGCTCTCCGGGGACTCCGTGGAGCCGGTGTACGGGCCCCGACCGGGGGACACCTACGAGGGATTCGAGCGGATCGGCTGGCCGGGGGAGTACCCCTTCACGCGCGGCCTGTATCCGACCGGCTACCGCGGGCGGACCTGGACCATCCGCCAGTTCGCCGGGTTCGGCAACGCCGAGCAGACCAACGAGCGCTACAAGATGATCCTCGCCAACGGCGGCGGCGGTCTCTCCGTGGCCTTCGACATGCCGACCCTCATGGGCCGGGACTCGGACGACGGGCGCTCGCTGGGCGAGGTCGGGCACTGCGGGGTCGCCATCGACTCCGCCGCCGACATGGAGGTCCTCTTCAAGGACATCCCCCTCGGCGACGTCACGACGTCCATGACGATCAGCGGGCCCGCCGTGCCCGTCTTCTGCATGTACCTCGTCGCCGCCGAACGGCAGGGCGTCGACCCGTCGGTCCTCAACGGCACGCTCCAGACCGACATCTTCAAGGAGTACATCGCCCAGAAGGAGTGGCTGTTCCAGCCCGAACCCCATCTGCGGCTGATCGGCGACCTGATGGAGTACTGCGCCGCCGGCATCCCCGCGTACAAGCCGCTCTCCGTCTCCGGCTACCACATCCGCGAGGCGGGCGCGACGGCCGCTCAGGAGCTGGCCTACACGCTCGCGGACGGCTTCGGGTACGTCGAACTGGGACTCTCCCGCGGCCTCGACGTGGACGTCTTCGCCCCCGGGCTCTCCTTCTTCTTCGACGCGCACGTCGACTTCTTCGAGGAGATCGCCAAGTTCCGTGCCGCGCGCCGGATCTGGGCCCGGTGGATGCGGGACGTCTACGGCTCCCGGTCCGAGAAGGCGCAGTGGCTGCGCTTCCACACCCAGACCGCCGGTGTCTCGCTGACCGCCCAGCAGCCGTACAACAACGTGGTGCGGACGGCCGTGGAGGCGCTGGCGGCGGTGCTCGGCGGCACCAACTCGCTGCACACCAACGCCCTGGACGAGACCCTGGCGCTGCCCAGCGAGCAGGCCGCGGAGATCGCGCTGCGCACCCAGCAGGTGCTCATGGAGGAGACCGGCGTCGCCAACGTGGCGGACCCGCTGGGCGGTTCCTGGTACATCGAGCAGCTCACCGACCGGATCGAGGCCGACGCCGAGAAGATCTTCGACCAGATCAAGGAGCGCGGGCTGCGCGCCCATCCGGACGGGCGGCACCCGATCGGGCCGGTCACCTCGGGCATCCTGCGCGGGATCGAGGACGGCTGGTTCACCGGCGAGATCGCCGAGTCCGCCTTCCAGTACCAGCAGGCACTGGAGAAGGGCGACAAGCGGGTCGTCGGCGTCAACGTGCACACCGGGTCGGTCACCGGCGACCTGGAGATCCTCCGTGTCTCGCACGAGGTCGAGCGGGAACAGGTACGGGTGCTGAGCGCACGCCGCGCGGCGCGGGACGAGGGCGCGGTGCGTGCCGCCCTGGACGCGATGCTGGCCGCCGCCCGGGGCGGG
The DNA here is from genome assembly GCF_040702065.1 of Streptomyces sp. NPDC086777. Lineage (NCBI taxonomy): Bacteria > Bacillati > Actinomycetota > Actinomycetes > Kitasatosporales > Streptomycetaceae > Streptomyces > Streptomyces sp. NPDC086777. The sequence continues at coordinate 35,838 of NZ_JBFBJI010000016.1, read as the reverse complement.
GCCAACATGATCGAGCCGATGCTGGAGGCGGTACGGGCCGAGGCGACCCTGGGCGAGATCTGCGGGGTGCTGCGGGACGAGTGGGGGGTGTACACGGAGCCGGCGGGGTTCTAGGGGCTCCCTGGCGGCGGGGCTCCCGGACGGCCCCGCCGTCCCACGTACGGATGGGGGGGCCGACGTTTCGCGATCAAGGTAAAGAGATGGTCAAGTGCGTGTCTGATTTTCCCTTCCTTGGTCATCTTTGGGATCTTGATGAAGATTCTTTGACCTTCCTGTAAAGGGGGGGCGGCGTGAGAGCGTCGGGGGCGTAAGCGGCGGCGTCGGCTCGTGGGGGGCCATCGTCGACGCATGCCGCACGGGGGGTGTGTCGCAGGTCTGACGTATGCCTCATCTGGCATGCGCATGACCGGGGCTGCCGAAGTCCGAAGAGATTGACAGGCAGCCCTGTATGGCACTGTTCAGAGACGTCGGCAGACGCCGACGGCGCATACGACACCCTGGTGGCGAGAGGCGTCAGCGGTACGGCCCTCGTCACCGCCGCCGCCGTGATGGCGGGCCTGGTCCAGGCCACGCCGGCCAAGGCGGACAGCACCGAAGAGGACACCGGGTACTACCGCAGCAGCGTCGGCGAGACCGTGCGGCTCGACCGCTGTCTGGCCGGGGTGGCGCTGCACTACGGCGGCGCCAACATGAAGGCCAAGGCCGTAGAAGGCCTGAGCGGCACCGCCGCCCAGCTGCGTGACGTGGTCGGTGACGTCGGCTGGATCGGTTTCGGCCCGCTGGGGCAGGCCGGGGACACCGACAAGGAGGCCTCGCTCGACTACCGCGACGCCTCCAACGCCCGCACCGACGCGCTCGAAGCAGCCAACAAGCCCTATGTGCAGTCGGCGTACGCCAGCGACGACATGCAGTGGCACGCGCCGGCGTTCGACGCGGACGTCCGCCAGTTCACCCTGTTCACACAGGAGGAACTGGCCGGGCGCCTCGGATGGGACGGACACAGCAACGCCAGCGCCGAGGCGGTCGCCCGGGCCAGGGAGATCACCGAGGAGAACAACGGCAAGGACTCCTGGAACGACTTCGCCGCCGCCGACATGCTCCGGGACACCGAGGTCAAGGAGACCCGGTACTCCCGCTCCACGACGGCCAGCGACATCGCGTCCTATCTGAAGCACAGCGGCTTACTGACCCAGGCACCCGCCGAGGGCACCGCCGAGTACCGCGTGCTCGTCGAGGACCTCAAGCAGGCCTGGGCCCAGTGCGACTCCCAGAACCCGGTCGACATCCGCCGGGTGCTCAACGGCCCGGTGCTGACCGCGATGGCCGAGTGGGAGACTGAGTACGCCGCCCAGGCCGCCCCGCGCTCCACCATCATCAAGGCGGAGGCCGACGCCGCCACCGCCACCCGTGCGGCCACGGATGACATGATCGAGGCCATCGGCCAGGCCTGGCTCGCCGAGCAGATCCTGACCTGGCGCAAGTACTGGCAGGACAAGCTCGCGGCCGACCCCGACTCCCTCAACAAGCCCGACCAGGCCCTCTACGACCAGGCCGATGCCGACCTGGCCGAGGCCCGCGACAACGTCGCCGCCCTGGTGACCTCCGCCGAGACGGAGGCTGGCAAGGCCGCCGAGGCCGCCACCAAGGCCTCGACCGCCCAGCAGACCGCCTGGGCCATCGCCGACACGGACAACGTGCCGCGCGGCCGCGGCCTGATGTACGCCCAGCAGTCGGTGCAGGTCGCCCGCGCTTCCGGCGCCGCCGCCGAAGCAGCCGCCAAGGCGACCCGGACCGCGCTGGAGGCCGCGAACGCCACCGTCGCAGACAGCGACACCCTACTGGCCAAGGCACAGACCCAGTCGCACGCGGTGAACACCGAGTTCCGCCGGATCGCCGCGCAGGAGGCCGCCGCCCAGGCCAAGAGGCCGCCGCCGACACCGCGGACGCCGAGGCGGAGGCCGCCGCCGACAGCGCAGCCGACGCCAAGGCCGCCCAGGCCACCGCCGAGACGAAGAACGGCACCGCGCACGACGCCGCGGCCGCCGCCCAGACGCAGCGCGCCGAGGCAGAGTTGGAGCACGCCACCGCCGTGGCCTCCCGGGTCAGCGCCGCCGACGAGCGGGCCAAGGCCCAGGTGTCCGAGACCGAGGCCGCGACGAGGAAGACGGCCGCGGACAACGCCAAGACGGCAGCCGACACGGCCGCCGCCACCGCGAAGGACAAGCGCAAGGCCGCCGACGCGAAGGCCGCGGCGGCAGCCGCCGCCCGCAGGACCGCCGCGGCCGCCAAGGAGAAGGAGCAGGCTACGGCCGCCCGCGCCGCCGCCCTGGAAGCAGCCGCCGCGGCAGCCGCGGGCAGCGCCGCCGCGGGCGAGACCCGTACCGCGGCCGACCAGGCCCGCACCGCTGCGACCGCCGCTGCCACCGCCGCGACCGCCGCGCAGACCGCTGCTGACGAGGCGAGAGCCGCCGCCGTCACCGCCCGGTCCGCGGCCACCAAGGCGGAAGGCGCCGCCGAACGGGCCCAGGCCGACGCCGAGGGCGCGTGGTCCTCGTACCTGAAGGCGACCGGTGCCGCCGCGTCCGCGCATGTCGCGGCAGCCAAGGCTCTGGACGCCGCTCAGGACGCCGCCACCCGCGCCGGCAACGCCGCCACCGCTTCGGAGAACGCCACCGACCTGGCCAAGAAGGCCGGCGAGGAGGCCGCCGCCGCGGCCCCGGAGGCGGCAGCGGCCGTACAGACCGCCGCCACAGCAGCAGGCGTACGACATCGCCGACGCGTCCTCCCTGCGTCGGGGCCGGGGTCTGAGCTACGCCCAGCAGTCGGTGCAGGTGGCCCGTGCGTCGGGCGCGGCGGCCCAAGCGGCGGCCAAGGCGACACAGACCACGCTGCAGGCAGCCAACGCCACGGTTGAGAACTCCGCGGCGTTGTTGGCGCTGGCACAGACCGAGGCGCACGCGCTGGAGACCGAGTTCCAGCGGGTCGCCGCTCAGGAAGCGGCTGGCCAGGCCAAGGCCGCGGCCGACTCCGCCGAGGCCCTGGCCACGTCGGCCGCCGAGCACGTCGCCACTGCGAAGAAGGCAGCGGCGACCGCCGCACAGGCGGAGGCTGACGCCAAGGCGGCGGCCGCCACCGCGGAGACCGAGCGCGCGAAGGCCGAGGTGGCCCGGGCTGAAGCAGTGGCCCAGCAGGTCGTCGCGGCAAACGAGCGAGGCAAGGCGCACGCGGCGGAGCAACGTGCCCAGTCCGAGCGGGACACCGCGGAATCCGCGGCCTCCACCGCTTCCTCGGCGGCCGACACCGCCTCGGACAAGCGCCAAGCGGCTGAGAAGGCCGAGGAAGGCGCTCGTATCGCACGTAACAAGGCATACGACGCCGAGCAGGCCCAAAAGGCTCTGGAAGCCCGGGCCGCCTCCCTGGAAGCGGCAGCCCAGGCGGCCGAGGGAACGGACGCCGCCGAGTCGGCACGGGCCGCGGCTGATGAGGCATGGGCCGCGGCGGACACCGCGGCGGACGCCGCGATCGCGGCGCACAACGCCGCGGACGAGGCGACCACGGCAGCCAGCAATGCCCGTGCCGCCGCGACGCGTGCCGATGGTGCCGCGACCCGGGCGGAGGCATCGTCCAAGGCGGCCTGGTCGGCCTATTGGGACGCCTTTTCGGCCGCGCAGACCGCGCACGCGGCCGCGGCGGAGGCGATCGACGAGGCGAAGGCTGCGTCGCGGGACGCGGCCGAAGCGCAGGAGCAGGCCGCCACCGCGGAGGCCGCTGCGGCTCAGGCGCAGACCTTCGCACGGGCCGCGCGCAGTTCTGCCGCCGCCACGGCGAAGTCCGCGGCCGACACCGCGGGGCATGCCCTGGCCGCGGGCAACGCGGCGGAGGCCGCCCGGGACGCGGCGACGGCCGTCGTCCGGCCAGCTAACGACGCGATCGCGCTGGGCAGTTCGTATCAACAGACGGACGCGTCAGCAGCCTTTGCCGTCCTGTCCGGTCAGCTGGCCAAGCCCATCGCCGAACAGCAGGCGGCGGCGGAGGAGGCGAAGGCCGAGGCGGCCGGGCAGGCGGCGACCGAGGCGCAGGCTCTCGCGGACCATGCTGCGGCCGACGCCAAGCTGGCCACCCAGGCGGCGGCCGACGCGGCGGCGGACACCGTGCGGGCCCAGCAGGCGGCAATGCGCGCCCTTGCCTCGGCCACCGAGGCGAACGGGTACGCCGAGCAGGCGAAGAAGTCCGATGCCGCGTCTGCGCAGTACGCGGCAGCCGCTGGCGAGGACGCCTTCTACTCCACCTTCGCGGCCAACGAGGCCCGGAGCGCGGCGAATGCCGCGGACTCCGCTGCCGACGAGGCGGAGAAGGACGCCGCGAGTGCCCGTACCGCCGCGAAGGAGGCGGACGGCTTCGCCGAGCAGGCTCATTCGGACGCCGTACAGGCGGACGAGGACGCCACCGCCGCCGAAACGGCCGCGGAGCACGCGCAGGAGTACGCGGAGGAGGCCGCTGCGGCCGCGGACCGCACTGAACGTGCCTCTGCCAACCAGCAGGTCACCGACGGGTTGGTCGAGGGACTCGGCGGCGGCACGTTCTATGTCATGGACGAGGACACCTTGAAGGTGACCGATGTCCAGCAGGACAAGCCCTGTGAGATCCCACCCGGCTTCGGCACGAGCTGCACCGTCACGTTCACGTACACCTTCGATGTCACGGTCGACTTCTACGTGTGCCTCAACCCCGACGTTCCGGCCACCGAATCTGGGTGCCCTGCACAAGACACGATGTTCCTGGACTCGGAGCCGCTCACGGGTCTGAAGAAGGACATCACCAGGACCTTCACGCAGCTGGACATCCTCGAGGGGCTGCTCAAGACCTATGTGGAGGTCGGCAAGCAGATCCTGGTCCAGGACTTCATCGACTGTCGGCACGGCAGTGTCAGCGGTTGTGCCTGGGCCGCGTCCAACTTCATTCCCGGCAAGGCGGTCGCCAAGGTCCTCGAGGGCATCCGGGCCCTGGACGCGGCGTTGCAGACGGGAGTGGGGGTTCGGGACGCGTTCAACGCCCTGAAAGCCCTGGATCACGTCGATCCCGCGACCCTGGCACGGCTCGAGAACACCGTCAACGCGTTCGAGGAGCTCGCGGCGGCCTGCCCGAGGACCGTCATGCGCGTGGCTGCCGTCGGCAGCTGTTGGGTGGACCTCACGGGGCCGGGCGAGTGGAAGGCCGAGAACGAGGCCATGAAGCCGGCGCCCTTGGCCTACCAGATGCGGATAACCGGGGCTCCCAAGGGAATCGTGTACCGGCTCACCGCGGACACACCGTCGGGATGGGTGAAGTTCGACGGGTTCAAGAACGGAACCCTGCTCGACGCCAAGTACGGGTATCTCGGGCTCATCGATCCCAAGACGGGTAAGTTCTACACCTGGTACAAGAGCGCCGCCGAGGAAGCCGTCAGGCAGAACAAGGCGTACGAGGCGCACCATATACCGATCGTCTGGCACTGTTCCGAGGTCAAGGCAGTCACCGCGTTCCGCGCCATGCTGGCTGATTTGAATATCACCAGTATCACGGTCGTACACACGCCGTAATCGGCGTCGGACCAAGAATGGATGGTGATCGTCCTCCTGGAATGGGAAGGGCGGTCACCATCCGGCATCCGGCACGTAATGAGAAAGTGAAAGGACATGCACCATGGGCTACGGTATTTCCCTGCACCGATTTGTCGACGGTGAGCCGGAAGCGCTGGACGAACGGGTGACCCTGGAAGTTCTGGCCCCCTATGCCGTGAACGCTGTGGAGGGCTCCGGGGAGATGCTGATCCGGGCGGCCGACGGAGGCGAGGCGGAGGTGAACGTGAGTGCCGACGGCATCAGCGTCAACCGCTTTCCGCCGGGAGGGATCCTGGACGTCGTCGCCGAACTAGCCGACCGTCTCGACGCCGTGCTCATGCTGCCGGACGGCGTTCTGGTGAGTGGCGAAGGGCAGCGCGCCAACCTGCCAGAGGGTCTGCAGGAGGCGGCCGTGATCATCCAGATGACCGGACCGGCCATTCAGGGCGCGCTCGACGCGTGATCGGGTCCGGCCCGCTGGGCGGGCCGGACCGTCATCAAGACACTCCCTCGGCCGGAGGCGGTCGCTCCGGTCGAGATCAGCCCAGTTGCGCCAGCTGGGCCTTGATCGTCGTCTCCGGCATGGCGCTCTTGCCGGGCGCCAGCATGTTCACCCCGTAGAACGTGGCGACCACCCCGCCCTTGCGGACCACCGTGTACGTCATCCGCAGGGACTGCTTGGCGACCACGTTCGTGATGCCGTAACTGACAGCCTCGTCGCCGAGGCCGGGATCCTTGAGCCGCTTCACGTCCGTGTAGGTGAGACCGAGGGTCTTGAAGCCCTTGGGGCACTTCTGCAAGGACGTCCGCAGGTCCGACATCACCAGCTTCGCGTTCTTCTCCGAGTGGGAGGACAGCCACATCGAGCCGACGGTGGCGTTCGAGGCGTCCGTAGGTTCCAGGGAGCGGTGTTCGGTGCTCACCGCCTCGATGTGGGTGTAGCCACCGGCCAGACTCGCGAGCGGCTGGCACTCGCTCTTGTCGGCCTTCATGTCCCGGCCCGCCTCGGTGTCCGCCTTGGACACCTGCTTGAAATCGAATCCCGTGCTCTTGCCGGTGAGCGTCGCCTGCTTCAGGGACTGCGGATCCAGCGCGCCGATCTTCTTCGCCTCGGCGGCGGCCTCCGCCTCCGCGCTTGACGTCGCTTTCGCGGTGGCGGCGGCCTTTTTGTCGGCCGAGTCACCGGAATCGCTGCTGCACGCGGATATCACAAGGAGGGCCGGAAGCGCGGCGGCGACCGGAAGGGCCCTTCGCAATCCCATACTCATTCCTGGCGTTTCGCACGGCTGAGGCACAGACGAAAAGGATCCTACTTTTACAAAAGGACCGCAAAGGAGTTTCTAGTATTACGGTTCGGCGTCGCCTGCCGCGCCCGCCAGGCCCAGCAGCAGAACCCTCGTCAGGCCGCGCACCCACTCCTCGTCCGCAGGTTTGCCGCTCACCAGGGCGCGGTGGACCACCGAGCCCGCCACCACGTCGAAAATGAGGTCGGCGGTGCGGTCCGCCTCGCACGGGTCGGTCTGCTCGGGGAGTTCGCCACGCCGTTGGGCGCGTTCCCTGCCCTCCACCACCAGCCGCTTCTGGCGGTCCACGATGGACGCGCGGATACGTTCCCGCAGGGCGTCGTCCCGGGTCGACTCGGCGACCGCCGCCATCAGGCCGCTGCGGGCCTCCGGGCGGTCCAGGATCGCCGCGAACTGGAGCACGACGCCCTCGATGTCGCTCGCCAGGCTGCCGCGGTCGGGGAGTTCGAGTTCGTCGAAGAGTTCCGCCACCGCGTCGACGACGAGCTCGTTCTTGCCCGCCCAGCGGCGGTAGAGGGTCGTTTTTGCAACCCCGGCCCGCGTGGCCACGTCTCCCAGGGTGAGCTTGGACCAGCCCAGTTCGACCAGTGCCTGCCGCGTCGCCGCCAGGATCGCCGTGTCCGCGGCGGCGCTGCGCGGGCGGCCGGTACGTCCGGCGGGGGTGCGGCTCTGCATCCCACGACCATAACCGGCGGTTCGTGTGATGCCGTGAGGGAGATCACCGGAAAGTGGTGTCGCGCGGCTCCCGGATGGCATTACGCTACGGGTCGTAGCGAAAGCTCGTGACCGACCGCACGGGCGATGACCATGGCGTGGGGTGGGGACCCGGCGCCGCCGACGCACACAGGTTCGGCCCGGCTTTCACAACGCTTTTCACACACGCGCGGGAACGGGGGAGGATAGACGCATGCAGCCACGGAACATGTCCATGAGCGGCGTCGTCGACCTCGCCGCGGTCAAGGCGGCCCAGGAGGCCAAGGCCAAGGCCGAGCAGACGCGCGCCGAAGCGGCCCGGCAGGGTGGTGCCGGTGCCGTGTCCCCGGCCGATCTGGTCATCGACGTCGACGAAGCCGGCTTCGAGCGCGATGTCCTGCAGCGGTCCGCCGAAGTCCCCGTCGTCATCGACTTCTGGGCCGAGTGGTGTCAGCCCTGCAAGCAGCTGAGCCCGGTCCTTGAACGCCTCGCCGTCGAGTACGACGGCCGCTTCCTGCTGGCGAAGATCGACGTCGACGCCAACCAGATGCTGATGCAGCAGTTCGGGGTCCAGGGGATCCCCGCGGTGTTCGCCGTCGTCGCCGGGCAGGCGCTGCCGCTCTTCCAGGGCGCGGCCGGCGAGGAGCAGATCCGCGGGACGCTGGACCAGCTGGTGCAGGTCGCCGAGGAGCGGTTCGGCCTGACCGGTCTCGTCGTCGACCCCGACGCGGAGCCGGGTGCCCGGACCGAGCCCGCCGCGGCGCCCGCGGGCCCGCACGACGCACTGTTGGAGGCGGCCGTCCAGGCGCTGGACGCGGGTGACTTCGGCGGTGCGGTCCAGGCGTACAGGAACGTGCTGAGCGACGACCCGGCCAACAGCGAGGCCAAGCTGGGGCTCGCGCAGGCCGAGTTGCTCCAGCGGGTGCAGGGGATGGACCCGCAGCAGGTGCGCCGGGACGCGGCCGAGAAGCCGGCCGACGCGGGGGCGCAGATCGCGGCCGCCGACCTGGATCTGGTGGGCGGGCATGTCGAGGACGCCTTCGGGCGGCTGATCGAGACCGTGCAGCGGACGGCCGGCGACGACCGGGATGCCGTACGACGGCGGCTTCTTGAGCTCTTCGAGGTCGTGGGCACCGACGACCCGCGGGTGGTGGGAGCGCGCAGGGCGTTGGCGCGCGCGCTGTTCTAGACAACGATCTGAACACAGGGCTGACCAGTCGCTAAACGTCACGTCCTGTGATGCCCGAGTGAAAGATTTGCCCAGACGGGACCCCGGCGGCCGCTCTTTACCAAATCTTGGTAATGGCGGCCGCTGTTACTCGGAGTAAATCAGGGCTGTTGGTCTGTCTGGTTTCATCCATCGATCAACTGTTTTGCTCTGCCCCTCGATGCCACCCAGAGTCGCACTCCGAGACCGGTGGGTCGTCCCTCGGTTATCCGCCCGTTACTACCGAGTAACGAAGCCCCTTGTGCGGGCGGCGAGAATGCACCACGATCGGCGACGCTCGGTCCATTCCCGTACCCCGACAGCCGGTCGGGCCGCGGGTTCATCTGGGTCCCCACCGAGCAGAGTCGGCGGCAGTGGCGCCGGCTCTTGGGCAGGGGGGTCTTCGCCTCACCGCGAAGCCTGTCCAGCAGGGTTGTGCGTGATGCGTGTCAGGCGCGACCAGTGGTTGTCGCTCGGGGGTGATCGCCGGTGATCGAGGTGCGTTCGTGCCTCCGAGTGCGGGCGCTCCCCTTCCGAGGACGTAGCACTTCTCCCATCCCTGCCCGGCCGAGCCGCCGTTGGGGGCGATACCGGGCCAGGAGATGTACGTCCGAGAAGGAGGAAATATGGAGTCCCAGGTGCGTGGCGGGACCAGATGGAAGCGGTTCGCTGTGGTCATGGTGCCCAGCGTCGCCGCCACGGCGTGTATAGGTGTCGCCCTCGCGCAGGGTGCTCTCGCCGCGTCGTTCAGTGTGTCGGGCCAGCAGTTCAAGGTCACGGCCGACTCGCTCGAAGGTGACGGCTTCGTTCAGTACGGCGCCGTGGACTCGGGTGTCACCCTCGCCGGTGACAAGACGATCCACCCGGTGGCGGTCTCCGCGTTCAACAGCGCGACCATCACCAACCTGTGCCAGTCCGTGGTCACGCCGAACGTCCCGATCTTCGGGAACGTCAGCCTGATCCTGCACGCGGGCACCGACGCGAAGAAGCCGGTCGAGGCCACCAAGCTGTACATCGACCTCGACGACCTGAGCGCCGACGCGACGTTCACCAACATCAACATCGGTGTCGCGGCCGGCAGCTCGACCAAGGGTCCCGGCATCAAGAGCGACGAGGCCAAGGCCGGCCTGACGAACCCGAACGGGTTCGCGCAGGAGGCGGACCACGCCTCGCTGTCCGGCGTGAAGCAGACGGCGTGGGCCACCACCGCCGGAACCTTCAAGCTGAGCGGTCTGCACATGTCGATCTCGACGAAGGGAGCGGAGTGCTACTAAGCACTCCGTGACGGGCGGGGGCGCCGACGGCACCCCCGCCCTCCACCTTCTTCCCATGGTCTTCACACGCGGTACAAGGAACCACCACCGCACCACACAGCATCACCACCACAGCAACGCCGCACCAGGGAGCTGTTTTCCATGAGCGCCGAGACTCCTGCCGCATCCGGCCAGTTCACCCGCCGGAGGCTGCAGTTCCGCTCCTGGCGGGGCACGCGGCCGTTCTGGGCCGGTCTGTACATCCTGCTCGCCGGTTTCCCGATCATGTACTTCCCGTACGCGCATCTCCAGATCGGCAACCTCACGGTGGCGATGGCGACCACCGCGGGTGCCGGATCCCTGATCATCGGCGTGCTGCTCGTCGTCCTGGGCATCAGCCTCTGGTACCAGAAGCACATCCGCACGTTCGCGGGAATCGCCGCGATCCTGCTGGCGCTGGTGTCCCTCCCCGTGTCCAACTTCGGCGGCTTCGTCATGGGCTTCCTGCTCGCCCTCGTGGGTGGAGCGATGGCCGTGGCCTGGTCTCCGGGCGCGCCCCCGAAGCCGCAGCCGGAGGGCGAGATCCCGCCGGCCGGGGACGGCGCCCCGGAGGAGGCCGCCCACTACCCGGGGCCGGACGGCGTGAGCGATGGGGGTGCCTCCCAGGGCCTTGCGCCGCTGGGGGAGAACGACCTGTCAGGAACGAGCCCGGTGAACGGGGCGAACGGGAGGCACAGTGCCGGCTGACGAGGTGACCCACGGGACTGATGTGGACGAGTCCCGTGTGAGAACCGGGCCGCGGCATGCGGCGCCCAAGAAGCCGTTGTTCACCAGGTTCCACATGCCTGCGGGCAAGGCGATAGCTTCCGTGGCGATGCCGACGGCCGTGCTCATGGGCTTCGGCTTCACGTCCTCGCTCGCGATCGCCGACACCAACAGCACGTCGTCGGCGTCCTCGAAGAGCCTTGCCGAGGACTACAAGGACTGCGTCTCCGCCCTGGACTCGGCGTCGCCCTCGGCGTCGGCGAGCGACAAGGCCACGGACCCGGCCTCGCCGTCGGCGACCGCGTCGGACGACGCCAAGGACTCCACGTCGTCGTCGGGCAAGTCGTCCTCGTCGGATTCAGGTTCCGACGACGCGGCCACGCCGACGCCGTCCGCGTCCAAGTCGTCCTCGGGCGGTTCGGGTTCCTCGGGGTCGTCCGGGTCCTCCGGTTCGTCGGACTCCGGCAGCACGGCGACCCCGTCACCGTCCGCCTCCGCGAGCAGCGGCGGTGGCGGCCTGCTGGGCTCGATCGGGGACGCGATCGGCAGCATCCTGAGCGGCGGCAGCACGACGGGCTCGTCCTCGTCGGACTCCACCGCGAGCGCCACCCCCTCGCCGTCGGCGTCCGCCTCCTCGGACTCGTCGTCCTCTTCCTCGTCGTCCTCGTCGAGCAAGGACAGCGCTTCCGACACCGTGTCCAAGACCGTCAAGAAGGTCACGGACACGGTGAAGGACACCACCGACACGGCGACCAAGGCGGCCGGCGAGGTCACCAAGGACGCCGCCAAGGCGGCCGGGGACGCCACGTCCAGCGCCTTGCCGAGCCCGTCCGCGAGCTCCAGCAAGTCTGCCGACGGCTGCAAGGTCGCCACCGACGACGTGAGCGGTGTCGACAACAAGGTCGCCGTCGCGGACGACCCCTGGTACCTGAGCGCGAGCTCGCTGACGCTGAAGAGCGCCGACTACCAGGGCATCGTCGAGGTGAGGACGGCCGGCGGCAAGACGAAGAAGGTGCTGAAGTACGTCATCTCGGGCGGCACCGACATCGGTGACCTGCACCAGACGGTCAAGGACACGACCATCGGCAAGACCTACCACGTGCAGGCGGCCCCCGGTTCCACGTCCAAGATCACCGGCGGCGCCACGACGATGTACACGGAGTCCATCTCCGGCAACCTCTTCGGCCTGATCCCGATCACGTTCGACGTGGACAACCCGCCGCCGCTGAACATCCCGCTGATCTACTTCACCAACGTCAAGGTCACCCAGGCCGCCCAGTTCGGCGGCACCCTGCACGTGCCCGGGATGCACGTCTACACGACCGACGGAACCGGCTGAGCTCCACCACAGACCCCTCCGGGAGCCGCAAGAGGGCTGTGCCCCGCCGAGTACCGACTCGGCGGGGCACAGCCCAGTCCGTTGCCCCGCCGGAGTTCCCCCGGCAGGAGCAGACGGAGAGATGATCGCCTTCTCCTTCGAACCCCGCGCCGAGGGCGCCCCCTGGCCACAGGGAGCGCCCTCGGTGTCGTACAAGGCCCCTTACGGGGGCGTCACCTGTTGATGCCGCCGATGTGGTGGACGCGGAGCATGTTGGTGGTGCCCGGGACGCCGGGGGGCGAGCCGGCCGTGATGATGACGGTGTCGCCCGCGTTGAAGCGGTTGATCTTGGCGAGCTCCTGGTCGACCATGTCGACCATTTCGTCCGTGCTGTTCACGAACGGCACCACGTGCGACTCCACGCCCCAGCTGAGGGTGAGCTGGTTGCGGGTGTTCTCGTCGGTGGTGAAGGCGACGATCGGCTGCTGCGCGCGATAGCGCGAGAGGCGGCGGGCGGTGTCACCGGACTGGGTGAAGGCGACGAGGCCGCGGCCGCCGAGGAAGTCGGCGATCTCGCAGGCCGCACGGGCCACCGAACCGCCCTGCGTGCGCGGCTTCTTGCCCGGCACCAGCGGCTGCAGGCCCTTGCTGAGCAGCTCGTGCTCGGCCGCCTTGACGATCTTCGACATCGTCTTCACGGTCTCGACCGGGTAGGCGCCGACGGAGGACTCCGCCGAGAGCATGACCGCGTCCGCGCCGTCCAGGATCGCGTTGGCGACGTCGGAGGCCTCGGCGCGGGTCGGGCGGGAGTTGGTGATCATCGACTCCATCATCTGGGTCGCCACGATCACCGGCTTGGCGTTGCGCCGGCACAGCTCGATCAGGCGCTTCTGCACCATGGGGACCTTTTCGAGCGGGTACTCGACGGCCAGGTCGCCACGGGCCACCATGACGGCGTCGAACGCCATCACGACGCCCTCCATGTTCTCCACCGCCTGCGGCTTCTCCACCTTGGCGATGACGGGGACCCGGCGGCCCTCCTCGTCCATCACCCGGTGCACGTCGTCGACGTCCTTGGCGTCCCGCACGAAGGAGAGCGCGACCATGTCGCAGCCCATGCGCAGCGCGAACCGGAGGTCCTCGATGTCCTTCTCCGACAGCGCGGGCACGTTGACGGCCGCGCCGGGCAGGTTGATGCCCTTGTGGTCGGAGACGACACCGCCCTCGATGACGATCGTCCGCACCCGCGGGCCCTCGACCTCCGTGACCTTCAGCTCGACGTTGCCGTCGTTGATGAGGATCTGGTCGCCGCGCGAGACGTCGCCCGGCAGGCCCTTGTAGGTCGTACCGCAGATGGTCCTGTCGCCCGGGATGTCCTCGGTCGTGATGACGAACTCGTCACCGCGCTCCAGCTCCACCGGTCCCTCGGCGAAGGTCTCCAGACGGATCTTCGGGCCCTGCAGGTCGGCGAGGACGCCGATGGCACGGCCGGTCTCCTTGGCGGCGGCCCGGACGCGGTCGTACCGCCCCTGGTGCTCGGCGTGGGAGCCGTGGCTGAAATTGAACCGGGCCACGTTCATGCCCGCCTCGATCATGGCGACGAGCTTCTCGTGGGTGTCGACCGCGGGGCCGAGAGTACAGACGATTTTCGAACGGCGCATGGGGGCGATCCTATCGGTTTGTTTCGCTACGGAATATTCCGTCTGGTGGAAGATACAAATGGGCGCTAATGTGCTCAGCTGTTAATTCCGGCCGGTGCCGATCCGGCGCCGACGAGCGCGTACGTCTGGGTCGCGATCTCCAGCTCCTCGTCCGTCGGCACCACCGCGACGGCGACACGCGCACCGGCGGGGGATATCACCCGCGGCTCGTCCGCCCGTACGGCGTTCAGCTCCGGGTCGACCGTGAGCCCCAGCCCCTCCAGGCCCGCCACCGCGGCCTCCCGCACCGGGGCGGCGTTCTCGCCGACGCCGGCGGTGAAGGCCACCGCGTCGACCCGGCCGAGGACGGCGCAGTACGCGCCGATGTACTTCTTCAGGCGGTGAATGTAGATGTCGAAGGCGAGTTGTGCCGCTTCGTCGCCCTCGTCGATCCGGCGCCGGATCTCCCGCATGTCGTTGTCACCGCACAGACCGAACAAACCACTCCTCTTGTTGAGAAGAGTGTCGATCTCGTCCATGGACATTCCGCCAACTCGCGCCAAATGGAAAATGACGGCCGGGTCCAGATCGCCGGAACGGGTCCCCATCACCAGCCCCTCCAGAGGCGTCAGGCCCATCGAGGTGTCCACGCACCGGCCGCCCCGGACGGCCGACGCGGACGCCCCGTTGCCGAGGTGCAGCACGATGACGTTGACCTCTTCCGGTGTCCTTCCCAGCAGCCGCGCGGTCGCCCGGGACACGTACGCGTGCGAGGTGCCGTGGAAGCCGTAACGGCGGATCCGGTGCCGGTCGGCGAGCTTCGGGTCGATCGCGTACCGGGCCGCGTACTCCGGCATCGTCGTGTGGAACGCCGTGTCGAAGACCGCGACCTGCGGCAGGTCCGGGCGCAGCGCCCGTGCGGTGAGGATGCCCGTCAGGTTGGCCGGGTTGTGCAGCGGGGCGAGCGGGACGAGCCGCTCGATCTCGGTGAGCACGGCGTCGTCGATCACCGTCGGCTCGGTGAAGAACATCCCGCCGTGCACCACCCGGTGCCCGATCGCGGCCAGTTCCGGCGAGTCGAGCCCGAGCCCGTCCCGCGTCAGCTCCTCCGCCACGGCCTTCAGGGCGGCCTCGTGGTCGGCGATCGGCCCGATCGCCTCGCGGGTGTCGCCGCTGCCCGGGCAGGTGTGCCTGAGCCGTGAGGTCTGCTCGCCGATCCGCTCGACGAGACCGACCGCCAGCCGGCTGCTGTCCCGCATGTCCAGCAGCTGGTACTTCACCGACGAGGAGCCGGAGTTGAGGACGAGGACACGGGTCGGACTGGGGCTCACTGGGCGGTTGCCTTCTCGCTCGGGGACGCGGCCGCGGGCTCGGCCGGGTTCTGTGCCGGGTGCTGGGCCGGACTCTGGGCCGGGTTCTGTGCCGGACTCTGGGCCGGGTTCTGTGCCTGGATCGCCGTGATGGCGACGGTGTTGACGATGTCCTGGACGAGGGCGCCCCGGGACAGGTCGTTGACGGGCTTGCGCAGCCCCTGCAGCACCGGCCCGACGGCGATCGCGCCGGCCGACCGCTGCACGGCCTTGTAGGTGTTGTTGCCGGTGTTGAGGTCCGGGAAGATCAGCACACTGGCGTGCCCCGCGACCTCCGAGCCCGGCAGCTTGGTGGCGGCCACCGACGGCTCCACGGCCGCGTCGTACTGGATCGGCCCCTCGATCTTCAGGTCGGGCCGGCGCGAGCGCGCCAGCTCGGTCGCCTCCCGCACCTTGTCCACGTCCGCCCCCGAACCCGACGTGCCCGTCGAGTACGACAGCATCGCGATCCTCGGCGCCACGCCGAACTGGGCGGCCGTACCCGCCGACTGGACGGCGATGTCGGCGAGTTGCTCGGCGTTCGGGTCCGGGTTCACCGCGCAGTCGCCGTAGACCAGCACCTTGTCGGCGAGGCACATGAAGAAGACGGACGAGACGATCGACGAACCCGGCTTGGTCTTGATGATCTCGAACGCCGGGCGGATGGTCGCCGCCGTGGAGTGCACGGACCCCGAGACCATGCCGTCCGCGAGGCCCTCCTGCACCATCAGGGTGCCGAAGTAGTTGACGTCGGCGACCACGTCGTACGCCAGCTCCACCGTCACGCCCCGGTGGGCGCGGAGCAGGGCGTACCGCTCGGCGAAGACGTCGCGCAGTTCGGAGGTGGCCGGGTCGATCAGCTGCGCGTCGCCGAGGTCGATACCGAGGTCGGCGGCCTTCTTGCGGATCTGGTCGACGGGACCGAGCAGTGATATGTCACATACCCCCCGGCGCAGCAGCACCTCCGCCGCGTGCAGCACCCGCGGCTCGGTCCCCTCCGGCAGCACCACCCGCCGCCTGTCGGACCGCGCCTGCTCCAGGAGCTTGTGCTCGAACATCATCGGGGTCAGCCGTCCGGTGCTCGGCGCCGAGACCCGCTTGCTGAGGCCCGCGGTGTCGACGTACCGCTCGAACAGGCCGAGCGCGGTCTCCGCCTTGCGCGGGGTGGCCGCGTTCAGCTTGCCCTCCAGGGAGAACAGCTGGGCGGCGGTCGGGAAGCTGTTGCCGGGCACGGAGAGCACCGGGGTGCCGGGGGCGAGCCGGGCGGCGAGGGTGAGGATCTCGTCGGTGGGCCGCTCGCCGAGGGTGAGCAGTACGCCGGCTATCGGCGGGGTGCCGGCGCTGTGCGCGGCCAGCGAGCCGACCACCAGGTCCGCGCGGTCGCCCGGGGTCACCACCAGACAGCCCGGGGTCAGGGCGGGCAGGAAGCTCGGCAGCATCGCCCCGCCGAAGACGAAGTCCAGCGCGTCCCGGGCCAGCCCCGAGTCGTCGCCGAGCAGGACCTTCGCGTCGAGCGCGTGGGCGATCTGGGCCACCGTCGGCGCGGACAGCGCCAGTTCGTCCGGCAGCACGTACACCGGCACCGGCAGCCGCCCGTCGATCCGCCGGGCCATCTCGTCCCGGTCCTCGCGGACGACCCGGTTGGCGATCATCGCCAGCACGTCGCAGCCGAGGCCGTCGTACGCCCGGAACGCGTTGCGGGTCTCCGCCAGCACCGACTCCGCGTTCTGGTCGCGGCCGCCGACCACCGGGATCACCGAGGCGCCGAACTCGTTGGCGAGCCGGGCGTTGAGGGACAGTTCGTCCGGGAACTGGGTGTCGGCGTAGTCGGTGCCGAGGACGAGCACGACGTCGTAGTCGCGGGCGACCAGGTGGAAGCGGTCGACGAGGGTGGAGACGAGTTCGTCGGCACCGCGCTCGGCCTGGAGGGCGGAGGCCTCGTGGTAGTCCATCCCGTAGACGGTCGCCGGGTCCTGGGAGAGGCGGTACCGCGCACGCAGCAGCTCGAACAGCCGGTCGGGACCGTCGTGGACGAGGGGGCGGAAGACACCGACCCGGTCGACCTGCCGGGTGAGCAGCTCCATCATGCCCAGCTCGACGACCTGGCGGCCGTCGCCGCGATCGATCCCGGTCACGTACACGCTGCGCGTCACGTGTGCACTCCGTCTCTGTAGCCGTCTCCGTGGCCGTCTCTGTGGCCGCACAAAAATCGCCCACCGGGGTGAGCGGAACCCTCTTGACAATACCCCCGACGCCGGATAAGGCGCCCGTCAGGACCTCACCCGCCCGTCCGGCATGAAACAATCGGATCGGCTCACCGGTAACGACAGCGAGCAGGAGACCCACCACCATGCGCATCGGAGTTCTCACCGCAGGCGGCGACTGCCCCGGCCTGAACGCCGTCATCCGATCGGTGGTGCACCGGGCTGTCGCCCAGTACGACGACGAGGTCATCGGTTTCGAGGACGGTTTCCGCGGTCTGCTCGACGGTCACTACCGCACCCTCGACCTGGACGCGGTCGGCGGCATCCTGGCCCTCGGCGGCACGATCCTGGGCTCCTCCCGGCTGGAGCGGGACCGGTTGCGCGAGGCGTGCGACCGGGCCACCGACATGGTCGAGGAGTTCGGCATCGACGCGCTGATCCCGATCGGCGGCGAGGGCACGCTGACCGCGGCGCGCATGCTCTCCGACGCGGGCCTGCCGGTCGTCGGCGTCCCGAAGACCATCGACAACGACATCTCCTCCACCGACCGCACCTTCGGCTTCGACACGGCGGTGGGCGTCGCCACCGAGGCGATGGACCGTCTCAAGACCACCGCCGAGTCCCACCAGCGGGTGATGGTCGTCGAGGTGATGGGCCGGCACGCCGGCTGGATCGCCCTGGAGTCCGGGATGGCGGCCGGTGCCCACGGCATCTGCCTCCCCGAGCGGCCCTTCGACCCCGCCGACCTGGTCAAGATGGTCGAGGAGCGCTTCGCCCGCGGCAAGAAGTTCGCCGTGGTGTGCGTGGCGGAGGGCGCCCACCCCGCCGACGGCACGATGGACTACGGCAAGGGCGCGATCGACCAGTACGGCCACGAGCGCTTCCAGGGCATCGGTACGGCCCTGGCGTACGAACTGGAGCGGCGGCTCGGCAAGGAGGCCAAGCCGGTCATCCTCGGACACATCCAGCGGGGCGGCACGCCGACGGCCTACGACCGCGTCCTCGCGACGCGGTTCGGGTGGCACGCGGTGGAGGCGGCGCACCGGGGCGACTTCGGGAGGATGACGGCGCTGCGGGGGACGGACATCCGGATGGTGCCGCTCGCGGAGGCGGTGACCGAGTTGAAGACGGTGCCGAAGGACCGGATGGACGAGGCGGAGTCCGTCTTCTAGGGCCGCGGTCCCGTCCCGGGCCGCGGGCGCGTGGGGGCCGGCCGCGCGATTTCTCCCCCGGCATTCGGCCGGGGTACCCCGAGCGCCCCTCAACGGGCGCTTTCCATCCGTTGCCAGAAGTGGGCGACGATCCCCGTGAGGAAGTCTCTGCCCTTGTCGTCGGCTGCTTCCGTGGTCGCGATGTTGCCCCAGGCCAGGGTGGCTGTCATCTGTCCCTGGTAGTCCTCGTGCAGTTCGCGCAGCGCGCTCTCGATCAGGTGTCTGTCCAGGGGGAGCAGCTTTCCCACCTGGCGGACGTAGGCCTGCCAGCGCGTGGTGACGGCACCGCGCAGCAGCTCGGCCAGCCGCTCCTCCTTGCCGGTGACGGTGACGAAGTCCGGCAGGGAGAGGCGGAGGGTGTCGGCCAGCACGGTGGACTGCCGTTCCGTGCCCTGCCAGTCCTCGTCCTCCTCCATCGCGAGATAGCCGAGGAGGTCGAGGCCGACCGCGAGGGCCACGTCCTCCGGGGCCAGCCCGCGGGCGATCCGGTGTTCGCGCAGGGTGCGCGGGCGGCCGATGAGTTCGCCCGGGGCGCACCACAACACGGCCGCCAGCGCGGTGAGTTCGGGGCTGCTGGGGATCACCGCCCCGCGTTCCCAGGCGCGTACGAGATCGGGTGTGGCGTATGGCAGCCCGTACGAGGCCCGCAGGTCGTGGGCCACGTGTTCGGGCCCCATGCCGAGAGCGGCACGGAGTCTGCGGGCGGCGGGGGCGTTGAAGGGGGGACCTGGCTGGTTCGGCAGAGCTGGGGGTCGTCGCACAGCCGACAAGGTAGGGGTGTCCGGGGGTGCTGACTACGGTCCGTTCGGCCAGGAACACGGATTGTGGGAACGTACGGGTTCACGGGCAGCGCTTACCTGTTCATCCCTTGACGGCCCCGCCCAGCGCGAAACCTCCTCCCAGCCGGCGCGCGACCAGCACGTACAGCAGGATCACCGGCGTCGAGTAGATGACGGAGAAGGCGGCGAGCTGGCCGTACGCCACCATGCCGCGGTTGCCGAAGAAGTCGTTGATGGAGACCGAGGCGGGCATCTGGTCCGGCGAGAGCAACAGCATGAAGGGGACGAAGAAGTTGCCCCACATCATCACGAAGGCGAAGACGGTGACGACGGCGAGACCCGGTCCCATCAGCGGGAGCACGATCCGCACCAGCGACTGGGCGGAGCCCGCACCGTCCGTCCAGGCGGCCTCCTCCAGTTCCTTCGGGACGCCGTCCATGAAGTTCTTCATCAGCCAGATGGCGAAGGGGAGCTGGGAGGCGGCGAAGAACAGGATGGTGCCCTGCATGGTGTCGATCAGGTTGATCCGGACGAACAGCGCGTACACCGGCACCATGATCGCGGTGATCGGCAGGCTCGTCGCGAACAGGATGGACAGCAGGAACGGCCGGTTGAACCGGGAGCGGTAGCGGGAGAGGGGATAGGCGGCGAGGGCGGCGCAGACGACGGTGAGCGCGGTGGCGCCGCCGCACAGGACCAGGCTGTTGAGCAGCGGGGTGTAGGTGATGTCCGGGGTGAGGATCGCGTCGAAGTTCCCGAGGGTGAACCCGTCCGGGATCCGTACCCGCAGGCCGGCGTGCGGGTCGACGGCGGAGAGGACCACCCAGGCGAGCGGGAGCACGAAGGCGGCGGCCACGATCAGCAGCCCGAGGTCGGCGGCGAGCCGGTGCGCACGGCGTTGACGGCGGGGCATGGTCCGGTTCACACCTCCGTGCGCAGCAGGCGCATGTAGACGACGGAGAAGAGCGAACCGACCAGGAGAAGGAGCAGGGCGACCGCGGTCCCGTACCCGATCATGCTGTTCTGGAAGGCCTGTTCGTACATGAAGAGGGGCAGTGTCTGGCTCTTGTCGCCGGGACCGCCCCTGGTCATCACCCAGATCAGCCCGAAGACGGAGAGCGTCTGAAGGGTGTTGAGCATCAGGTTCGTCCCGATGGACCGCCGGATCATCGGCAGCGTGATGTGCCACATCCGCCGCCAGCCGCCGGCGCCGTCCACCTCCGCCGACTCCTCGATCTCGCTGGGTATCTCGTCGAGGGCGGCGGAGTAGACCAGCATCGAGAAGGCCGTGCCCCGCCACACGTTGGCGAACGACACCGCCAGGATCGGCAGCGTGAACAGCCAGTTCTGCGACGGCAGATGGAGGACGTCGAGGATGGCGTTGAGGGTGCCCTCCTTGCGGAAGAACGCGTACAGCAGGAATCCGGCGACGACCTCCGGCAGCACCCACGCCGTGACCACGATCCCCCCGGTGAGCGTCCGCACCGGCTTGGACGCCCGCCGCATCAGCGCGGCGAGCGCGAGCCCCAGCGTGTTCTGCCCGACGAGTGAGGACAGCACGGTGAAGACGAGGGTCAGCCAGACGGCGTTCAGGAAGGCGTCGTCGCGGAACGCCCGGCGGAAGTTGGCGAAACCGACGAAGGACGAGTGCGCCTGCCCGGTGAGCTGGAGGTCGGTGAAGGCGATCCAGGCGCAGTAGACGATCGGCCCGCCCAGGAAGAGGAGGATCAGGACCAGGGCGGGGGTGAGCGGGAGGCCGCGGGCGATGCGCCGCATGACCACGGGTTGCCTCACCGGCTGGCTCACTGGGTGACCACTTGGCCGCCGGTGACGTCCTTGAGGTTCGAGTCGTACTGGCTCGCCGCCTTGTCGACCGACGCGTCACCGGTGGTCACGCTCTCCATGGCCTCCTGGATGGCGGTGGAGACCTTCGGGTACGCCGTGTAGGCGGGCCGGTAGTGCGTGCTGGCGACGAGATCGGTGAAGAACTTGATGCCGGGCTGGGCGGACGTGTACGAGGGGTCGCTCGCGACGTCCTTGCGCACCGCGATCCCCGAGTTGGCGATGTACCACTTCTGGGCGTTCGCCTTGGTCTGCATGGTCTTGATGAAGTCGAAGGCGAGGTCGGGGTTGCCGGCCTTGGCGGGGACGGCCCAGGTCCAGCCGCCGGACATGCTCACCTTGCCCGGGGCCTGCCCGTGCTGGGTGGGCATGTAGGCGAGCCCGAGTTCCTTCGACCAGTCGGGCCACTCGTGCCCGCTGCCCTGGAGCCAGTTCTGGGGCAGCCAGGACCCGTCGAGGTTGATGCCCAGCTTGCCCTGGGGCATGAGCTCACCCCAGACGGTGTTCCGGTAGTTGGGGTCGAGGGCGTCGGACACGTCCGGCCCGAGCTTGTCCTTGTACACGGTCTCGACGAACGACAGCGCGTCCTTGAACCCCTGGCTCCCGGCGATCCACTTCTTGCTCGTCTTGTCGTAGAGCGGGTCGCCGGTGCCGTCGCCGGTGCCGTACAGCAGCATCTCGAAGCCCTGCATGGTCGCCGTCTCGCCGGCGGGCTTGCCGGTGTAGACGTTGAGGGGCGTGACGCCGGGGACCTTCTGCTTGATCGTCCGGGCGGCGGCGAGCACGTCGTCCCAGTTCTTCGGCTGCCAGTCGGTGGGCAGCCCGGCCTTCTCGAACACCCGCTTGTCGAACCAGAGCCCGCGGGTGTCGGTGCCGTCCGGCACGCCGTACGTCTTCCCGTCCTCGCCTCTGGCCGCCGACTTCGCGGTGTCGAGGAACTGCCCCCAGTCCTTCCACCGGGCGAGATAGGAGTCGAGGGGCTTGAGATACCCGCTGGTGATGTCCGAGTTGATGAGGAAGGTGTCCTCGTAGACGAGGTCGGGGGCGGTGCGCGGCGACCTCAGCATCTGCTGGAGCTTGGTGTAGTAGTCCGCGTCCGAGGCCTTGATGGGGACGAGTTCGACCTTCTTCCCCGGGTACTCCTTCTCGAACTGCTTCTTGATGTCCGCGAGATAGGTGTCCGTCACCTTGACGGAGTTGTCCATCGACTGCTTGAAGGAGACCTTCACGGTGTCCGGACTGCTTCCGGATCCGCCGCCGCACGCGGTGAGCGATGCGGCGGCGGTGACGACGGCGAGGGCAACGATGCTGACGGCGGTGGGGCGCACGGGCACGACCTCCTCGGCGGCCACTGCGCTGTGGCCTGGGGGTTCGTCTCTCTTGCCGTGTGAAGGTAAGTGGAGTGGTCTAGTCAGGTCAATGTCCGTGCAGAGGCCGATATCCGGGTGCGATCCACGGTCGGCCGTGACAGGCTCCCCGTATGTCGATCGTTGACGTGTCCCCGGGGGTGTCCCTCGCGTACGAGAGCTTCGGGGACCCCGGAGATCCCGCCGTGCTGCTCGTGATGGGTTTCGGGGCGCAGATGATCGCCTGGCACGAGGACTTCTGCCGGGCGCTGGCGGAGCGCGGCCGTTACGTGATCCGGTACGACAACCGTGACTGCGGGCTGTCCACCAGGTTCGACGACCACCCCGTCGACATGGGCGAGTTCATTGCCGCCGTGAGCTCCGGTGACCTCGCGGCCGCCCTCGCGATGGTCCCCTACCGGCTCTCCGACATGGCCGGCGACGGCCTCGGCCTGCTCACCGCTCTCGGTGTCGAACGAGCCCACGTGGTGGGCGCTTCGATGGGGGGAATGATCGCCCAGACGATGGCGCTCTCCGCCCCGGACCGCGTACTGACCCTGACGTCGATGATGTCCTCGACCGGCGAGAACGAGTACGGCCGGTCCAGCCCGGAGGCCCAGGCGGTGCTGTTCGGCCCGAAGCCCGCGGACCGTGAGGGG
The DNA here is from genome assembly GCF_040702065.1 of Streptomyces sp. NPDC086777. NCBI lineage: Bacteria > Bacillati > Actinomycetota > Actinomycetes > Kitasatosporales > Streptomycetaceae > Streptomyces > Streptomyces sp. NPDC086777. The sequence continues at coordinate 12,668 of NZ_JBFBJI010000016.1, read as the reverse complement.
TACGTCGCGGCGGCGGAGAGGGAACTGGTCTGGGCGTCCGGGCGATACGGCGACGCCGCGGCGCTGCGCGAACTGGCGGCCGCCAGCTACGACCGCGCCCACTACCCGGCCGGGATCGGCCGACAGCTCGGCGCGATGATCCTCAGCGGGTCACGCGCGGACGCACTCCGCGAACTGGCGGTGCCCACGCTGGTGATCCACGGCCTGGACGACACGCTGATCGACCCGAGCGGCGGGAAACGCACCGCGGACCTGGTACCCGGCGCCCGGCTCCTGCTGATCCCCGACATGGGCCACGACCGCCCACGCGAACTGTGGCCCACACTCATCGACGCCCTGGTGGACCACACCGGCTGAGCGGACGCGGCCACGGCAGCCCGCCGGTCCTCAGACACGCCCCCGCCCCCACCGATAGACCAACTCCGGCCTCCCCACCTGCCCGTACAGCGGGCTGCGGCCGGCCCGCCCCGCCTCCACCAAGTGCTCCAGATACCGGCGGGCCGTGATGCGTGAGATCCCCACGCTCTCCGCGAGTGCGGCCGCGGTCAGTCCCTCTGCCGACTCGCGCAGCGCGACGGTCACCCGCTCCAGGGTCGGCGCGCTCAACCCCTTGGGGAGCGCCGCCGGCGTAGGTGCCCGCAGCGTCGCCAGGGCCCGGTCCACCTCGTCCTGGCCGCTGGCCTCGCCCGCCGCTCCCCGGAACTCCGCGTAGCGCGTGAGCCGGTCCCGGAGGGTCGCGAAGGTGAACGGCTTCAGGACGTACTGGACGACGCCCAGCGAGACGCCCTCCCGGACCACCGCCAGGTCGCGTGCCGACGTCACCGCTATGACGTCCGCCTGGTGCCCGGCCGCCCGCAGCGAGCGCGCGAACTGCAGGCCGTGCACGTCCGGCAGGTGCAGGTCGAGGAGGAGCAGGTCCACGGGTGTGCGGTCCAGGATCCGCCGCGCCTGTGCCCCCGTGTGCGCCTTCCCGACCGCCACGAATCCCGGCACCCGGCCCACGTACATGACGTGCGCGTCGGCGGCCACCGGGTCGTCCTCGACGACCAGGACCCTGATCGGTTCGGCGGTCATCGCGTCTCGCCCCCCGCCGGCGACGCCCACAGCGGCAGCCGCACCTCGAACACCGCTCCGCCCTCCGGCGCCTCCGTCACCGTCAGGGTGCCGTCCAGCCGTACGACCGCCTGCCGTACCAGGGCCAGCCCCAGCCCCCGGCCGCCGGGGCCCGCCGGCTTCGTCGAGAAGCCGCGCTGGAAGACCAGCTCGGCGTGGCCGGGGTCGACCCCCGCGCCCGTGTCCGTCACCCGCATCACCAACTCGGCGTCCTCCGCGTACGCGGTCACCGTCACGCGGGCCCGTACCGTCCCCTGGGCCGCGTCCACCGCGTTGTCGATCAGGTTGCCGAGGATGGTGACCAGATCGCGTGCCGACAGGCTCTCCGGTAGCAAACCGTCATCCAGCCGGCTCTCGTCCGAGACCACCAGCTCCACGCCCCGCTCGTTCGCCTGCGCGGTCTTGCCCAGCAGGAGAGCGGCGAGGACAGGTTCGCCGACGGCGGCCACCACCTGGTCGGTCAGCGCCTGCGCCAGCTCCAGCTCCGCCGTCGCGAAGTCCACGGCCTCCTCCGCCCGGCCGAGTTCGATGAGCGAGACCACCGTGTGCAGGCGGTTCGCCGCCTCGTGCGCCTGCGAGCGCAACGCCTGCGTGAAGCCGCGCTCGGAATCCAACTCGCCCATCAGGGACTGGAGTTCGGTGACATCCCGGAGGGTGGCCACCGTGCCGCGCCGCTCACCGCCGGAGACCGGCGACGTGTTCACCACCAGGACCCGGTCCGCCGTCAGGTGCACCTCGTCCACCCGGGGCTCGGAAGCCAGCAACGCGCCGGTCAGCGGGGCCGGCAGGCCCAGTTCGGCCACCGATCGCCCGACCACGTCCTGCTCGGCGCCCACCCCCAGCAGCTCCCGGCCCCCGTCGTTGATCAGCGCCACCCGGTACTGGCCGTCCAGCATCAGCAGACCCTCGCGCACCGCGTGCAGCGCCGCCTGGTGGTAGTCGTGCATGTGGCTCAGTTCCGCGGCGTTCATGCCGTGGGTGTGGCGGCGCAGCCGGGCGTTGATGACGTACGTGCCCAGCGCGCCCAGCAGCAGCGCGCTCGCCGCCACCCCGAGCAGCGCCGTCACCTGCTCCTGGACCCGCTGGCTGATCGCCTCCACCTTGATGCCGGCGCTGACCAGGCCGATCACCCGGCCCTTCTCCGTGACCGGGGTCACCGTGCGCACCGAGGCCCCGAGGGTGCCCTTGTAGGTCTCGCTGTAGGTGTGGCCCCGCTGGGCCGCCTCGATGTGGCCGAGATAGTGCTTGCCGATCTGGCTCTGGTCCGGGTGGGTCCAGCGGATGCCGTCCGGGGTCATGATCGTGACGAAGTCGACGCCGGTGTCCCGCATCACCTGAAGGGCGTACGGCTGGAGCTCGGCGGTGGGGTCCGCGGTGTGGATCGCCGCGCGGACGGAGGGGGCGTCGGCGATCGACCGGGCCACCGCCGTCGCCTGCCGGGTCGCCGCCTCCTCCGCCTGGTGGCGGTCGCTGACGTACGTGAACAGCGCGTACCCGGCGACCACGACCGCTATCAGCACGGCCTGCATGGCGAGGAGCTGGCCGGCCAGGCTGCGGGGGCGGGGGACGGACGGAAAACGCATGTCAGCAGTGTGCCTTCCGGTCCGGGCATGAACTCAATGAACGGAAGGGTGACCACCCTCACAGGCCGGGAGATAGTCACGGCATCCCCCACATAGCCCGGACGTGAGCCGCACGCCGGTGGTACCGACGAAGACGTCAAGGAGGGCAGCCGTGGCCGCAGCCAGCACCCCCGATACGGCACCTGCCGCACCCGCTGTGAAGCGGGACCGCACCCATTACCTGTACATCGCCGTGATCGCGGCGGTGGCCCTCGGCATCGTCGTGGGGCTCGTCTGGCCCGACGCGGGAGTCGAGCTGAAGCCGCTCGGGACCGGCTTCGTCAATCTGATCAAGATGATGATCTCGCCGATCATCTTCTGCACGATCGTGCTCGGGATCGGGTCCGTACGGAAGGCCGCCAAGGTCGGTGCCGTCGGTGGCATCGCGCTCGGGTACTTCCTGGTGATGTCGCTGGTCGCGCTCACCATCGGCCTCGTCGTCGGCAACATCCTGCACCCCGGTGACGGACTGCACATCACCAACGCCCTCAAGGCCACCGGGCACGCCCAGGTGGACTCCGAGGCGCTCGGCGGTGTCGACTTCGTCCTCTCGATCATCCCGACCACGTTCGTCTCCGCCTTCACCGAGGGCCAGGTGCTGCAGACGCTGCTGATCGCGCTGCTCGCCGGGTTCGCGCTGCAGGCCATGGGGTCGGCCGGGCAGCCGGTGCTGCGCGGTGTCGAGCACATCCAGCGGCTCGTCTTCCGCATCCTCGGCATGATCATGTGGGCGGCGCCGATCGGTGCGTTCGGTGCCATCGCGGCCGTCGTCGGGTCCGCCGGCATCGACGCGCTCAAGAGCCTCGCCGTGCTGATGCTCGGCTTCTACGTCACCTGTGTGCTCTTCGTCTTCGTCGTGCTGGGCACGGTGCTGCGGGTCGTCTCCGGGCTCAACATCTTCCTGCTGTTCAAGTACCTCGCCCGCGAGTTCCTGCTGATCCTCTCCACCTCGTCCTCCGAGTCCGCGCTGCCGCGGCTCATCGCGAAGATGGAGCACCTGGGGGTGAGCAAGCCGGTCGTCGGCATCACCGTCCCGACCGGGTACTCCTTCAACCTCGACGGCACCATGATCTACATGACCATGGCGTCGCTGTACATCGCGGACGCCCTCGGTACGCCGATGTCGGTCGGCGAGCAGATCCCGCTGCTGCTCTTCCTGCTGCTGGCCTCCAAGGGCGCGGCGGGCGTCAGCGGCGCCGGTCTCGCCACGCTGGCCGGCGGTCTGCAGTCGCACAAGCCCGCTCTGGTGGACGGCGTCGGTCTGATCGTCGGCATCGACCGGTTCATGAGCGAGGCCCGGGCGCTGACCAACTTCGCGGGCAACGCGGTCGCGACCGTCCTGATCGGCACGTGGACGAAGGAGATCGACAAGGGGCGGGTGCGGCAGGTGCTCGCGGGTGAGCTGCCGTTCGACGAGAAGACGCTGCTGGACGAGGGGGAGCCGGTGGTTTCGCCGGACCTTCCCGAGCAGCGGGAGGAGTTGGCGAAGGCGTAGCGCGCCGTCGCCGTCGGCTGCGGGCCGGTGGGGGCCGGCCGCGCGGTTCCTCCCCAGCCTTCGGCCGGGGGTACCCCCAGCGCCCCTCATGGGGCGCCACGCAAGCCGCCGGGCGTCCGGCTCGGCCTGAACCCGGGCCGGCCGTCCGGTCACCGCTCTCCGGGCGGCTGGGAACTCCCCCCGTTGTCCGGCCGCCCGGTCCACCCCTCGGCCCCGCCCGTCGGACGTATCCACTAACGTGCCGTTCCTGTCCAACGGGAACGGCACGTCGACATATGGAGGCACGGGGGATGGCGATCGACTGGGACCGCCGGCACTGCGCGCGCAAGGGGCATGTGACCTATGCCCCGGACGACCCGCGGCTGCGGGTGCGGCTGCACGCGCAGACCGCGGTGGGGGAGACCTGGCGGTGTCTGCGCTGCGGCGACTTCGTGCTCGGCGAGCCGCACGGCTCCGGGCCCGCCGCGGACGCTCCGCTGGTCCCGCGCGGGAAGGTGCTGCGGGACCTGTTCATCCTGAGGTTCCTCGCGATCGAGCGGGCCGTGCGCGGGGTGTTCATCGTGCTGGTCGCGGTCGCGGTGTGGAAGTTCAGCAACAGCCAGGACGCGGTGCGCAGGCTCTTCAACGAGTACCTGGACGCCTTCCGGCCGGTGTTCAAGCACTTCCACTACGACCTCGACCACTCGCCGGTCGTCGGCTCCATCCAGAAGGCCTTCGGCTACAAGCACTCCACGCTGCTGCTGGTGGCCGGACTGCTGCTGGCATACGCGCTGATCGAACTCGTCGAGGCGGTCGGCCTCTGGTACGCCAAGCGGTGGGCGGAGTACCTGACGGTCGTCGCCACCGCCGCCTTCCTGCCGCTGGAGATCTGGGAACTCACGGAGAAGGTCAGCTATCTGAAGATCGCGACCCTCGTGCTGAACGTCCTCGCGGTGCTCTACATCGCCCTCGCCAAGCGGCTGTTCGGGCTGCGCGGCGGGCGCCGGGCCTTCGACGAGGAGCGCCAGAGCGCCTCGCTCCTCGAGGTCGAGGAGTCCGCGGGGGTCCAGCCGAGCTTGTCTTGACGTCGGCGTCAGGTCGTACGGTCGTAGGCATGCGCATCGGCGAGCTGGCCGCACGGGCCGGGACCACCACACGTGCCCTGCGGTACTACGAGGCGCGCGGGCTGCTGCCCGCGCGGCGGGCCGACAACGGGCATCGGACGTACGACGAGAGCGACCTGAGGCTGCTCACGCAGATCCGGACGCTGCAGGACTTCGGGTTCGAGCTGGAGGAGACCCGACCGTTCGTGGAGTGCCTGCGGGCCGGGCACCCGGAGGGCGACACCTGTCCGGCGTCGCTCGCGGTCTACCGGCGCAAGCTGGCGGAGCTGGACTCGCTGATCGGCGAGTTGCAGGCCGTGCGGGCGCAGATAGATGCGCGACTGGAGCGGGCCATGGGGGTCCCCCCGCTCGAGCGAAGCCGAGAGTGCGGGAGGGCCCGCGACGACCTGGCCGTCGAGGCGCTGGCTCCGGGGGGCCCGGAGCCGGTCTGCGAACTGGGAGGGACCGGGCGATGATCAAGGCGGCTGGTGTGGCCGAAGTGACCGACGCGGACTTCGCGGCGGAGGTGATCGGGGCGGAGCTGCCGGTGCTGGTGGAGTTCACCGCCGACTGGTGCCCGCCGTGCCGGCAGATGGGCCCGGTGCTGGCGGCCCTCGCGGCGGAGGAGGGCGAGCGGCTGAAGGTGGTGCAGCTGGACGTGGACACCAGTCCGGAGACGACGAACGCGTACAGGGTGCTGTCGATGCCGACGTTCATGGTGTTCCGGGGCGGCGAGCCGGTGCGGTCGATGGTGGGCGCCCGGCCCAAGCGGCGGCTCCGCGAGGAACTGGCCGACGCGTTGCCCGACGTGCTGGGCTGAACCGACCGGTAATACGAAGAATCCCCCGGACAATTGCGTCCGGGGGATTTCTTTGCGTATATTCAAGAGTTCGCGACTTCGGATCGAGGTGATGTCGATGAAGTCGCGGAGAAGTTCAGTGGGCACAGTATATCCGGGCGGGAGTGGAATTGTCAAACACCGAATTTCCGGACGATGAATTGCGCCATGAGCAGGAATTCATCGACGGACTCTACGCGCGGGTGGACGCCCTGCGCGGCGACACCGAGGACTCGGTCGCGGACGCCCTCGCCCTCGGGGACAAGCCGATGCAGGCCCGCCTGGAACGGGACATCCTGGTCGCCGAGCGCTCCGGGCTGCTCGCCGCGCTGAACGCCGTCGACGGCTCGCTGTGCTTCGGACGCATCGACCTGACCTCCGGCACGAAGCACCACATCGGGCGGATCGGGCTGCGCCTGGACGACGCCGAGCGCACCCCGGTCCTCGTCGACTGGCGTGCCGAGGTCGCCCGCCCCTTCTACCTGGCCACCGGCCACACCCCGATGGGCCTGCGCCGCCGCCGGCACATCGCCACCGACGGCCGCCGGGTGGCCGCCCTGCACGACGAGATCCTCGATCTCGGCGACCGCGAGCGCACCGGCCACGAGGACCCGTCCGGCGACGCGGTGCTGCTCGCCGCGCTCGACTCGGCCCGCACCGGCCGGATGACCGACATCGTGCAGACCATCCAGGCCGAGCAGGACGAGATCATCCGGGCGCCGCACCGCGGGGTCCTGGTCGTCGAGGGCGGGCCGGGCACCGGGAAGACCGCGGTCGCCCTGCACCGGGCCGCCTTCCTCCTCTACGAGTACCGGGAACTGCTCGCCAAGCGCGCGGTCCTGATCGTCGGCCCCAACCCCGCCTTCCTCGGCTACATCGGCGAGGTGCTGCCCTCGCTGGGCGAGACCGGTGTGCTGCTGGCGACCGTCGGCGAGCTGTTCCCCGGCGTGCGGGCGACGGCCTCCGACACCCCCGAGGCGGCCGCCGTGAAGGGCCGCGCCGACATGGCCGACGTGCTGGCGGCGGCCGTACGCGACCGGCAGGCGCTGCCCGACCCGGTCCTCACCGTCGAGCACGACCGCGAGGTGCTGATGCTCGACGACGGCCTGGTCAACATGGCCCGCGAACGCACCCGCGCCGCCCGGCTCCCGCACAACGTGGCCCGCGAGCACTTCGAGGGCCACATCCTCAACACCCTCACCGACCTCTACGCCGAACGCGTGGGCACCGACCCCTTCGACGGCAGCAGCCTGCTCGACCCCTCCGACGTCACCCAGATCCGCGACGAACTCGCCGAGAACCCCGAGGTCTGGTCCGCCATCGACCAGCTGTGGCCCCGGCTGACCCCGCAGCGCCTGGTCGCCGACCTCCTCGCCGCCCCCGAGGGATACCTCGGCGCCGAGGACGCGGCCGCGGTCCGCCGCCCGGTGACCCGGACCTGGACGGTCTCGGACGTGCCGCTGCTCGACGAGGCGGCCGAACTCCTCGGCGTGGACGAGCGGGTCGCGCGGGCCCGCGCCGAACGCGAGCGCGAGACCCAGATCGCCTACGCCCAGGGCGTCCTGGACGTCTCCTACGCCTCCCGGACCTTCGAGTTCGACGACAAGGAGGACAGCGACCCCGAGGCGTCCGAGGTGCTGTCCGCGCACGACATCATCGATGCCGAGCGGTTCGCCGAGCGCCAGGAGGAGGAGGACTTCCGCAGCGCCGCCGAGCGGGCGGCCGCAGACCGCACCTGGGCGTTCGGCCACATCATCGTGGACGAGGCGCAGGAGCTCTCCCCGATGGCCTGGCGGCTGCTGATGCGGCGCAGCCCGACCCGCTCCATGACCCTGGTCGGCGACCCGGCCCAGACCGCGGAGGCGGCCGGCGTCGGCTCCTGGGCGGACATCCTCCAGCCGTACGTGCAGGACCGCTGGGAGCACACCCGCCTCGGCGTCAACTACCGCACCCCGTCCGAGATCATGGACCTCGCGGCGGCCGTGGTCCGCGCCGAACACCCGGACTTCGAGCCCCCGAGCTCGGTCCGCTCGACGGGCGTACGGCCGTGGATCCGGCAGGCGTACGACGACCTCCCCGGCGCCGTCGGCAAGGCGGTCGCCGAACTCACCCCCACCGAGGGCCGGCTGGCCGTGATCGCCCCCCGCGACCTGCACCGTGCTCTCGCCGCCCGCCTGGACGGCGTCACGGCCGGCGCCGAACCCGACCTGACGCGGACCGTCGTCCTGCTCGACCCGCGCCAGGCCAAGGGCCTCGAATTCGACTCCGTCCTCGTGGTCGAACCCGACCGTTACGGCACCAGTGACCTGTACGTGGCCCTGACCCGGGCCACCCAGCGACTGGGCGTGCTGTACACCGGCGGCCTGCCGGACGGGCTCAGGCAGGCCGCAGCCACACCGTAGCCAGGGGCGGGAGGGTCAGCCGGATGCTCGCGGGGCGGCCGTGGCTGCCCTGGGGCTCCGGTTTGACCGGGTCGGGGTTGGTGACGTCGCTGCCGCCGTAGCGGGCCAGGTCGGTGTTGAGGGCCTCGTGCCAGGCGGGGATGTCGTCCGGGACGCCCAGGCGGTAGTCGCGGACCACGGGGGAGAGGTTCGAGACGGCGAGCAGCGGGGTGCCCTCGGCGTCCAGGCGGAGGAACGCGAAGACGTTGTCCTCCGCCGCGTCACCCACGATCCACTGGAAGCCGTCGGGTGCGGTGTCCCGCTCCCAGAGCGCCGGGGTCGCCCGGTACACCCCGTTGAGGTCGCGGACCAGGTCCCGCACGCCCCGGTGGTCGGCCGCCGCCCCGTACTCGGGGTCGAGCAGCCACCAGTCCGGGCCGTGCGCCTCCGACCACTCCGCGCCCTGAGCGAACTCCTGCCCCATGAAGAGCAGCTGCTTGCCCGGGTGGGCCCACATGAAGGCCAGGTAGGCGCGGTCGTCGGCACGCTGCTGCCACCAGTCGCCGGGCATCTTCGAGACCAGCGAGCGCTTGCCGTGCACCACCTCGTCGTGGGAGATGGGCAGGACGTAGTTCTCGCTGTACGCGTACACCATCGAGAAGGTCATCTCGTGGTGGTGGTACCTGCGGTGCACCGGCTCGTGGGACATGTACTCCAGCGAGTCGTGCATCCAGCCCATGTTCCACTTCAGGCCGAAGCCGAGACCGCCGCCGTCGGTGGGGCGGGTCACGCCCTCCCAGGCCGTCGACTCCTCGGCGATGGTGACGACGCCCGGGGACCGGCGGTAGACGGTGGCGTTCATCTCCTGGAGGAACGCCACCGCGTCCAGGTTCTCCCGGCCGCCGTGCTCGTTCGGCGTCCACTGTCCCGGCTCGCGCGAGTAGTCGAGGTAGAGCATCGAGGCCACCGCATCGACGCGCAGCCCGTCGATGTGGAACTCCTCGCACCAGTACACGGCGTTCGCCACCAGGAAGTTGCGCACCTCGCGGCGGCCGAAGTCGAACTCCAGGGTGCCCCAGTCGGGGTGCGCGGCCCGCAGCGGGTCCGCGTGCTCGTACAGCGGGCGCCCGTCGAACTCCGCCAGCGCCCAGTCGTCCCGCGGGAAGTGCGCCGGCACCCAGTCCATCAGCACCCCGATGCCGGCCCGGTGCAGCGCGTCGACCAGGAACCTGAAGTCGTCGGGGGTGCCGAGCCGGGCCGTCGGTGCGTAGAAGCCGGTGACCTGGTAGCCCCAGGAGCCGCCGAAGGGGTGCTCGGCGACCGGCATCAGCTCCACGTGCGTGAAGCCCAGGTCGCTGACGTAGGCGGGCAGTTGCGCCGCCAGCTCGCGGTAGGTCAGGCCGGGGCGCCAGGACGGCAGGTGCACCTCGTAGACCGAGAACGGCGCCTCGTGGACGGGGGTGTCGCCGCGGTGCGCCATCCACTCCGCGTCGTCCCACTCGTGCCGGGACGCCGTCACGATCGACGACGTGTGCGGGGGCACCTCGGTGCGCCGGGCCATCGGGTCAGCCCGCAGCGTCCGGGAGCCGTCCGGGCGGGTTATCTCGAACTTGTACAGCTCGCCCTCGCCGATGCCCGGCAGGAACAACTCCCAGATCCCCGAGGACCCGAGCGAGCGCATCGGCGCCCCGGTGCCGTCCCAGAAGTTGAAACCGCCGGCCACCCGCACGCCCCGCGCGTTCGGTGCCCACACCGTGAACCGGGTGCCCGGCACGCCCTGGTGCGTGGTCGGATGCGCGCCGAGCGCCTCCCACAGCCGCTCGTGCCGGCCCTCGCCGATCAGGTGCAGGTCCAGGTCGCCCAGGGTGGGCAGGAAGCGGTAGGCGTCCTCCGTCTCCTGCACCGTCCCGTCGTACTCCACCAGCAGCCGGTAGACCGGCACCTCGGGGAGGGGGAGCAGGGCGGAGAAGAAGCCGTCGCCGTCGTCGTGCAGTTCGGCCCGCAGATCCCGGCCCGCGACGGCCGTCACGGCGCGGGCGTACGGGCGGAACGCGCGGACGGCGATCCCGCCCGGGACCGGATGTGCGCCCAGCACCGAGTGCGGGTCGTGGTGGGTGCCGTGCAGCAGCCGCTCACGGTCGCCGGCGGCTACGGACACGGGGGTGTTGGAGGTCACGGACGCGTCTCCCGGGGATCAGGTCGGGTCGGGGGTGGCCAGGCGGTGCACGGCCGACAACGGGACGGGAAGCCAGTCGGGGCGGTGCCGGGCCTCGTAGACGACCTCGTAGACGGCCTTGTCGGTCTCGTAGGCCCGCAGCAGGACGGGGTCGGTGCGCGGGTCGGCGCCGGTGATCTCGGCGTAGCCGGCACAGTAGGCCGCCCGGCACCCGCGAGCCCAGTCGGGCGCCGCCGGGGTGACCGAGTGGGCCGCGTAGTCGAAGGAGCGCAGCATCCCCGCGATGTCCCGCACCGGCGGCTGCGGCATCCGGCGCTCGGCCAGCGGGCGGGCCGGCTCCCCCTCGAAGTCGATCAGCGACCACGCACCGGACGGCGAGCGCAGGCACTGCCCCAGGTGCAGGTCGCCGTGGACGCGCTGGGCGGTCCAGGTGCGGCCCTCGGCGGCCAGTTCGGCCAGCGCGGTGTAGGCGGACCGCAGCCCGTCCTCGTACGGCCGCAGCGCCGGTACCGCCTGCACGGCCGCAGCCAGCCGCTCGGTCATGCCCGCGACCTGCGACTCGAGCTGGATGTGCCCGACGGTGGCGGTCGGCAGCGCCCGGGCCAGCGCCGTGTGCACCTCGGCGGTGGCCCGCCCCAGCGCCCGCGCCTCGGCCGTGAAGTCCTCGCCCTTGGCGAGCTCGCGCAGCGCCAGCTCCCAGCCGTCGGTGGCGCCCCGCACGAAGGGCTGCAGGACCGCCAGGACGTACGGCTCGTCGGGCTCGCCGTGTTCGCCGGGCAGCTCCGCCCGCAGCCAGGCCGTCGGGGCGGGCACCCGGGCGCAGCCCTCCCGGGCCAGGGCCAGGGGTATCTCCAGGTCGGGGTTGACACCGGGCACGACCCGGCGCAGCAACTTCAGGATGAACGTATCTCCGTAGACGACCGAGGAGTTGGACTGCTCGGCGGTCAGGAGCCGGGCCACCAGCCCGTCGCGTATCTCCTGGCCCGGTTCGCGCTCGAAGCGCAGGTCGCCGATGCGGGCCCGGGTGCGCAGGGCCTCCAGCAGGACCTCGGCGGGCCGTGGGTCGTACAGCGCGTCGTAGACCGTGTGCCCGGCCAGCGGGCCGTCGGTCAGGTGCCCGATCAGCGCGGGCGCCAGCCGGGGCGGCAGCGCCTCGCGCACGCCTACGAGCAGCTGGTAGCAGTCGCCGGCCCCGGCGGGGGCGGGCGGCTGGTGGGCGCGGACCAGCAGGTGGTGCAGGCCCAGCCGGCCGTCCGAGGGCAGGAGTTCGGTCTCGGCCACCGCGGAGAAGCCGGTGACCGGCGCTCCCTTGCCGGCGAACCAGCGCTGCCGGGGCAGCCACTCGCGCAGCAGGGGGTCGAGCGAGGCGAGGAGAGCGGGAGTGGAGGGGCTGACCGTTTCCGCCATGGCGGTACGTCCTTTCCCCGGTCGTCGGGGGCGTTAGTGATGCGTGCCCCGGGCGGGCCGGAGGAAACCAACCGCCACCGCCCGGGGTGGACTGTGCCAAGCGCTCCGCTGGGCGCGCTGTTCTTCGGCTGCGGGCCGGTGGGGGCCGGTCGCGCAGTTCCTCCCCCCAGCCTTCGGCCGGGGGGACCCCAGCGCCCCTTACGGGGCGCCGCCTAGGCCGGCTCCGCCCGCAGCCGGAACCAGTAGAAGCCGTGCCCCGCCAGGGTGAGCAGGTACGGCAGTTCGCCGATGGCGGGGAACCGCACCCCGCCGATCAGCTCGACGGGGTGCCGGCCGTCGTAGGCCCGTAGATCGAGCTCGGTGGGCTGGGCGAAGCGGGAGAAGTTGTGCACGCACAGGACCAGGTCGTCCTCGTACTCGCGCAGGAACGCGATCACCGCGGGGTTGGAGGACTGCAGCTCGGTGTAGGACCCCAGTCCGAAGGCAGGATTCTGCTTGCGGATCTCGATCATGCGGCGGGTCCAGTGCAGCAGGGAGGACGGTGAGGACATGGA
>NZ_JBFBJI010000015.1:0-240670 GCF_040702065.1 Streptomyces sp. NPDC086777 | reverse complement strand
TCCGCCCCCGCCGGGGGGTCCCCGGCTAGCTCGCCGACCCGGGCCGCGGCGTGGGCCGGGGCCGGGCGCTGGGGGGCCGCACCCCCCCGGTTCCGCACGCCCCCCGGGGCGTCGCCGCGTACGAGTGGGGTCCGGGGGAAGGTGTGAAACCGACCCCGGACCCCATCCCCGGACGAGGCGATCCATGGCGTTCTTCGCGATCTCCCGCACGGAGCCGCTGCGGTTGCTGTCGGCCACCGAACTGGCCGTCGAGCACGAACGGCTCAAGGCCGAGACCGCCCAGCTGCAGCAGGCCGTCACCTCGCACGCAGTCATCGACCAGGCGATCGGCGCCGTCGTCGCCCTCGGCCGGATCCCTCCGGATCAGGCCTGGCGGGTCCTGCGTGACCTCTCCCAGCGCACCAACACCAAGCTGCGCACCCTCGCCGCGCAGGTCCTCGGGTACGCGCAGGGCGAGAGCGTCCCGGACTTCGACCCAGCCGCGCTGCGGCGGGCGATCCACCGGTGCCAGGGCTTGCAGCGGACCTCGACCCGTTGACTACACTTGACGACCGTGAAAAACACGCAATACGACGCTCCCGCGGGTGCCGGTACCGACGGTGTCCGTGCCGTCCACCGGTGCCGGGTGGAGTGGTCGGACACCGACGCCTCCGGGCACTACCACAACACCGCGGTGGTGCGGTTCGTGGAGGCGGCCGAGGCCGCGCTGGTGCGCGAGCGCGGTGTCGTCGGCTACTTCGGTGCCGCGCCACGGGTGCGCTACGAAGCCGACTTCACCGCTCCGCTCTGGTTCCAGCAGGAGGTGACGACGGTCCTGACCGTCGAACGCGTCGGCACCTCCTCGATGACGTTCGCGTTCGAGGTGTGGGGCGAGGAGATCGACGGCCGCCCGCGGCAACTCGCCGCGTCCGGCCGCTACACCGTCGTACACGTGCCGCAGCGGGCGGACCGCAGGAGTGCTCCCTGGCCCGCCGAGTGGGTCACCGCACTCACCCCCGCTCCCGGCTGACGTGACCGGCCCGCCGCGCTGCGCCCTCGCCGTCGCTACGCCGCGAGAGCGTGCCCCGGGTGCAGGACGACCTTGGTATAGCCCTCGATCCGCTGGTCGAACTTCTCGTAGGCGGCCGGTGCGTCCTCGAGCGGCAGTTCGTGGGAGACCACGAAGCTGGGCTTGGCCCGCCCGGCGATGATCAGGTCGCGCAACTGGCGGTTGTACTGCTTGACGTTGCACTGACCGGTGCCCATCTGCTGCCCCTTCTCGAACATCCGGCCGATGGACACCAGCAGCAAGCCGTGCTTGGCGTGCTCGTCGGGCCCGCCCGGGTCGGAGGGGACGTACAGGCCCGGTACGCCGAGCATGCCGGTCGGCCGTACCGTGTCGACGAGGGCATTCAGGACGACGGCGGGTTCCTCGTGGCTCGCGTCGTGGGCCTGGGCCTGGTAGCCGACGGCGTCGACGCCCTTGTCCGTGCCCTCGCCCATGGTCTGTTCCTTGATCTGCTCGGCCGGGTCGCCCTGGGTGAAGTCGATCGGTATCGCACCGATCTGCTCGGCCTTGGCGAGCCGCTCGGGCACCCGGTCGACCGAGAACACCTTGGACGCGCCCCGCAGCAGCGCGGAGTACGCGGCCATCAGCCCGACCGGACCGGCGCCGAAGACGGCGACGCTCTCACCCGGGGACAGCCGGGCCAGCTCACAACCGTGGTAGCCGGTCGGGAAGATGTCCGCGAGCAGCACGAAGTCGGTCTCGAACTCGTTGCCCGGCGGCAGCTTCAGGCAGTTGAAGTCGGCGAACGGAACGCGCAGCAACTCCGCCTGACCGCCCTTGTAGGGGCCCATGGCCACATAGCCGTAGGCTCCGCCGGCGAAGCCCGGATTGACCGTGAGGCAGAAGCCGGTCTTCCCGGCCAGGCAGTTCTTGCAGAAGCCGCAGGCGACGTTGAAGGGCATGACCACCCGGTCGCCCTCGGACAGCGAGGTCACGCCGGAGCCGATCTCCTCGACGATGCCGAGGTTCTCGTGCCCGAAGACGATGCCCGCCTCCGCGGCCGTACGCCCCTCGTACATGTGCAGGTCGGATCCGCAGATGGCGCTCGACGTGACCCGTACCAGCACGTCGTTCGGGTGCTGGATGCGTGGATCGTCGACATCCCTGACGGTGACGCTGAAGGGCTTCTCGTAGACGACGGCTTTCACCTGGTTCACCTCCGCGTCGAACGCCGCACGACGACGGACCGCGCGGGCCGAGGCCTGGCCAGGAGAGACGGCCGGGGAAGAGCCCCGGTCCGTGCCGCAACTCTGGGCGCTCTAGTTTCACGATCGGATACTTCCAGAAAACTCCGGTCGGGCAGCCCCTGCAACCCCGGGCCCGGCAGGGCCCTCCTACTGGGAAAGTGCGCGGCCCGGCGAGGCCGCGGACGGCCGCGGCGCGGTCGCCCGCGGCATCGCCGACAGGGGTGGCCGGCAGGGCTGTTGCACCGAGGGGGCCTGGTGGGAGTGGAGCGTGCGGTGACCGTACGGCCGGTGTCGGAGTTGCTCACCGAGAACTCCGTGCGCCACGGCGGGAAGGTCGCCTTCGCCGACGACCGGCGGGCGGTGAGCTGGGCGGAGCTGGAGCGCAGGACCGGCCGGCTGGCGGCCGGGCTGGGCGCCGGCCGCGCCGCCCGGGTGGCCTTCTGGCTCGACGACGGGGTGGAACTGGTCGAGGGACTGCTCGCCACGGTGCGGGCCGGTGCGGTGGGGGTGCCGCTGAGTTCCCGAGCCACGGACGCCGAACTCGCCGGGCTGCTGGCCGACTGCGATCCGGCCGTGGTGGTCACCGACCGCCACCGTCTGCCACGGATCACACGGCTGGTTGCCGGCCGGACCGTCCGGCTGCTGGTCACCGGCGCGGGACCGGTGCCCGACGGGGTGACCGCCTGGGAGGCGCTGGCCACGCGGCCGTCGTCCGCTCCCCGCGACGACCTCGGTCCGGACGAACCGGCCTGGCTGCTCTACACGTCCGGGACCTCCGGCACCGCCAGGGCGGTGGTCTCCAGCCAGCGGTCGGCGCTGTGGTCCGCGGCCGCCTGCTATCTGCCCCGGCTCGGGCTGTCGGCGACCGACCGCCTCCTGTGGCCACTGCCCCTCTCGCACGCCTACGCCCACTCGCTGTGCGTCCTCGGCACCACCGTGGCCGGCGCGAGCGCCCGGATCACCACGGCCCGGGAACCGGCCGCCCTGGCCCGGCTGGCAGCCGCCTGGGCGCCGACCGTCCTGGCCGGAGTCCCCCTCACCTACCGGCAGTTGCTGGACGCCGGCCTGGCGGCCGTGCCCTCGCTGCGGCTGTGCGTCACGGCCGGTGCGCCCAGCGACCCGGAGCTGCGGGCGGAGGCCGAGGCGAGGTTCGGTGCGCCGCTGCTGGACGGCTACGGCAGTACCGAGACCTGCGGCAAGATCGCCGTGGAGTCGCCCACCGGGCCACGGGCGCGCGGCAGCAGCGGGCTGCCGCTGCCCGGCATGGAGGTACGGATCGCCCCGGCGGAGGGGGCCGGCGGCGACGGCGAGATCTGGGTTCGCGGCCCCGGCGTCATGCTCGGCTACCACGAGCGGCCCGAGGAGACCGCCGCCGTCCTGCGCGACGGCTGGTACCGCACGGGTGACCTGGGCCGGCTCGACGCGCACGGGTTTCTGACCGTCACCGGCCGGGCGGGCGGGCGTATCGTGCGCGGCGGCGAGAACGTCGACCCGGCCGAGGTGGAGCGGGTGTTGTGCGCGCTGCCGGGAGTGCGGGACGCGGCCGTGGTCGGGCGGGCCCATCCGCTGCTCGGCGAGGTTCCGGTGGCGTTCGTGGTGCCGGACCGGCCGGACCTCGATCCGGCGCCGCTGCTGCGCGCCTGCGCCGCGGTGCTCTCCGCGCACAAGGTGCCCGAGGAGGTGCTGCCGATCCCGGCGGTACCGCGCACCGCCGGCGGCAAGCCCCGCCGGGCCCTGCTCCGCCGGGCGCTCACCGACCGCCCGGCCGATCCGGGACTCGCCGGGCTGGCCGGCCGGTCGCCGGGTGAGCGGCGGGCCGCGCTCACCGACCTGGTGTGCGCGGAGACGGCGGCGATCCGGGGCGCCGCCGCCGATCCGGGCACGGCGTTCGCCGACCTGGGGCTGACCTCGATGGGCGCGATGACCCTGTGGCACCGGCTCGGCACCCGTACCGGGCTGCGGCTGCCCGCGACGCTGGTGTGGGACCACCCGAGCCCCGCCGCGGTCGCCGCCCACCTGGACGCGCGGCTGCACGGGACGGCGGGGCCCGTGCCGGCGGCGCCGCGGCACCGGACGCAGGCCAAGCCGGTGGCGATCGTGGCGGCCGGGTGCCGCTTCCCGGGCGGGGTGAGCTCACCCGAGGACCTCTGGCGCCTGGTGGCCGAGGAGCGCGACGCCACCGGCGAGTTCCCGGCCGACCGGGGGTGGGACCTCGCCTCGCTGTACCACCCCGACCCCGACCGGCCTGGGACGACGTACACCCGCCGCGGCGGCTTCCTGGACGGGGTCGCGGACTTCGACCCGTTGTTCTTCGGCATGTCGCCCCGCGAGGCGCTGGCCACCGACCCCCAGCAGCGGCTGCTCCTGGAGGTCGCCTGGGAGACCTTCGAACGGGCCGGTGTCCCGGCGCCGGAGCTGCGCGGCACCGACACCGGTGTGTTCGTCGGCCTGATGCACGCCGGCGGGTACGGCCGCGGCGTGGCACCCGCCGAGCTGGAGGCCCAGCTGGGCATCGGCTCGTCGCCGAGCGTGGCGTCCGGCCGGATCGCCTACACGCTGGGGCTGCGCGGTCCCGCGCTGACCCTGGACACGGCGTGTTCGTCCTCGCTGGTGGCGCTGGACCTGGCGGCCCGGTCGCTGCGCGCCGGGGAGTGTGGGCTGGCGCTGGCAGGCGGGGCGACGGTGCTGGCGGATCCGCGGCCGTTCGTCGTGTTCAGCCGGCTGCGCGGGCTGTCGCCGGACGGGCGCTGCCGGTCCTTCGCCGCGGGTGCGGACGGCACCGCCTGGGCCGAGGGCGTCGGTCTGGTGCTACTGGAGCGGCTGTCGGACGCCCGCCGCAACGGCCGCCCGGTGCTGGCCGTGCTGCGCGGTTCGGCCGTCAACTCGGACGGCGCGTCGAACGGATTGACCGCCCCCAACGCCGCGGCGCAGCGCGACCTGATCCGGCGGGCGCTGGCCGGGGCGGGGCTGGACGGGTCCGGCGTCGACGCGGTCGAGGGGCACGGCACGGGCACCGCGCTCGGCGACCCGATCGAGGCGAACGCCCTGCTGGCCACCTACGGACAGCGCCGTGACCCGGCCGACCCGGTGTGGCTGGGTTCGGTGAAGTCGAACCTGGGACACACCCAGGCGGCATCGGGGGTGGCGGGCCTGATCAAGATGATCGAGGCGATGCGCCACGCCCGGCTGCCCGCCTCGCTGCACGCGGAACAGCCCACCCCGCACGTCGACTGGTCCGGCGGCGCGGTACGGCTGCTCGACCGGGCCCGCCCCTGGCCGCGCCGCGACCGTCCGCGCCGGGCGGCGGTCTCGTCGTTCGGCATCGGCGGCACCAACGCCCACGTGATCATCGAGGAGCCGACCGAAGCCGACGCGAACGGAGCGACGGCGGCGGCCGGTGTGGACGCGAACGGACGGACGGCAGCGGCCGGTGCCGACACGAACCGACGGACGGCAGCCGGTGTGAACGCGAACCGACGGACGGCAGCCGGTGTGAACGCGAACGAACGCACAGCAGCCACCCGCGCCGACGCGAACCGACGGACGGCAGCCACCGGTGCCGACACGAACCGACGGACGGCAGCCACCGGTGTGGACGCGAACGAACGCACAGCAGCCACCCGCGCCGACGCGAACCGACGGACGGCAGCCACCGGTGCCGACGCGAACAGACGGACGGCAGCCGGTGTGAACGCGAACAGACGGACGGCAGCAGGTGTGGACGCGAACCGACGCACAGCGGCCACCAGCGCCGACACGAGCGGACAGACAGCAGCCACCGGCGCCGACACGAACGCACGGACGGCGGCGGCCGGAGTGGACGCGGGCCCGTCGCCGGCCCGTCGGCTGCCGTTCATGCCCTGGCTGGTGGGTGGGAACGACGAGGCCGGGCTGCGCGCGCACGCCGCGCGGCTGGCGGCGGAACTGGCCGGCGTACGGGAGGACGCGGACGCCCTGGACGTCGCGTTCTCGCTGGCGACGACTCGGGCGCCACTGACGCACCGGTCGGCCGTGCTGGCCCCGGACGCCGCGGGCCTGCTCAAGGGGGTGCGTGACCTGGCCGCCGGTACCGGCGGTCCGGCACTGCTGCGGGGCACCGCGCGCGCACGCCCGAAGGTGGCTCTCCTGTTCCCCGGCCAGGGAGCCCAGCGCCCCGGCATGGGCCGCGACCTGCGGGCGGCCTTCCCGGCCTTCGACGCGGCGTTCACCGGCCTGTGCGAGGAGTTCACCCCGTGGCTGGACCGGCCGCTCCTGGCGGCGATCGACGACCCGGACCTGCTGGACCGGACCGACTACGCGCAACCCGCGCTGTTCGCCTACGCGGTGGCCCTGCACACCCTGCTCGCCGGGTTCGGCGTACGCCCGGACCGGCTGGTCGGGCACTCCGTCGGCGAACTGGCCGCCGCCCACGTGGCCGGGGTGTTCTCCCGGGCCGACGCAGTAAGGCTGGTCGCCGCGCGCGGCCGGCTGATGGCGGCCCTGCCCGCCGGCGGCGCGATGATCGCGGTCCGGGCGCCGCTGGCCGAGGTGACGCCGCTGCTCGACCGGGTCTCCGGGCGGCCGGTCGCGGTCGCGGCGGTCAACGGGCCGCGTGGTGGCGTGCGACGTGAGCGACCGGGCGTCCGTGGACGCGCTGGTCGCCTCCTGCCGGCCGCCGCTCACCGCGGTCTTCCATCTGGCCGGGGTGGTGGACGACGGCGTGACGGACGCCATGACGGCGGAGCGGCTCGCGGCCGTGCTCGCGCCGAAGGCGGACGGTGCCTGGCATCTGCACGAGGCGACGAAGGACCTCGGCCTGGCCGCCTTCGTGCTCTACTCCTCGGCCGCGGGCGTGCTCGGCAGGCCGGGGCAGTCCAACTACGCCGCCGCGAACGGGTTCCTCGACGCGCTCGCCCGCTACCGGGTGGCCCGCGGGCTGCCCGCCCAGTCGCTGGCGTGGGGGCCGTGGACCACGGCGGACGCGCGGGGCATGGCGGCCCGGGTGGCGCCGGACCGGCTGCGGGAGGGCGGTGTGCTGCCCGTCGGCGAGCGGGAGGGCATCGCCCTCCTGGATGCCGCGCTGCGCCGCCCGGAACCGGTCCTGGTGCCGGTGCCGCTGGACGTGCGGGCCGCCGCGGGACCGGACGCGCCGCCCGTCCTCGCGGACCTGCTGCCGAGCAGCGCGGCCACGGCCGCCGCGGCGCCCCTGGACGTCGCCGGCCGGACGCCGGGGTCCTGGCGGGAGCGGCTCGCCGCCGTCGCACCGCCCGAACGCGAGCCGTTGCTGGCCGAGTTGATCCGTGTCGAGATCGCGGCGGTCCTGGGCTTCACGGACCCCTCCGAGTTCCCCGCCGATCGCGCCTTCACCGAGCTCGGCTTCGACTCCCTGTCCGCGGTGCAGGTCCGCAACCGCCTCAGCGCGTTCATCCGGGTCCGCCTGTCACCGACCGTCGTTCTGGAGCACCCGACGCTGCCCGAGCTGACGGCACACGTCCACGGGGCCCTGCTCGACGCGGGCGCCCTGCCGGGAACGGCGGCCGAGGCGTCCGCGGCGTTCCGTGGCCGTCCGGCCGAGTGACCGAGTGACCGACTTGTCCGAGCACCAGAAGAACCGAGCAGCAGAAGAACCGAAGAGGAGTTCCCTGATGACTGCGCGAGACGTGCGGCACAAGGCGTACGGGTCGTACAGGTCGTACGGGGAGTACGACCTGATCGTCGTCGGCGGCGGCCCGGCCGGGGCGACCGCCGCGACGGCCGTGGCCCGGCGCGGGCACCGGGTGCTCGTCCTGGAGCGGGAGACCTTCCCGCGCTACCAGATCGGCGAGTCGCTGCTGCCCGCCACCGTCCACGGCCTGTGCCGCCTCCTCGGCGTCGCCGACGAGGTCGCGGCGGCCGGGTTCACCCTCAAACGCGGCGGAACGCTGCGCTGGGGCCGCGATCCGCACCCCTGGCAGTTCTCCTTCGCGACGACACCGCGGCTGCCGGACCCCACCGCGACCGCCTTCCAGGTGGAGCGCTCCCGTTTCGACGAGATCCTGCTGCGCAACGCCGAACGGGCCGGCGCCGAGGTCCGTGAGGGCAGTCCGGTACGCCGGGTCCTCACCGTGGGCGAGCGGGTGCGCGGTGTCGAGTACACCGACCCGGACGGCGTCCCGCGCACCGCGCACGCCCGTTTCGTCATCGACGCGTCGGGCCACACCAGCCGGATCCACGGCCGGGTGGGCGGGGCTCGGGTGTACTCGGACTTCTTCCGCAACCTGGCCGTGTTCGGTTACTTCGCGGGCGGGCGGCGGCTGCCGGCACCGAACGACGGCAACGTCTTCTGCGCCGCGTTCGACGCCGGCTGGCTCTGGTACATCCCGCTGCGCAAGGATCTGACCAGCGTCGGTGCCGTGACCGCGCCCGAGCACTACGCGGCCGTGCAGCACGACCCCGGGGCCGCGTGGCAGGACATGATCAAAGCCTGCCCCGAGGTCAGCCGGCTGCTCGCGGACGTGCCGGTCGCGACCGAGCCGCCGTACGACCGGGTCCGGGTGCGCAAGGACTACTCCTACTGGAAGACGTCCCTGTGGGTCCCGGGCATGGCGCTGGTCGGGGACGCCGCCTGCTTCGTGGACCCGGTGCTGTCCTCGGGCGTCCATCTGGCCACGTACGGCGCCCTGCTGGCGGCCCGTGCGGTGAACGCGACGCTGGAGGGCAGCGTGCCCGAGGCGCGCGGCTTCGCCGAGTTCGAGGCGCGCTACCGGCGGGAGTACGGGGTGTTCTACGAGTTCCTCGTCGCGTTCTACGACATGGAGCGGGACGAGGACTCGTACTTCTGGTCGGCGAAGAAGGTCACCCGGGTCGACGTCGACGAGGCCGCCGCCTTCGCCGAGCTGGCCGGGGGTGTGGCGTCGGGTGACACCGGGATTCCCGGCGCCGGCGGTCTCGGGGTCCGCTGGAGCGACGCGGCGGCCGAACTGCGGGGCGCGGTGGGCCGGCTGACCGCCGCCCGCGACGGCACGAACCCGCTCCTGGCCACCCGGGTCGTCGCCGAGACCTTCCGCACCGGCAACGACCTCCAGGAACAGGCCCTGTACGGCGGCCTGCTGGACGGCCCGGCCTCGGCGTCGTCCGGCGCCGGCCGGCTCGGGGTCACCGGGGACGGTCTGTGCTGGCTCCCGGCGTGACGCGACGCCCGTTCACCGGCCGAAGGGACGCAACTCCGGCGTGGCGGCCGACGGGCCCGCCACCTTACGGCCGCCCAGCCGGCGGTCGAAGAACGAGGAGAGGCAGGCCCGTTCGACGGTGATCGCGCGGGCCGGGGGGACGGTGCCGATGTTCTTCACGACCGTCGTCCGGGGCAGCCCGAGCCGGCGGGCGATCTGCGGGAGCAGTGCCTCCTCGTCGGTGAACGTGGCGTGTTCGGCGCCGCGCAGGGTCAGGCCCTCGCGCGGGCCGCGGCTGTGCCGCCACAGGGAGTTCCAGGACGGGACCGTGCTCAGGTCGTTGCCGTCCTTGCCCAGCAGCAGGAAGGGCCGGTCCAGGCCCTCGGCGGCGACGGTGGAGAGGTGACCGGCGTCGCCGTCGTCCGGGACGTAGGCGACGACGCCGTCCATGTTGGCTCCGGCCGCGATGCGCCGGTCGTCGTGCATCGTCTGGAGGGCGGTGAAGCCCCCTGCCGAGTGCCCGAACATGCCGACGCGGTCCAGGTCCAGGGTGCCGCGCAGGTCGCGCGGGAGCGCACGCGGCAGTTGGTCGAGCAGGAAGCGGGTGTCGGCCACCCGTACGTCGATCGTCTTCTTCAGGAGCGCCCTGATCCGCTTCTTGTCCGGGTAGGCCTTGTCGTACTCGGCGGGCAGCACGGTGCGTTCGACGCGGCCGCCGGGGAACTGGACGGCGGTGGCGTCGTAGGTGTGGTCGAGCATCACCACGACGTGGCCGCGGGAGGCGAGGTCGTCGCAGAGGGTGGTGCCGAGGGAGCGCGGGTCGCCGGTGCCGGGCGAGTAGCAGACCACCGGGTAGGGGCCGTGGTCCCGGTCGGCCGGGGCGCCTTCGTGCGCGTGGGTGCGGGTGGCGGCCCAGTCGACCCTGTCGGCGGGCACGTCGGCGAGGTTGTTGATGGCGATGAAGCCGGCCGCCTCCCCCGGCAGCATCTGCGGTGCCCGGGGGCGGCCGCCGGCGCCCCGCGCCGGGTACCGGATGCTGATCATCAGCTCCCGGTACGGCTGCGCGGTGGTCCAGGGGTCGGCGCGTGCCGTGTCGACGAGGTGCAGGGAAACCGTCCCCACCGGATACGGGCCGCCGGGCGCGGGCAGGGTCAGCCGCACCGGCCCCGCCGTGGACGCCGCGCGCGGCGTGGCCGACGCGGTGCGCGCGGAGGCGGCGGACAGGGCGGTGGCGGCGACGGCCGACAGCAGGGCGGTGCGGCGGGTGAGCAAGGTGGGCCTCCTCGGCTGCGCGGGCCGCGCGGACGGCACGGGCCGCGCGGACGGCGTGTGTTCGGTGACTCATCCCAGCTTTGTGGACGGGCCCGGCCGCCACCATCCGGCAGGCCTGCCGTCACCCCGGGGGCTGTCCCTACGCCCGGCCCTGGGACCGGTAGGTGGCGTCGCCGCTCTCCGTGAGCTGGACGGGCCTGCCGGGTGGGCCCCGGTGGGCCGTCAGTTCACGGCCGGTGCGGGTACGGACCGGGTGAGGTGCCGGGCGAAGAAACGGGCCGCGCTGTCGGCCTCGAACCTGGGGTGCTCCTTGTGCCGGCCCGCGTTGGCGTGCAGGGTCTTCTCCGCGGAGGCGAAGGCGTCGAACAGCGCGAGACCGGCCTCGCGCGGGATGTGTTCGTCGTCCCACTGGAGATGGAACTGCACCGGCACGGTGATCCGCCGGGCCGGCGCGGCCAGGGCGTCGGGCCAGTGGAGGCCGAGCACCGCGGCGGTGATCCGCGGCTCGGCCGCCGTCAGCGGTACGCCGATCGCGGTGGCCATGTTGAGTCCGTAATAGCCCACCGGCCCGTCGGCGCCGATCTCGGGGAGCGTCTGGAGGGCGTCCAGGGTCGCCTGCCACTCGGGCACGGCGCGCTCGGCGAGGTCGGCGTTGTAGCGGACGACGATCGGACCTTCGGGCTCGCCCGCCTCGCGCGCCCGGTAGAGCGCGGCGATCTCCTGCTCGTCGTAGGGCGTGCGCGGCCGGCCGCCGTGGCCGGGCGCGTCGATGCAGGCGACGTGGAAGCCGCAGCCGTGCACGATCCGGTGGGCGCGGCCGGGCATCGCCGGCCACTTCTTGTGGGTGCCGCCGCCGTGCCCCATCAGGACCAGCGGCGCGGGCCGCCCGGAGGTGGAGGCGGGGGCGGGGGCGGGCGACCAGAGCACGCCAGGGATTTCGCCGACGGTGAAGTCGCGTTCGAGGACTCCGCCGGACGACGTCTCGGCGGTGAACTGCAGAGCATGCATGAGGTGTTGCCTTTCGGGACGGCCTTGTCGTTCAGGCGCTCCCGGCGACACCTACGTCGATCGCCCGACCGTGACGGAGCGAGGGAGCACCCACGCGGATACAGCGTTCATGGGTCTCACCTCCTCGGACGACGTCACGGCCCCACGGACGTTACCCGGGCAGGGTGCGCCCGTCCAACGGGTTTTCCCGGCCGCCACCGGCCGCCCCCGCCCCTGCCGTTCGTTCGTCGGTCCAAGAGCCGCCGATCTTTGTCCATGGACGGCACGGCCGCCGGCGGCGAAGGTCGGCGCATGGGTGAATCCACGGTCGGGGAAAGGCACTTGCCGGTGCGGGGACGGATGCCGGGCGGGCTGGTCGCGCTGGCCCTCGGCGGGTTCGGCATCGGGCTGACCGAGTTCCTGATCGCCGGGCTGCTGCCGCAGGTGGCGGCGAGCTTCTCGGTGTCGGAGGCGACGGCGGGCCGGCTGGTCTCGGGGTACGCGCTGAGTGTGGCCGTCGGCGCGATCGTGCTCACCGCGGCGACGGCTCGGCTGCCCCGCAAGCGGGTCCTGGTCGGCCTGATGCTGCCGTTCGTCGTGGGCAACCTGCTGTCCGCCGTCGCGCCCACCTACGGCGTGCTGCTGCTGGGACGGATCGTCGCCGCCCTGTGCCACGGCTCGTTCTTCGGCGTGGGCTCCCTCGTCGCCCGGAGCCTGGTCGCCCCGGAGCGCATGTCCCGGGCGGTGGCCGTCATGTTCGCCGGGCTGACGGTCGCGAACGTGCTCGGTGTGCCGTTCGGCGCGGTGGTCGGCGAGCGCTGGGGGTGGCGGGCGGCGTTCTGGGCCGTCACCGGGATCGGGATGCTCGCGCTGGCGGGCCTCGCCGCCCTCGTGCCGGCCGGGACGGGTGCGGTACCGGGGGCCGTGACGGGCGGCGGTCCACGGGAGCAACTGCGCGCGTTCCGGTCCGCGCAGGTGTGGCTCACCCTCACCGCGACCGCGCTCGGCTACGGCGGGATGTTCGGGGCGTTCAGCTACATCGCCTACACCTTCACCGAGGTCGGCGGGTTCTCCTCGGCCGACGTCGCCTGGCTGCTCATGGTGTACGGCGTCGGCCTGGTCGTCGGGAACGTGGTCGGCGGACGGGCGGCGGACCGGGACCGGGACCGCACGCTGGTGCTCGCGCTGCTCTCGCTGACCGTCACCCTGGCTGTGTTCGGTCTGCTGGCCGGCAGTGCGATCGCGTCCGTGCTCCTGGTGTTCCTGATGGGGTTGACCGGGTTCGCCGCCGTACCCGGCATGATCACCCGGGTGACGGATGCGGCCGGGGGCGCGGCGCTGGCCGCGAGCGCCAACGTGTCCGCGTCCAACGTCGGCAACGCCCTCGGCGCCTGGCTCGGCGGCCTGGCCGTCACGGCCGGCCTCGGCTACACGGCGCCGCTGTACACCGGCGCCGCGCTCACCCTGGCGGCGCTGGTCGTGATGGCCGTCGCCGCGCGCCGGGCCGTTGCTCCCGCCGGGCCGGGCGGCTGAGCACCGGCCGGGCGGCTGAGCACCGGCCGGGCGCCCGGGCGGTCGCTGTCCTTGCCGTGCAGCACCTCGGGCGCCCTGAGCGGCGTCAGACCGGCAGGTGGTGGGTGAACCAGTCGCGGGCAAGATGTGCGACGCGCTCCAGGGTGCCGGGTTCCTCGAACAGGTGGGTCGCGCCGGGGACGACGTCGAGCCGGGTCTCGCCCGGGATCTGCCGGGCCGCCGCCTGGTTCAGCCGCAGGACCTCCCGGTCGAGTTCGCCGACGATCAGGAGGGTCGGCCGGCGGACCGACGCCAGCGCGTCCGGGGCCAGGTCCGGACGGCCGCCCCGGCTGACGACCGCGCGGACGGTGTCCGGACGCGCGGCGGCCGTGACGAGGGCGGCCGCGGCGCCTGTGCTGGCGCCGAAGAGCCCGCGCCCCAGGCCGGCGGCAGGCCCGTACTCCCCGAGCCGGTCGGCGAGGTCGGTCAGGCGTGCGGCGAGCAGCCCGATGTCGAAACGGAGTACCCCCGAAACCGCGTCGGTGCGCTCCTCCTCGCGGGTGAGCAGGTCGGCGAGCACGGTGCCGATCCCCGCGGCGTACAGCTCGCCGGCGACGTACCGGTTGCGGGGGCTGTGCCGGCTGCTGCCGCTTCCGTGCGCGAACAGCACGATTCCCGTGGCCGCCTCCGGGACGGCCACGTCGGCGTCGAGCCACACCCCTGCGGCGGGTATCCGCACGCTCTCCACGACGGCGTTCACGGTCCCTCCTCACCTGCGGGTCCGCCCGCCGGCCCGGGTCCGGCACCGTCTCGGGTGATTGCCCCGGCGGAAGCGGGTACCCGGCCGCCGTGCGAATGCGAACCAATCGCATCAGGCACGCCTAAAAGTTTCATACCCCTCACGGACAAGGGAGGAACAGATGAGCACGGTCAAGGAAACCGTGGACGTCGGCGTCCCGATCCACACGGCATACAACCAATGGACCCAGTTCGGTGACTTCCCGAGCTTCATGGAGGGCGTCGACGAGGTCAGGCAGCTCGACGACCGGCACAACCACTGGACCACCAGCATCGGCGGGGTGCGGCGCGAGTTCGACACCGAGATCGTCGACCAGTTGCCCGACGACCGCATCACCTGGCGGACCGTGGACGGCGACACCAGCCAGCGGGGGACCGTCCGCTTCGAGCCCCTGGACCCGACGCACACCCGGATCGAGCTCACGATGGACGTCGAGCCCTCCGGGATGGCCGAGAAGGGCGCGGACGCGCTCGGCATGATCGACCGGCGGGTCAAGGGGGACCTGCACCGCTTCAAGGACTTCATCGAGCAGCGCGGCGCGGAGAGCGGCGCCTGGCGTGGCCGCATCCGGCCCGGCGACCCCGGCGGCCTTCACTGAGGACGACCGGCGCCAGCGCCGTCCACCGGGAAACCCCGGACCCGCCGCGCGGGTCCGGGGTTTCCCGTCGGTCACTTCGCGCCGCCGCCACCGCCCCCGAAGGACCCGCTGGAGCCGGGCTGCCGGCGGGGGCGGGCCCTGTCCCGGCTGGGCCTGCTGGGCGCGTTGCCGAGCTGGTGCGGGGTGAGCCGCTCACCGCCGTCCGCGGCCCGGGGCACCTCGTTCGGCTCGCGCATGCTCCGCTCCTCGCGCACCGGCCCGGAGTCGGGCAGCTTCGGCTGCTCCGCGGGCCGGGGCGGGGCGGGCTCGCGCCGCCGGACCCCGATGCCGAGGCGCACGGCGCCCATCAGCGCGGCCGTGACGAGCACACCGCACACGACGATGACGATCATCCCCGCCGCCGAGCCGGCGGCGGCCAGTTGCTCCAGTGCTGTGTCCATCAGCGCCGGGTACCCGCCACCAGGCATCGAATGCCCGGCGGCGAGGCGTGGCGGACCCGATGCCCGGCGGGACACCGGTAGCGTCGCCACGAAGCTGACATATCTTCCATGTCGCCATCTGCCCGTCGTGCCGGTTTCCTCGGGACGGCCGAGGAGGACCGTGAGCGAACTCTCGCACCGCGTCGGCACGGTGCCCGCGCCTCCCGCGGCTCCGACCCTGCCGGGCCGCAGACTGCTCGGCTGGCTCTCCACCACCGACCACAAGGTGATCGGCCGCCTGTACATGGTGACGGCGTTCTGCTTCTTCCTGTTCGCCGGGCTGCTGGCGCTGGGCATGCGGGCCGAACTGGCCCACCCCGGGCTGCAGTTCCTGAGCGACCAGACCTACAACCAGTTCGTCACCGTCCACGGCACGATCATGATGCTGCTGTTCGCGACGCCGATGTTCGCGGGGTTCGCCAACGCGGTCATGCCGCTCCAGATCGGCGCCCCTGACCTGGCGTTCCCGCGGCTCAACGCGCTGTCGTACTGGATGTACCTGTTCGGTGGGCTGATCGTGGTCTCCGGGTTCCTGGTGCCCGGCGGGCCGGCCGCGTTCGGCTGGTTCGCGTACGCGCCGCTGAACAGCGCCTACTTCTCCCCCGGCGCGGGCGGCGACCTCTGGGTGACGGGGCTGGTGGTGTCGGGTGTGTCGACGACGCTGACCGCGGTGAACTTCCTCGCCACGGTCCTGTGCCTGCGCGCCCCCGGCATGACCATGTTCCGGATGCCGATGTTCACCTGGAACGTGCTGTTCACGTCGGTCCTGGTGCTGCCCGCGTTCCCCGTGCTCACGGCGGCCCTGCTCGCCCTGGAGTCCGACCGCAAGTTCGGCTCGCACGTCTTCGACGCCCACAACGGCGGTGCGCTGCTGTGGCAGCACCTGTTCTGGTTCTTCGGGCATCCCGAGGTGTACATCGTGGCGCTGCCGTTCTTCGGGATCGTCTCGGAGATCATCCCGGTGTTCTCGCGCAAGCCGCTCTTCGGCTATCTGCCGATGATCGGGGCCACCACCTCGATCACCATGCTGTCCGCGGTCGTCTGGGCGCACCACATGTTCGCGACCGGGGCGGTGCTGCTGCCGTTCTTCTCGATCATGTCGTTCCTGATCGCCGTCCCGACCGGGATCAAGTTCTTCGCCTGGATCGGGACGATGCGCGGCGGCTCGCTCTCCTTCGAGACGCCGATGCTCTGGTCGACGGGTTTCCTGGTGACGTTCCTGCTCGGCGGGTTGAGCGGGGTGCTCGTCGCGTCGCCCCCGCTGGACTTCCACGTCACCGACTCCTACTTCATCGTGGCCCATCTGCACTACGTGCTGTTCGGGACGGTGGTCTTCGCGACGTTCGCCGGGTTCTACTTCTGGTGGCCCAAGTTCACCGGGAAGATGCTCGACGAGCGGCTCGGCAAGGTGCACTTCTGGCTGCTCTTCCCGGGGTTCCAGCTGACGTTCCTGGTGCAGCACTGGCTCGGGGCCGAGGGCATGCCCCGCCGGTACGCGAACTATCTGCCGGCGGACGGGTTCACCCTCCTCAACGCCCTCTCGTCGGCGGGCGCGTTCCTGCTGGGCGTCTCCACGCTGCCGTTCCTCTACAACGTCTGGCGCACCGCCCGCACCGGACGGCGGGTCGAGGAGGACGACCCGTGGGGGTACGGGCGCGGCCTGGAGTGGGCGACGAGCTGCCCGCCGCCGCGGCACAACTTCGTGGCGCTCCCCCGGGTGCGCTCGGAGTCGCCGGCGTTCGACCTGCACCATCCGGAGATCGTGCGGGCGGCGGAGCGGGAGGGGCCGCGGTGAAGGCCGAGGCGCTGCTCTTCGGCGGGGTGGCGGTCTTCTTCGGCGCCGCCGCCGCGCTGTACGGCGTGTGGTCGCACGCCGACCCCACCGGGACGACGGCGCTGGTCGTGGCGTTCGGGATGGCCGCGCTGGTGTCGTTCTTCTGCGCGGTCGGCTACGTCCGGCACGGCCGGCGCCCGCAGGACCGCACGGACGCGGAGGTGGCGGACGCGGCCGGGCCGGTGGACTTCTTCCCGCCGCACAGCTCCTGGCCCGTCGTCACCGCGCTCGGGTTCGCGCTCGCGGCGACCGGGGTGGTGTTCGGGCTGTGGCTGTTCCTCATCGGCCTCGGTGTTCTCGCTCGGGGTGTCGCCGGTCTGGTCTTCCAGCACGTGAACCGGGGGGCCGAACAGGACTGAGCGGCCGGCGCGGGGCGCCCGGCCGGAACGAGGTCACCGGGCGGTGGCCGCTCTCGTAGCCACCGGCGAGGTTCTGCCGCACCTCACCGGTCTCCTCGCCCGCGGCCAGCCGTTCCTGTTCGGCGTGCAGCAGGGCCCGGCACAGCGCGCGGGTGAGGAAGAAGGCGATGACCGGGGCGGCGATCAGCAGGACGCGGAAGATCCAGGTCAGTGCGTTCACCGAGATCCGGAAGGTCTGCGCCATGACGTCGTTGCCGCCGGCCAGCAGCAGCACACCGTAGAAGGTGATGCCGGCGACGCCGAGCCCGGTGCGGGCGGGCCGTTCGCGCGGGCGGTCGCAGAGGTGCTGCTCCTGTCGCCACTCGCCGCTCAGCCGCTGCTCGGCGAAGGGGTAGGCGTACAGCACGAGGAAGAGCAGCGCGGGCAGGACCACGGCCGGCAGCAGCACGTTCCACATGAGGGTGTGCCCGGCGAGGTTCGTCTCCCAGGGCGGGACCAGCCGCAACGAGCCCTCCAGGAAGCCGACGTACCAGTCCGGCTGGGAGCCGGTCGACACCTGGTCGGGGCGGTACGGACCGTACTTCCACACCGGGTTGATCTGGGCGACCCCGGCGAGCACCACCAGCACTCCGCAGACGGCGAGCGACAGGCCGAGGGAGGAGGCCGTGAAGCGCGGGTACAGCGGCTTCCCGACGACGTTGGTGTTCTTGTGGCCGGGGCCGCGCCAGTGGGTGTGCTTGAGCGAGAAGACCAGGATCAGGTGGACGGTGACCAGGGCGATCAGCGCGCCCGGCAGCAGCAGGATGTGCAGGCTGTACAGCCGGGGGACGATGTCGTGGCCGGGGAACTCGGAGCCGAACGCGAACATCGCGAGGTACGTCCCGGCGACCGGGATCGACTGCATGATGCCCTGGGCGATGCGCAGCCCGGTGCCGGACAGGAGGTCGTCGGGCAGGGAGTAGCCGGCGAAGCCCTCGGCGAGGGCGAGCGTGAAGAGCGTGACGCCGACGGCCCAGTTCAGCTCCCGGGGCCGCCGGAAGGCGCCGGTGAAGAAGATCCGCAGCAGGTGCACGCCGATCGCGGCGACGAAGACCAGCGCGGCCCAGTGGTGGGTCTGCCGCATGAGCAGGCCGCCGCGGACGTCGAAGCTGATGCGCAGGGTGGAGTCGAAGGCCCCGGACACGGGCTGCCCGAGCAGGGGGACGTACGACCCCTGATAGACGACGTCCTGCATCCCGGGTGCGAAGAAGAACGTCAGCCACACGCCCGTGAGCACGAGGACGATCAGGCTGTAGAGGGCGATCTCGCCCAGCAGGAACGACCAGTGGTCGGGGAAGGACTTGCGCAGCAGCTGCCCGGCCCCGTCGTGGACGGGCAGCCGGGCGTCGGCCGCGTCCGCGAGCCGCTCCCCCGCCGCGCCGTGCTCGGGATCCACCAAACGCCCTCCTCG
This sequence comes from Streptomyces sp. NPDC086777, assembly GCF_040702065.1. NCBI lineage: Bacteria > Bacillati > Actinomycetota > Actinomycetes > Kitasatosporales > Streptomycetaceae > Streptomyces > Streptomyces sp. NPDC086777. The sequence goes on along the minus strand of NZ_JBFBJI010000015.1, from coordinate 222,018 downwards.
CCTCCCGCCATCCCTTGCCCGGGCGGCGCGGGGCGAGCACCCGGCCGGCGCGAAACACTCGCGCGGCCGGGCCGCGGCACCCGATCGGCTGAGAGCGCGGGCGGATCGGGTGTTCTCCCGGCCCTGCCGTCAGGTGTCGGGCCGGGCCGCGCTGATGTCGCCGAGAGCGGACGTCTCGTCGCGTTCGATCGCGAGGTCGCCGATGGCGATGATGCCCACCGGCCGGTCGCCGTCGACGACCGGGAGCCGCCGTACGGCGTGCTCGCGCATCAGCCGGACCGCCCGGTCCAGGCTGTCGTCCGGGGTGACGGTGACCAGGTCCTCGCCGGCCGCCTGCATCACGGCGGTCCGCTCCGGGTCGACGCCCTCGGCGAAGGCCCGCACCACCAGGTCGCGGTCGCTCACCAGGCAGCGCAGGTGTCCGTCCTCGGTGACCACGACCGAGCCGACGCCCTCGTCCCGCAGCACGCGGGCCGCGGAGGTCGCGGGCACCCCGTGCAGGCCGCACCGGCCCGGCACCCGGCGGTGACGGCCGCGACCACGACCGCCCTGACCGTCGCGGCGGTCGGCGGGGTACGGCGACTGCTGGGCACGAGGGGTACGTAGCAGGTCCCCCGGTTTCCGGGAGATTTCCGGCGGCTGTGAGTGCCGAAAGTGATGGTCACGACTTGGGTCCGAGCGCTTGTGCGGTTGTGCGGTGCAGTGGACCATGGCCGAATCGCGCCCCTCCCGAGCACGCTGGAGCTCCCGGTGACCGCTGCCCCTCTCGCACCCGAGCCGGTCGACACGCCGGCCGCCGCCCAGGCGGAACGGCAGAAGCTGCGCAAGCACTTCGGCCGCTTCGACATCCTGTTCTTCCTGCTGTGCACCATCGTCGGGGTGGACACCATCGGTGCCGTGGCCTCGTCCGGTGCCGAGGCGTTCACCTGGCTGATCGTGCTGGCCGTGGTGTTCTTCGTGCCGTCCGCGCTGCTGATCGCCGAGCTCGGGGCGGCCTTCCCCGACGAGGGCGGCCCCTACATCTGGACCAGCCGGGCCTTCGGACGGCTGGCCGGTGCCGTCAACAACTTCCTGTACTGGATCACCAACCCGGTGTGGCTGGGCGGCACCCTCGCCGTCTCCGCCGTCACGGCGTACACCACCTTCTTCAACGGCGGGAAGGAGCTGAGCACCCCCGCCTTCTACGTCTTCACCGTCGTCTTCGTCTGGGTGGGCGTGCTCGCCGCGATCCTCTCCTTCGACGTCGGCAAGTGGATCCCGACCATCGGCGCCTGGAGCCGGTTCGTGCTGCTCGGCCTGTTCACCGTCACCGTCGTGGTCTACGGGATCCAGCACGGTCTGCACGGCTTCGGCATCGGCGATTTCTCGCCGACCTACGCGGGATTCGTCGGCCTGGTGCCGGTCCTGATGTTCAACTACGTCGGCTTCGAGCTGCCCAACACGGCCGGCGACGAGATGACGAACCCGCAGAAGGACATCCCGTACGGCATCTTCCGCAGCGCCGTCCTCTCCGTCCTCCTGTACGCGCTGCCGATCCTCGGCATCCTGCTCGTCCTGCCGGTGAAGGCGATCACCGGCCTCGGCGGTTTCGTCGACGCCATCCGGCAGGTCTTCACGGTGTACGGCGGCCACGTCGGCGCGGACGGCACGGCCACGCTCAGCGGGTTCGGCACCGTGCTCGGCGACCTGGCCGGGATCATGTTCATCCTCACGGTGCTGTCCTCCGGCGTCACCTGGATCATGGGGTCGGACCGCGCCCTGGCCGTCTCCGGCTACGACGGCGCCGCGCCGCGCTTCCTGGGGGTGATCTCCAGCCGGTTCGGCACCCCGGTCCGGGTGAACATCCTCAGCGGCCTGGTCTCCACCGCGGTCCTGATCCTGGCCCACCAGCTGACCAACGGCAGCGCGGCCAAGCTCTTCGGCGCGGTCCTCGGCCTCGCCGTGTCGACCACCCTCGTCAGCTACCTGGGCATCTTCCCGGCGCTGCCGTTCCTGCGCCGCAAGTACCCGGACACGCCCCGCCCGTACCGGACTCCCCTCCCCTGGGTCGTCAGCACGGTCCTCACCCTGCTGATCCTGTTCGCCAGTGTGCAGCTTGTGGCGCCCGGGGCCGGCGACCACTGGTTCGGCGCCGACTACGCGCCGGACGGCTGGACCCACGCCGAGCGCGGGAAGTACCTGCTCACGGAGCTGATCCCGCTCCTCGGCTTCATGTTCCTGGGTGTCGTGTTCTGGGCGCTGGGACGGCCGACCCGGCGGGCTGCCGCCGAAAAGTAGGGCCCGAATGCTTGAACCGTAAACATGTGGTGCCTACGGTTGCGCCCATGCCCCTCATTCGCGAACTGCTGATCGGCGGCAAGGACGTCCCCGCCCTGTCCGGCCGTACCACCGAGGACATCGCCCCCTACACCGGCGAGGTCTACGCCACGGTCGCCGCGGCCGGACCCGAGGACGTGACCCGCGCCGTGGACGCCGCCGACGCGGCCTTCGAGGACTGGGCCGCGCTCGCCCCCTTCGCCCGCCGCGCGATCTTCCTGAAGGCCGCCGACCTGCTGGAGTCGCGCGCGGAGCAGGTCGCCGACCTGATGGCCCAGGAGGTCGGCGGCACCCGGCCGTGGGCAGGCTTCAACGTGGGGCTCGCCGCGAACATCCTGCGCGAGGCGGGGGCCGCGATCACCGCGCCGCGGGGCGAGGTGCTCAGCGCCCAGGAGCCGGGCACCCTGGGGCTCGCGGTACGGGAGCCGCTCGGCGTGGTGGCGGCGTTCGCGCCGTGGAACGCTCCGGTCATCCTCGGCGTCCGGGCGGTCGCGGCGCCGCTCGCCGCCGGCAACACGGTCGTCGTCAAGCCCAGCGAGGACGCGCCGATCGCCTGCGGGCTGCTCGTCGCGGACGTGCTCCGCGAGGCCGGGCTGCCCGACGGCGTGCTGAACGTGGTCACCAACGCCCGGGAGGACGCCGCCGGGATCGCGGAGGCGCTGATCGCCGACCCGCGGGTGCGGGCCGTGAACTTCACCGGCTCCACCGGCGTCGGCCGGATCATCGGCACCCACGCGGCACGGCACCTCAAGCCGGCGGTGCTGGAGCTGGGCGGCAAGAACGCGGTCCTCGTCCTCGCGGACGCCGACGTGGACTACGCGGTGGACGCCGTCACCTTCAGCATGTTCATGAACTCCGGGCAGATCTGCATGTCGGGCGACCGCATCCTCGTCCATGAGTCCCTCGCCGAGGAGTTCACCGGCAAGCTCGGCGCCAAGGTCGCCGCCCTCCCGGCCGGCGATCCGGGCGATCCGCACACCGTGGTGGGCCCGCTGGTCACGGCCGCCGCGGCGGAGCGTGTCGCGGGCCTGGTGGCGGACGCCGTCGGCAAGGGCGCCACCGTGCTCACCGGGGGCGGCCGGCCGGAGGGTGCGGTGCATCCGGCGACCGTCCTCACCGACGTCCCCAAGGACGCCGAGCTGTACCACGCGGAGGCCTTCGGACCGCTGGGCGTCGTCGAGACCTTCGCGGACGACGCTGCCGCGATCGCCCTGGCCAACGACACGGACAACGGCCTGACCTGCGGCATCATCACCGAGAACGCGACGCACGGGCTGGCGGTCGCGCGCCGGATCCGTACCGGGATCGTCCACATCAACGACCAGTCCGTGGCCGACGAGCCGCAGGCCCCCTTCGGCGGGGTGCAGGCCTCCGGGTACGGCCGGTTCGGCGGCCGGTGGGGCATCGAGGCGTTCTCCAACACCCGCTGGGTGACCCTCGCGACCCAGCAGGCGCACTACCCGTTCTGAGCGCCGGGGCCGCCCCGCCGAAGCGGCCCTATGACGGGGCGGGCTCACAGCGGGTCGGTCCAGCCGGCGTCCGAGCGGGTCAGGGTGAACGCGGTCAGGGTGCAGCCGGCCAGGAGCAGGGTGCCGAGCAGCAGCGGCAGGGACGGGTCGCCGAAGCGGACGGCGCAGGCGCCGACGAGGGCTCCCGCGAACATCGCCAGGACCGACAGGGCGCGGCGGCCCGTCCTGCCGCCGGGGCCACCGGCGGCCCTGCTGTCGGCGGCGATGCCGGTGATGGTCATGGTCAGGACGGTCGTGGTCAGGTCCGGTACGGCGAGGGCGCGCGCCGTCGCGTTCTGGATGCCCAGGGCGAGGCCGAGCAGCGCGATCAGCGGGTACCGGGCCCCGGCCGCGCCGAGCGGGGCGTGGTAGCGGGCGACGACGTAGGCGGCCAGGACCAGGGCCGTCTCCAGGACGAGCGCCACGTGCAGGACGCGGCCGCGGTGGGCCCGGCACCAGTGGGCGACGCGGCCGCCCAGCAGGGCGCCCGCCCCGAAGGCGGCCAGCGCGGCGAGCGAGGCGGCCAGGGAGAAGCCGGCGGCGCCCGCGACGGCGAAGCCGGAGAAGACGACGTTGCCCGTCATGTTGGCGACGAAGACATGGCCGAGGACCAGGTAGCTGAAGGCGTCCACGAGGCCGGTCACCACGGTGAGGGCGAGCATCACCGGGGGCAGGGGGCCGTGCCGGTCGGCCGGGTCGGGCAGCACGGTGGCCCGTGCGTCTCGGACTACGGGCCGGACCGCGTCCATGATCGACATGGTGGTCCATTCGGGTCGGGAACCGGGGGCACGCCCGGTGGCGTGCGTCTCCTCCAGCCTCCGGCGGCCCCGGCCGCGCCGTCCAACATATGGATCCGGGCGCAGCGATCGCTCATGCCGATCGACCGTCCACGTGCCGGTCGAGGACGTCGAGGAAGGCGGCGCCGGCCGGCGCGAGGCGGGTGCCGTCGTAGACCACGCAGATGTGGCTCACCGCCCGGTCGTCCACGAGGCGCAGCATCCGGGCGCCGCGGGGCAGTTCGACGGTGGTGCCGAGGCCGAGCAGGGAGCCGGGTCCGACGATGGAGGAGCGGGGGACGACGGTGACGCCCACCCCGCGTACGGCGAGCCGGATCATGTCGTGGATCTGGCCGACCTCGAAGTCCTGCCCCGCCTCGACGCCGGCCCGGGCGAAGGCCGCCTCGACCTGCCGGCGCAGGCCGCTGCCGCGGGAGAACTGGATCAGCGGGTGGCTGTCCGGCAGGTCGGCGAGGTCGATGGCCTCCCGGTCGGCGAGGGCGTGCTCCCGGGGGACGACGGCGACCAGCGGGGCGCTGCCGAGCTCCCGGTGGTCCAGGCCCTCCGGCACCTCCCCGGCGGCCATGCTGACGACGGCGACGTCGAGGGTGCCGGCGAGCACCTCGGCGGCCATCCGGGAGCTGGGCGCGTTGGACACCCGCAGGTCGACGCCGGGATGGCGGGCGCGGTAGTCGGCCGCGACCTCGACCATGTCGAGGGACACGGCCATGGTCTGCACCAGGCCGAGCCGCAGCCTGCCGCGGCGCACCCCGGCCAGCGCGTCGAGGGCGGCCTGGGCGTTGTCGATGTCCGCCAGGATGCGCCGGGCCAGCGGTTCCAGCACTTCACCTGCGGCGGTCAGCCGTACCGACCGGCTCGTGCGGTGGAACAGCGGGGCGCCGACGTCCTTCTCCAGCCGGGCGATCTGCTGGCTGAGCGCGGACTGCGCGACGTAGCACTGGGCGGCGGCCCGGGTGAAGTTGCGGGTGTCCGCGACCGCCAGGAAGTACGTGAGATGCCGCAGCTCCATGCGATCAATCTCTCCTGGCGATGCAGGGCCGTCAATCGATGCGCCCGGCAGATCCCCCGCGCCGGGGGCGGCCCGGGCCGGCCCCCGCTGACTGCCCGTTCGGGCACAGGGCGAGCCGAGAGGGCAGCCCTGCTTGCGGGGGCGCGGTCCCGGCGCGTAAGAAAGCGGCGTACGGAAGCTGGGCAGGCGGGGACCGGGGCGCCCGGACCGGCCTCCACCTCGCGGGGGAGCGGCGACGACATGGCAGGCACCACGAAGGACGACGGCGGCGCTGGTTCCCCGGTCCCCGGTTCGGCCTGGGCGCCGCTGGCGCTGCCGGTGTTCCGGGCGCTGTGGATCGCGCAGTTCGTGTCGAACATCGGCACCTGGATGCAGACGGTCGGCGCGCAGTGGCTGCTGCTGGGCCACGGGGCGGCCCTGGTCACACTCGTGCAGACGGCGTCCAGCCTGCCCGTCGTCCTGCTGGCGCTGCCGTCGGGGGTGCTCGCCGACCGGTTCGACCGGCGTGGGCTGCTGGTCGTCGCCCAGGTCGCCATGTGCGCGGTGGCGGCGGTCCTCGCGGTACTGGCCTTCGCCGGCGCGCTCGCGCCGGGTGCGCTGCTCGCGCTGACGTTCCTGCTGGGCTGCGGCACCGCCCTGATGAGCCCGGCCTGGCAGGCGATCCAGCCGGAACTCGTGGGCCGCGCCCAGCTCGGGCAGGCCTCCGCGCTGGGCGCGGTCAACATGAACCTGGCCCGCGCCATCGGACCGGCCGTCGGCGGTGTGCTGGTCGCGGCGGCGGGCGCGGGGTGGACGTTCGCCTTCAACGCGGTGTCCTACCTGGGCATCGTGGCCGTGCTGCTGCTGTGGAAGCGTCCCGCGGGCGCGTCCGTCCCGGCCGCCGAGGGCGAGGGGTTCTTCACCGCCCTGTACGCGGCCCGCCGGTACGTGTGGAACGCGCCCGGCGTCCGGCGGGTGCTGCTGCGCACCGCGCTGTTCATCCCCGGTGCGGCCGCGGTGTGGTCGCTGCTGCCGCTGGTCGCCGGCGACTCGCTGCACCTGGGCTCCGGCGGCTACGGCCTGCTGCTGGCCGCCGTCGGGTTCGGCGCGGTGGGCGGTGCGTTCCTGCTGCCGCGGCTGCAGAGGCTGCTCGGCGCCAACGGGGTCCTGGCCGCCGGGGCCGTCACCTTCGGGGTGGTCCTGGCCGTCCTGGCCACGGTCCACGTCACCTGGGTGGCCGCGGTCGCGCTGCTGCCCGCGGGGGTGGCCTGGATCGCGGTCCTGTCCACGCTGAACGCCGCGACCCAGACCCGGCTGCCCGGCTGGGTGCGCGCCCGCGGACTCGCCGTGTACCTGCTGGTCTTCCAGGGCGGCCAGGCCCTCGCCGCCCCGTTGTGGGGCACGCTGGCCCAGGGCGCGGGGCTCGGCACCGCGCTGCTCGTGGCCGCGGGGCTGCTCGTGCTCACCGCCGCGACCGTGCCGCTGTGGCCGCTGTACGACGCCGCGCGGATCGACCCGACCCCGTCCGACCACTGGCCGACCCCGCCCCTGGTGTACGAACCCGGACCGGCGGACGGGCCGGTCCTCGTCTCGATCGTCTACCACGTCGCCCCCGACGACCGGGCGCCCTTCGCCCGGGCGATGGAGAACGTCGCCCGCTCCCGGCGCCGGACCGGGGCGCTCACCTGGGGTCTGTACGAGGACGGCACCGAACCCGGCCGGTTCATCGAGAACTACCTCGTCGGGTCGTGGGCGGAGCACCTCGCGCAGCACCACACCCGCCAGACCGTGACCGACCGGCACTTCGAGGAGCAGGCCCGGTCCTACCTGCTGCCCGGCACCGCGCCCGAGGCCACGCACGCCTTCGACGCCGCCGTCGCCGCGGGCAGGGGCCACCGGGCCCCCGCACCGCCGCCGGCTCCGGACGTCTCCCCCGCCTCCGGAGCCGTCCAGGACGGGTAGCCGAAGATCATTGCGCGTACGCTCGTGCCCATGGTTCAGCATCGAATGGTCGACGTGAACGGGATCCGGCTGCACATCGCCGAGGAGGGTTCAGGTCCGCTGGTGGTGCTGCTGCACGGCTTCCCCGAGTCCTGGCACTCCTGGCAGCACCAGTTCGGCCCGCTGGCCGCGGCCGGCTTCCACGTGGTCGCCCCCGACCAGCGCGGGTACGGCAGCAGTGACCGTCCCGCGGACGTCGAGGCGTACGACATCCTCCACCTGGCCGGTGATGTCGTCGGCCTGATCCGGGAGCTGGGCGAGGAGCGGGCGTTCGTCGTCGGGCACGACTGGGGCGCGCCGGTGGCCTGGCACACCGCGCTGTTCCGGCCCGACCTGGTGCGCGGGGTGGCCGGGCTGAGCGTGCCGCCGCCGTTCCGCGGGGCGCAGCCGCCGCTGCGGACCATGGAGCAGAGGTTCGGCGGGCGCTTCTACTGGAACTACTTCGACCGCCCCGGTGTCGCCGACGCCGAGTTCGGCCGCGACCCGCGCGCCACGCTGCGGAAGTTCTTCACCATGGCGTCCGGGGAGGGCGCCGGGACCGGTGAGGTACGGCAGCCGCTGGTCGACCCCGAACGCGGCTGGCTCGCGGACATGCCGGATCCGGAGACCCTGCCGGGGTGGTTCACCGAGGCGGACCTCGACGCGCTCACCGAGAGTTTCTCCCACGGTTTCACCGGCGCCCTCAACTGGTACCGCAACCTCGACCGCAACTGGGAACTGACCGCCCCCTGGCAGGGTGCCGTCGTCACCCCGCCCGCGCTGTACGTCTACGGCGACCGCGACCTGGTCCCGGCGTTCCCCGGCACGCCCGAACTCATCGCCCGCCTGCCCGAGTTGATGCCGAACCTGGTACGCGAGCCGGTCAGGCTGGCGGGCTGCGGGCACTGGACCCAGCAGGAGCGCCCCGACGAGGTGAACGCGGCACTGCTCGACTTCCTGAAGTCCCTCGCCTGAGCGTCTTCCCGCGGCCCGTCAGCGCCGGGCACGACGACCGCGCCCTGCGGTTCCGGCACTCCGGCGTGCGGTTCTTCGACCTGGACCTGCCGGACGTCGTCGCCGACAAGGCCCGGCGTCTGCGGGCGCTGGACACGGACACCACCGGCGTCGTCCTGACCCCGGTGGACTTCGCCACCGACGACGTCGCCGACGTCCTGGCCGGCGCCGGGCACGACGCCCGGCAGCCGACCCTCTTCATCGGCGAGCACCTCGTCCTCTTCCTTCGCCCCGACGCCGTGCAACGCCTCCTGACCGGCGTCTCCGGCCGCGCCGCGAAGGGCAGCACCCTGGGCCTCACGGTCGAGGTGCACCCCGCCGGCCTCGATTCCGCGCTCGTCGTCCCGACGGTGGACGAGGTGATGTTCGGCGGCGCCGGCCCCCTGCACACCATCAAGGACCGCGGAGCCTGGCTGACCCTGTTCGAGCAGCACGGCCGGCGGGTGGAGGGCGCTGCCGAGCCGACGGCCGTCGACCACTTCGAGCTGCCCATGACCGGCCGACGGGTCCAGATCCAGACCCAGTTCCTCACCGCGACGACCGGGTGACGTGGGGCGGTCAGCAGCCTGCCCCTACGATCCTCCCGTGAGCTCGTGGAACAAGACCCTGACCGCGGCAGGCATCACGGACCCGGAACCGCGCCGGGACTACGGCGTCCAGCGCCGCCTGGTGCGGCAGTACCGGCGCAGCGCCTACCTGGCCTGCCGGGTGCTGCTGCCGCCCGCCGTACTGCCCCATGTGGTGGCCGCGACGGCCGTGATGCACCACGGGGACACCCTCCTGGACTCGGGCCCGAAGCCGGAGCGGGCGGCGGCCTGGGACGCCTGGGAGAAGCGGGTGCGCACCGCGCTGGAGACCGGGACCAGTGACGATCCGCTGATCCGCACCCTGCTGCACACCGTCACCGCCCACCCGCGGCACCGGGAGGCCGTGGAGGCGTATCTGGCCACCGCCGCGGCCGAGCTGGCGTTCGAGGGCTTCGCGACGGAGGCCGACTACCAGGCCTACGTGGACGCCTACTCACTGCCCGCCTTCCTGCCGATCGCCGGGCTGCTGGGGCCGGAGAGCGACACGGACGGGCGGTTCCGGGCGGGGTGCCGCACGCTCATCGACGGCAGCCAGCGGCTGGACTTCGTCAACGACCTCGCCGAGGACCTGCGCGAGGGTCATCTGGGCATCCCGGCGGAGACCCTGGAGCGTTTCTCGGTCACGGTGGCGGACCTGGCGGCGGGCCGGGCCTCCGCCGGGCTGCGCGCCCTCGTGGAGCAGCAGGTCGAGGCGGCCCGGGCCGATCTGCGGTCGGGCCGGGAGGTGCTGGGCCTGATGCCGCCCGCCCACCGGCCGATGGTGAGCGCCCTCGTCGACATCGAGCTGATGACCGCCGAGGCGGTACTGGCCCGCGGGACGGGGGTGCTGCGGGGTTCCGCGTCGCCGTCCACGGCGGGCACCCTCAAGCTGCTGCTCGGTGCCCGCCGGGCGGCGGTACGCGCTCAGCGGTAGCAGGTGGTGACGCCCGGGTGCCAGCGGCAGGCGATCCCGGCGAAGCCGCCGTTGTCGACGACGTCGATGCTCAACTCGTCACCGCCGCGCAGGACTCGGCTGTCCTGGACGAGTCCGTCGGCACCGTCCCGGATCGTCTGCACCAGCCACCGGCCGCGGCCGACGGTCAGGGGCACGGTGGCGGTGCGGGCGGCACCGGCGTAGACCCCGCCGAGGAACCAGCGGTCCCCTCCGCGCCGGGCGAGCACTGCCTCCTGCCCCGGGCTGCCGGCCAGCAGCCGGGTGTCGTCCCAGGCGGCGGGCTCCTGGTCGAGGAAGTCCCGGGCGAGGGGCCGTTGGTCGTACGACTCGGGGGTGCCCGCGAACATCTGGAGCCCCGACTCGTAGGCGACGGTGAGCCCGACCTCGGCCGCGTCCGAGTTCGGGCGCAGGCCGACGCGCTGGAAGCCGCCGGGGGTGAAGTCCATGGAGCCGATGACGTTGCGGGTGAAGGGCAGGGTGGTGAGGTGGGCGGCGGTGTTGGTGCGCTTCTCCTCGCCTCCGACGGCCTCCATGCTCATCACCTGGGGCCAGGTCCGCTGGATGCCCTTGGGCAGGGTGGCGCCGTGGAAGTCGACCATGAGGTGGTGGGCGGCGGTCTCCGCGAGGACGGTGTCGTACCACTGGAACATGGACTGCGCCTCGGAGTTCATGAAGTCGATCTTGACTCCCTTGACGCCCCAGTGCTCCAGAGTGGGCAGCCACCGGGCGCGCTCCTCGGGGGTGTCGAGGTCGCGCTGGTGGACCCAGACGATGATCCCGACGCCCTTCGCCCGTGCGTAGTCGACGAGTTGGGGCATCCAGCTGTCGGTCTGCCAGTCCGGGTCGGTGACGTCCCACTCGTCCTTCTTGAAGTACCAGCCGGAGTCGACCGCCTCGTAGGGCCAGTGATGTGCGGCCGCGTAGTCGACGTACGCCTTCTGCGCGTCGAGGCTCTGACCGGCGGTGCGGCCGCCGGCCAGCCAGGTCCACAGCACCGTGCCGGGACGGATCCAGGAGGTGTCGGCGACCTTGGAGGCGGGAGCGAGGTCGTCGGTGAAGGTGGACCGGGTGACGGTGGCGAGGTCCCCGGTGATCATGGCCCGCCAGGGGGTGGTCAGGGACCCCTCGGTGTGCACCTGGCTGTCGGCGAGCCTGACCTGGTACGTGCCGGTGCCCCGGGTGTGGGCGAGCCGGGCGCCGGAGTAGGTGCCGGAGAGGTCGGACTCGGCGAGCAGGGTGTAGCCGCCGTCGGTGGCGAACAGGGCCTGGTCGGAGTATTCGCCGGTCGGGGCGGTCGCGGCGGTGTACTGGTCGAACTGGCCCTCGTTGTCGACCCGGTAGGTGCTGAGCCAGGCGCCCGCGTCCGCCGGCAGGTTGAACGCGGAGGTCTCGCCGAGGACGTCGCCGTACCCGGCGGGCAGGACGTAGCGGTAGGCGATGCCGTCGGCGGCGGCGCGGACGACGAGGTCGAGGCGGGCGCCGGCGGCGGTGGCGAAGGACAGCCGGGTCTCGTTCATGCGTACCCGGCGGTCCAGGCGCTTGCCGGACTTCGCCCGGTAGTGCTCCTCGACCGTCCGGTCCGTGCGGTGCAGGAAGCGCAGCCCCTGGGAGAGGTCGGCCTGCTGGGTGACGATACCGACGGGCGACGGTTCGATCACCGTACGGCCGTCACGGGAGACCGCGAGGCTGAGGGTGCCGGTGGTGTCGTCGAGGGCCATCCGGGCGCGGGGTGCATGGGCCGCCTCGGTCACGGTCCAGGTGTGCGGGGGCCGGTGCTGCGGTTCGGCCCGTGCGGGTGCGGTGGCGAGGAGGGTGGCCGCCAGTCCGGCGCAGAGCGCGGCGGCCACGGTTCTCACGGATCTCGGGGGTGGAACGGCCATGTGAACCCTGCCTTACGGTCGGTGGTTACGGCAGTCCCCACGCCGCGCCCGGTTCGCCGACGGCGACGGGGGCGATGACGAGGTCGGGGCGGGAGCCGGAGTACACGAGGACCTCGCGGCCGCGGGGCAGGTCGATGGCGAGGGTGCCGTCGCCGAGGTCGTGGGTGCGGGCCGCGGTGCCGTCGTCGAGCAGGACGGTAAGCCGGCCGGTCAGGCCGTGCCGGAGCCGGAGGGGCTCGCCGGCCAGACTGCGGATCCGGATGAACCGGGTGCTGCCCGCCTTGCGCACCGCGCTGACCAGGAAGGCGCCCTGGGTGCGGAAGTCGTGCAGGGTGAGGTCGGCCCAGGCGGTCGGGACGGCCGGGAAGACGCGGATGATCCCGCCCCAGCTCTGGCAGAACATGTCGTGCAGGGACTGCGAGGCGGACAGCGGGGTCTCGATGACCGGACCGGCCTCGGTGTAGTGGGTGTTGGCCCGGCAGGGGTAGCGGGTCGTGGGGTCGAAGAACTTCCGCAGGTAGCCGATGGCGGTGTCGCCGTCACCGGTCATCGCGTACATCGAGGCGGCCCCGGTGTAGCTGTAGCCGCGGTGCGCCCCGGTCAGCGCGTGCCAGCGCACGACCGACTTCGTGATCAGGTCGCGGTTCTCCGGCTGGTCCCAGTTGACGAGGTACAGCGGGTACACCATCAGCAGGTGCGAGTAGTGGCGGTGGGACTGGTCGTACGGGGTGTCGGCGCCGATCATGAAACCGTTGCCGTCGACCGGGTACGGGGTGAGCCGGGTGAGAATCTCCTGCCAGCGCGGCTTCAACTCGTCTTCGATGCCCAGCAGTTCGGCGGAGTCGAGGAGGGTCTGGCAGCCCCAGCGGATCAGGGCGAGGTCGTAGTTGGTGTCCTGCGGCGGGACGACCGGGTACTCGGGCGAGAGCGTGCTCGGCAGGTGCAGCCGGCCGTCGCTGCCCGGGGTGAGGAAGTGCCAGTAGTAGGTGATCGTACGGCGCAGCAGCGGGTAGATCGTGTCGCGGAGGAGGGACGTGTCCATGGAGTGGCGGTACGACAGCCAGACGTTGTGCAGCGCCCAGGTGAGGTCGCCGGTCTCGGCGCCGGTTCCCGGCCTGCCCACCTCGCGGTCGGCGAACATGTCGGAGCTGCGGCCGATACCGGAGCTGTCCGGTCGGTAGACGGCCGGCACGTTGGCGGTGAGCTGCTCCTGACTCTGGCGCAGGGTCGTGGCCAGGGAGTCGAGCTCCGGGTGGTTGAAGGCGTGGATCAGCCAGTATTCGAGCTGGACGTTGAGGTTCCACCAGACCGCCGGCCAGGGGGTGGGTTCCAGCCAGGGGCCGGGGGTGGCCATGACCGGGCCGTCGGCGCGGCTGGCGGAGGCGACCTTGTAGAGCTGGATCCAGTGGAAGCTCTGCAGCCGCTGGTCGGGGAACGAGACGAAGCTCTTGCGGTAGAAGGCGTGCCACCACCGGGTGTGGCGTCGCCTGAGCGTGCCGTATGACACCGCACTTCGCAGCCGACGCCGGGAGTCCGCCTCGGCGGCGCTGTCCGACGGGAAGCTGTGCCCGACGCTCAGCAGCAGATCGTCGCCGGTACGGCGGTAGGAGGTGGCCGTCTGTCCGCCGCCGGTCAGGGGTTGCAGGACCTGCTCGGTGCCGTCGGCCGTGGTGCGGGTGGTCCAGGGCGGGTTGGCGGTGTAGCCGGCGGGCGGTGCCTCCTGGATCTTGCGGGGGCTGATGGCCTCCTCGGGGTGGAAGGTCCAGGTGACGCGTTCGCCGCCTGCTGCCGTGGCGCGGACGGCGAGGACCTCGTCGTGGATGAGGGCGGCGAGGGTGAGGGTGCCCGCGGTCGTGGTGACGGTGCCGGTGAGTTCGGCGTTCCAGAGGCTGAGGCGCCAGTCGACGGCGGTGACGGTGCCGACCGGTTCGAGGGTGAGGTGCCCGACGGGCAGCCGGGCGGTGCCCCAGCCGCTGCCGAACTCCGGGCGGTGGTCCTGGACCCGGCCGTGCTGGACGGTGAAGCGGATCTGGTTGGCGCCGGGCTCCTGGTAGACCATGCTGCCGAGCAGCCCGTCACCGAGGAACGGCCCCTCGTACCAGAGGGTCGGCAGCCTGCTCCACAGCAGGTCCTGGCCGCGCAGGAAGCGGTCCCAGGCGCCGTCGGTGGTCATGGTGTTGCGGAGTTTCCAGGGGCGGCGGGCCGCCGGCGCGGCCGGTGCCGCGGCGCCCGTGGCGGCGGGTTCCGTCGACGCCGCGTGGGCGGTTCCGGACAGGGTCACGGCCGCCGCCCCGCCGAGGGCGGTGCCGAGTACGGCTCTGCGGGGCATCGGCGAACGTTGCTCAGGGTGCGAGGTCATCATCGTCCTCCAGACCTGACGGATCATCGATACATCGGGTGTATCGGGGAACCTAAGGACCTGGATTGCACCTGTCAACAGCCTCAACACGGCCGCGATCGCACCCAATTGGGTCAAGGACGGGGCTTGAGCTCGGCGTTCACATCAGTAGCCTCGGCTCAAATCCTTGACTCCTCCGATGTATCGGAGTTGCCTGCCGTCCGTCCAATGCCTGCACGCATGGCCGCCGCCCCGGCCGGCGGCCGGCCGCGGACGTCGTTCACCCACAGCCGGCGGAAGATCCGGGGAACTTCATCCGAACGACAGGCAGGCAGGCAGACGAACAGGCACGCAGCGGCGTTCACCACGTCTGTTCAGCGTCTGTCGGAGGTCTGTTCCAGCCGCTGCTCCGGCCGCTGCTCCGGCCGCGCGGAGGCCGGTCTTCACGGCCTCCGCGACTGGACCGGGTGACCGGCCTCGGCCGTCAGCTCTTGTGCCACTTCTGGTTGGGGGTGCCCGAGCAGGTCCACAGCTGGAGCTTGGTGCCGTTGGCCGTGCCGTTGTCGGTGGCGTCGACGCACTTGTCGGCCAGGGCGCTGACCAGGTCGCCGTGGGCGCTGAGGTAGAAGAGCTGGGCGCGGTTTCCGTTGCACCTGGCGACCTGGATGGCGGTGCCGTTCGCGGTGTTGCCCCAGGCCAGGTCCATGCACAGGCCGAGCGAGCGGACGGTGCCGTCCGACTGGAAGACCCACTTCTGCTTGGCGGCGCCCGAGCAGTCCAGGATCTCCAGCCGGGTGCCGTCGCCGCCCGCGTTGGTGACGTCGATGCACCGGCCGGATCCGGTGCCGACGAGCTTCACGCCGGACACGGTGGTGGTCTTCGTACCGCCGCCTCCCGACGCGGAGCCGCCGGACGAGGACGTGCCCGAGGAGGACGTGCCCGAGGAGGAGGACGTGGTGCCGCCGGAGGTGGAACCGGACGATGTGGAGCCGGACGCCGTGGAGCCGGACGACGTGGAACCGGAGTTCGGGTCCGGGGCCGAGCCGGGGCCGGAGCCGACGGTGCCGCCTCCCGACTGCTGCCCGGTCGAGCCGGTGCCCGTGCCGCCGGCCGATCCGGAAACGCCGGAGGTGGTCTTCCCGGGCTTGTCGGCGGTGACGTGCGAGGGCGTCGCGGACGAGGACGGCGACGGGGACCCGGAACCGGTGGTGCCGGACAGGGGCGTCGGCTCCCCCGCCGCCACCACGTCGGCCGGTGCGGTGTCCGGGTCGGGGAAGAGGTCCACCCGGCTCAGCAGCGGCACGGCCAGGGCGACGACGACGGTGAGCCCGGCCGCCGCGCCGACGGTCGCCCACACCCGCGCGCCCGGCACCAGCCCGCGGCGGGGCACGGCGGGCCGGCGGGCGAAGGTGTCGCTGAAACGTCCCGTCGTCGTGCCGGGCCGTTCCGCCGGGGGCCGGGGTTTGCGAAGGGGCGGCACGTCGTCTCCTGAAGGTCTCGTGCGGGGTCTTGGAACGCCCGGAACAGGCAGGGCACAGGAACAGTAACCAAGGCACGGCACCGATCCGCCCACCCGTCGACGAAGATCCGGCCGAACGTCACCTTCCGTCCACCTATGCCGAATTACCTGTGACGAACCTGTTGAAGTCCGGGACGGGTGCGGCTTCGGGAACTGGCGTTATTCGCGCTAGCGTTCGTGGCTGACACGATTCACAGTGACACAGAGCAACCCGGCAAGACAGCGGAACAGCACAACAGCACCACCGACACCGGAAGGCGGAGGCCGTGAGCCTCATCGACCATGACCGCGCCGACGGCGCGGACCGGACGCTCGGCCTCCTTCTCGCGGAGCGCGACAGTCTGCGCCGCTTCGTGACCGGCATGATGGGGCGCGACCCCCACGGTGCGGAGGACGTCGTCCAGGAAACCCTGTTGCGGGCCTGGCAGTCGGCCGGCCGGCTGGACTGGCGGGACCGGCCCATCCGGATGTGGCTGTTCCGGGTGGCCCGCAACCTCGTGGTCGACGGCCGGCGCCGGGACCGGAGCATCCCGGTGGGGATCACGGCGGCCGACTTCGGCGGCGCCGCCCCGGCACCGGTGCCGGACCACGCCGAACAGGTCGGTGACCGCCGGGTGCTGGTCTCCGCCCTGCGCACCCTCGGACCCGCGCACCGGGAGGCCGTCGTCCGTGTGCATCTGCTGGGCCAGCCCGGCGACGACGTGGCCCGCCGGCTCGGGCTGCCCCCGGGCACGGTCAAGTCCCGTACCCACCACGGCATCCGCGCACTGCGCGCCACCCTCGAATCCCACGGCTGCCACCCGGCCGGGACCGAGCATCTGCGGGGAGAGACGCGATGACCTCCGACACCGTCACCACCCTGCTCGGCCTCGTCGGCGTCCTGGTGCTGGTCCTCGCCGTCACGCACTGGCTGGTCCGGCGCGGCGGCGGCTGGAAGGCCCTGTGGCGCCGGCTCGGCCGTGAGATCGGCCTGACCGCGAAGGCGTTCACGGGTCCGGTCCGCACGGAACTGCGCTACCGGCGCGGCCTGCGCCTGCTGGTGCGGCTGCTGCGCGACCCGGCCGTCTGGGCCGACGCCGAGCGGGCCACGGCGCTGGCCGCGGCCGTCCGGCCCGGGGTACGGCCGTACGGCGTGCTGGCCGGCCCCGAGTGGATGGCCGTGCTGGTCGCGGCGGACGGCGACGCGCTGCGTGAGCCGCCGGCGCCCTGGGCGGCGGACGAGAGCGACCCGCGCCTGTGGTGGATCGACCGTGCGGATCTGACGGACGACAGCGTGGGGTCCGCGGTGCCGCTGCTGGTGTGCGTGGGCCACGACATGGGCCATGCCGTGCTGCTGGACGTGCGTTCCGGTCCGCCCGCGCTGTCCGTGTACGGCCCGTCGCGCGCCGCCCGTCCGGCCCGCGCCGTGCTCCAGGCGCTGGCCGCGCAGCTGGACGCCCGGCTGCCGGAGGGCCGGGTCGCCATCGCCGCCGGGGTGCACCCTCGGCATCCGGGGATGCCGGCCGCGGCGGCCGTCGGGCAGCCCGGCATCGAGGTCGCGGTCTGCGCGGACCCCCTGGAGCGGCCGCTGCCGTCCGGTGTCCGGCTGCTGAGCCTGGGTGTGGCCCGGGGCCGGACCCGGCTGCTGGAGATCGCCCCGGACGCGGTCCTCACGGTGCACGGCGCGCCCGCCGCCGCGCGGGTCGACGTGCTGCCGCTGTCGCGGGCCGTGGCCCGGACGCTGGCCGCGCTGCCGCCGTGCCCGGACCTCCCGGAGGCCGAACCCGCGGATCCCGTGGACACGGTGTCCGCGGCCGACCCCGACCTGCTGCCGGACGAGCCGGACCTCGACTCCGGCGCGGCACCCGTCGCCGAGCCGACCGGGGTCTCCGCGACCCGGCCGGCTCCCGTGCCCGAGCCGGCCGCGGCGCCGGTGCCCGTCCCGGTCGCGGCCGCCGAGAGCGACGACGACTTCGCCGAGCCGAGCGCATCCGAGGCGGCCGGGGTCTCCGCGACCTCGCCGCAGGCGCCGTGACGCCGTAACCGCCGTACCGTCCCCCGATCCCGTACGAACGAACGCCCGGCTGGGAGCCGTGAACCTCACCATCACCACCGTGGACGCCACGGACGGACAGCGCCGCGACCACCAGGTCCGGCTGCCCTCGAACGCCACCGTCGGCGACCTCGCCGCCGCCCTGACCCAGGACGAGGCCGGCACCGCCGGCGGCGCGGACTGGGCGGCGGCCGGTGCGCCGCGGGCCCGGAACCTCTACGCCGACGATCAACGGCTCGACCCCGACACGCCGGTGTCCGGCAGCGGGATCCGGGACGGCGGACTGGTCGGGCTCGGCGGCCCGGCCCGTCCGGCCGACCTGGTCCGGGTCCAGGACGACGGCGCCCCGGACGGGGTTCTCGCCGAGGTGCACCTGGTCTCCGGGCCCGGTGCCGGGCGCACCTGGCAGCTCGGTCCGGGCAGCCACGAGATCGGCACCGACCCGCTGTGCGCGCTGCGCCTCGACGCCGCCGACGGGGTGCCGGAGAGCGGGCTGTGGGTGACCGTCGGCGCGGACGGCACCGCTTCCTGGCAGCGCATCGACACCGGCCCGGAGGCCGCCGTGCGGGCCCGGCTCGCGGCGCCGCCGCCCGACGACGCCGTCACCCAGCTGCGCCGGCCCCGTCCGCAGCCGCCCCGCGAACGCCCGGCGGGGCCCGGCCCGGTGCCGTGGCCGGCCGGTGAGGACCTGACGGTGGGGCCGGTGCTGCTGCGGATGAGCTCCCCGGTCGAGGCGGACGCGGCCGTCACGCCGTCCGCCGACGGCTACGGGGTGGACTACAACCGGCCGCCGCGGATCGCCCCGCACCTGGACGCCGAGCGGGTCCGGCTGCCGCAGCCGCCGTCGCCGCCGCAGAAGCGGCCGTTCCCGACCGTGATGATGATCTCCCCGATCGTCCTCGGCCTGTTCATGGTCAGCATCTTCAAGTCGTACTACTTCCTGGTGTTCCTGTTCCTCAGCCCGATGATGATGCTGTCGAACTGGGCGACCGGCCGCCGTGCGGCCCGCAAGCAGTTCCTGGAGTCGGAGGCGGCCTACGAGCGGCGCCGTGACGTGCTGGAGGAGCAGGTCCGCGACGCGGTGGTCGGCGAGCGCCGGGTGCGGGACAGGACCGGCCCGGACCCGGCGGCCGTGGCCCTGATCGCGACCGGTCCCGGCGGCCGGCTCTGGGAGCGGCGCCGCCGCGACCCGGACCATCTGGTGCTGCGCCTGGGCACGGTGGACCAGCCGTCGGTGCGGGAGCTGGAGGATCCGGCGCGCGACGAGAACCACCGTTCGATCCGCTGGAACATCCCCGACACGCCGATCGGTGTCGACATCGGCGCGCACGGTGTGGTGGGCGTCGCGGGTCCGGCGGCCGAGGTGCAGCCGCTGGCCCGCTGGCTGGTGGCGCAGGCCGGTGTGCTGCACAGCCCGCGCGACCTGAGGATCGTCGTCCTGACCGAGCCGGACCGGGTGGCGGACTGGGCGTGGACGCGCTGGCTGCCGCATCTGAAGCCCGGTACGGCCGGTGGTCCCGTGGTCCTGATCGGCAACGACCCGGAGTCCACCGCCGCCCGCGTCAGCGAACTCGTCTCCCAGGTGCAGTCGCGCCGCCGGCAGGCCGGCAACGAGCGTGACGTGGTCTTCGCCGAGCCCGACGTACTGGTGATCGCGGACGGGGCGCGGCGGCTGCGCGACGTGCCCGGCATGGTGCAGGTGCTCACCGAGGGACCGCGGGTGCGGATCTTCAGCGTCTGCCTGGACGAGCAGGAGCGGCTGCTGCCCGAGGAGAGCACGGGTGTCGTGCTCGCCGCCGACGGGCGGCTGACCCTGCGGCGGCCCGGCGCGCCGGACCTGCCCGCGGTGCGCGCCGACCGGGTCTCCCCCGAGTGGTGCGAGCAGCTGGCCCGGTCGCTGGCCCCGATCAGGGACGTCAGCCCCGAGCACGACGCCGGGCTGCCCCAGCGGGTGCGGCTCCTGGACCTGCTCGGCCAGGAGCCGCCCAACGCGCAGGCGCTGCTGGACCGCTGGCAGACCGACCCGGCCGCCACGTCCTTCATCATCGGCACCGGCTTCGACGGTCCGCTCTCCCTGGACCTGGTGCAGGACGGACCGCACGGCCTGGTCGCCGGTACGACGGGTTCCGGCAAGTCGGAGCTGCTGCAGACGTTCGTCGCCTCGCTGGCCGCGGCCAACCGGCCCGACGAGCTCACCTTCGTACTGGTCGACTACAAGGGCGGCAGCGCGTTCAAGGAGTGCGCCGGCCTGCCGCACACCCTCGGCATGGTCACCGACCTCGACGCCCACCTCGTGGAGCGGGCCCTGGAGTCGCTCGGTGCCGAACTGCGGCGCCGGGAGCAGGTGCTGGCCGCGGCCGACGCCAAGGACCACCCCGAGTACCGGGCCAAGCGGGCCGCCGATCCCTCGCTGGCCCCGCTGCCCCGGCTGCTGCTGGTCATCGACGAGTTCGCCACCCTGGTCCGCGAGGTCCCCGACTTCGTGCCCGGGCTGATCAGCATCGCGCAGCGCGGCCGTTCGCTCGGCATCCACCTGATCCTGGCCACCCAGCGCCCGGCGGGTGTGGTCACCGGTGACATCCGCGCCAACACCAACCTGCGGATCGCGCTGCGGGTCACCGACATGACCGAGAGCCAGGACATCATCGACGTCAAGGACGCCGTCGACATCTCCTCCGGCACCCCCGGCCGTGCCCTGGTACGGCGCGGACCGAAGCAGGCGGACCCGTTCCAGACCGCGTGGGTGGGCGCGGAGCGGCCCCGGCAGGCCCCGGCCGCCGCGGCCGAGCCGGAGGCCGGTCCCCGCCGGCCGGTGCGGTCCGTGGACGTGGGCTGGGACGCCCTCGGCCGGCCCGCCGAACTGCCCGCCGAGGCACGGACGGTGACGGTCGCCTCCGCGCAGGGCCCGGCCCCGACCGACCTCCAGGTGCTCGTCGAGGAGATCCGCACGGCGGCCGACCTGCTCGACGACTTCACCCCGCAGCCCAGCCCGTGGCTGCCCCCGCTCCAGCGCGAACTGACCCTGGACGACCTCGACGAGCTCGGCGCCACCCGCGAGGGCCGGCTGGTGATCCCGTACGCCCTGGAGGACGTGCCGCAGCTCCAGCAGCGCCGGGTGGCCGTGGCCGACCTGGCCACCTTCGGGCACCTGTACGTCATCGGTGCCCCGCGCTCGGGCCGTACCCAGGTGCTGCGGACCATCGCCGGGTCGGCGGCGCGCGCGGCGAGCACCGCCGATGTGCACATCTACGGCATCGACGCGGGCGGCGGCGGACTCACCGCGCTCGGCGCGCTGCCGCACTGCGGTGGCGTGGTCTCCCGGCACGACCTGGAGCGGCTGGGCCGCCTGCTGCACCGCCTGAACCGGGAGCTGACCGAACGGCAGGACCTGGCGCAGACGCACAGCGCGACCGGCATCGCCGAACTGCGCAAGCTGCTGCCGAAGGCCGAACGGCCCGCGCACATCCTGCTGTTCATCGACGGCTGGGACTCGCTCTCGGTCATCATCGACGAGCACGACCACGGCCAGCTGGTGCAGGAGGTGACCCGGCTCATCCGTGAGGGTGCCGCCGCCGGCATCCACGTCGTCGCGACCTCCGAACGCTCCCTGCTGGGCGGGCGGATGGCCGCGCACAACGACCACAAGCTGCTGCTGCGGCAGGGCGACCGCAGTGACTACCAGGCGGTCGGCATGATGCCGAACAAGATCCCCGCCGACATCCCGCCGGGCCGCGGCTGGCACGTCCTCAGCGGCACCGAGACCCAGGTGGCGCAGCTGGCGGCCGGCGGCGGCACCGAGCAGGCCGAGGCGCTGCGCACCATCGGCGAGGCCGCCCGCAAGCGGGACGCCCAGCTGCCCGGGGCCCGGCGGCCGTTCCAGG
Organism: Streptomyces sp. NPDC086777; assembly: GCF_040702065.1. NCBI lineage: Bacteria > Bacillati > Actinomycetota > Actinomycetes > Kitasatosporales > Streptomycetaceae > Streptomyces > Streptomyces sp. NPDC086777. The sequence continues at coordinate 200,244 of NZ_JBFBJI010000015.1, read as the reverse complement.
TCGCGGTGCTGCCGCGCTCGGTGGAGTTCGCCGAGGCCTACGGGCAGGTCGCCCAGAGCGACCGGCGGCCGATGTGGGGGCTGCTCGGCGTCGGCGGCGACGAGGGCGGCCCGGTCGGCACCGACCTGGCGGGTTCGGCCTCGGCGTTCGGGGTGTTCGGCCCGGCCGGGTCGGGGCGCAGCAACACCCTCGCCTCGATCGCGGTGTCCCTGCTGGCCGGTGGCACCTCGCTGGTCGTCCTCACCCCGCGCGAGTCGCCGCTGCGCGCCCTGGAGCGGCACGCCACGGCCACCGTGCTCACCGAGAACGACCCGTCGGCAGACACCGTGCAGGCGGCGCTGGACGCGCTGCCGGGGCCGAAGGTGGTGGTGATCGACGACGCCGACCTGCTCACCGGTTCGGCGGCGGACAAGCTGCTCAAGGAGATCGCCGTCTCGGGCCGCGACCGGGGCCTGGGGCTGGTCTACGCGGCTTCGGCGGAGGGGTTCCAGAGCGGGATGAGCGGCTGGACGCTCGCGGCCCGCAGGGCGCGGCGCGGGCTGCTCCTCGCGCCGAAGAACCTCACCGAGGGCGACCTGGTCGGCGTCCGGCTGATGCCGAGCGTGGTCCGGGCGACGACACACCCCGGCCGGGCGTGGACGGCCGGGCCGAGCGGGGCGCTGCTCGCCCTCCAGGTGCCGCTGACCCCACTGCGGTCCTGACCCCCGCCGCACGGCACGCGAAGGGGCCCTCCCGGGAAGTCCGGGAGGGCCCCTTCGCACGTACGGGCGTTACGAGTTGCTCTGCAGGCTGCTGCTGATGCCCTGGTCGAACTGGATCGCGTTCTCCTTGATGCCGTTGAACATCTCGGAGAAGTCGTTGATGCCCTTCACGGCGGCCAGCAGGCTGGTGTCGAAGTTGTTGTAGGTCGTGCGGATGACCTCGCTGGACTGCTGGAAGACCATGCCGTCGTCGACGAGGGTGTTGACCCGGTTGCGCAGGTTGCTGAGCACCGGCAGCAGGTTCTCGTGGGCGTCGTGCAGCAGGCTCACGACCTCCTCGATCTTGTGGTAGTCGAGGTTGATGCCGTTGTAGCTGGCCATGGGGTTCCTGTCCGTTCCTGTGGGTCGTCTGGAGGGTCAGTTGTCAGTCGTCGTCGGTGGTGCCACCCACCTGCTGCCAGTCCGGCTGGTTGCCGTTGGCGTCCTTGGGGCCGCGCGTGTACTCGGTGCGGTCGCCGTCACTGCCGGTGGTCACCATCGTGCCGCTGCCGTCGGAGTTGAGGTTGGTCTCCGAGTGCACGGTGCTGCCGTCCGGGTACGAGGTGTCCGTGGTGTAGTGGTTGCCGTCGCTGGAGTAGTTGGTGACCGAGGTGTACGTCTTGCCGTCGTAGGTGACGGTGGACTCCTCCTTGATCACGTGGTGCTGGTCGTCGAGCGTGAGGTGCGTGTGGACGCTGCCGCGGTCGGTGGTGACCGTCTGGTCCAGCGGCGGGTCGCCGGGGTCGGTGGCGGAGCAGAAGTCCGGCATCGTGCCGTCCGGGCCGGGCACGCACTGGTCGAGGTGGGACTGCTTGTAGTCCCACAGGTCCTTGTCCCGGAAGTAGTTCTGCAGGCCCAGGTTGCTGCCGGTGATGCCCATGCCCTGGGCCAGTTCGGAGTCGAACGACAGGAACGCCTCGCCCACCGATCCGAAGGCGTTCGCCAGTTCCTTGAGGCCCTTGTCCGCGTGGGACATGGTGCTGCTCGCGTTGGAGTAGAAACCCGAGAGCGCGTCGGCCAGGCTCTGGTCGCCGAGGACCGTCAGGGCCTCGGTGGAGGTGTATCCGTCGTAGTCCGTCTGGCCCAGCCGGGAGAACGTGCTGTTGTCCAGAAGCGGACCGATGTCGCCGGCCAGGTTCTCCAGGTCCCGTTTGGCGTCGTTGAGGACGTTGTACTCGATTTTCAGGCCATCGGCCATGGGGGCCTCCCAGTCACGACTCCGGTCAGTTGGACCACGCCGCACACGCCCCGCCGGTTCACCCCGGACGGCTGCTGTAACCCAGATCACGTGAACCGCGGCGGTCGCTGTGGCGTGGTCCGTTGGGGAGGAACCACCCCGAGCCCCGCAGCTTCCGGGAGGAACCCGTATGCCACGCCCGACCGACTGGAACGCGATCGGGCTGGACAGCGACCCCACACCGGGCGAACCCGACCAGATCCGGACGCTGTCCACCGAGCTCAACCACCTGGGTTCCGAGGCCCGCCGCATCAGCACGGCGATCGACGCGGTGATGAACACCGCCGGCGACAGCGTCTTCGTCGGCGAGGCCGCCGACGCGCTGCGCGGCAAGGTCAACGACCGGCTGCGCGGGCACATCGAGGACGTGGCGCAGTCCTTCGAGAGCGCGGCGACCGCCCTGACCACCTGGGCGGACAAGCTGGTCGACCTGCAGTCCCGGGCCGACGGCGCGCTGAACTCGGGCCGCGGGCTGTCCGAGGACGACCCGGACCGGGAGACCTACGCGTCCACGGCCCGGCAGGCCGGTACCGAGCACGGCGAGGGCGCGGCCACGGCGGCGAGCAGCATCTCGGGTGTCTCCGACATCCAGCTGCCGATCTCCGAGTGCCAGATCTTCTGGGAGGCGTTCCAGTGGCTGGCGATCATCCTGATCATTCCGGCCCTGATCTTCGGCGGCCCGATCGCGCTGCTCGCGCTCGGCGTCAACCTGACCCTGTTCATCAAGACGATCGTCGACTTCGCCAACGGCAACGCGAGCTTCCTCGACCTCTTCCTCGCCGGACTGGGCATCCTGGCGCCCACCACCAAGGCGCTGCCGATCTTCCAGATCATCAAGGGCGTCGCGACGAGCGCGTTCGCCAAGGGCTTCGCCAACATCGCCCGGGGCACCTTCCAGGCCCTGCGCAACCTGTTCACCAACGGCTTCCGCCCCACCACCCTGCTGCTCGGGCTCAAGGACCTGGTGCGGCTCGGCAGCACCTGGGTCTACAAGGGCGGCCTGTGGGTGCTGGACGGCATCCACAACCTGCCCAACGTCATCGGCCGCGGTGTCAACTCCCTCGGCCTGACGGTGGTGCAGGGCTTCAAGGCGATTCCCGGGTTCGTGCGCGGGCTGCCCGAGACGCTCTCCCGGGGCTGGCAGGCGACCAAGGGGTGGGTGGGCCAGGAGTTCGGCGGCACCAAGTGGCTGCGGATCCTCCTGCCCGTGGACGCGGCGGAGATCGGCGAGTACGGCTTCGCGCGCGCCCTGCGGATCGGCCTCTTCGACCGCGGTGTGCTCGGCCAACACGTCTTCGGCGCCCCGATCACCAGCAGCATCGGCCGTACGATCAGCTCGGTCCCGGTCGACCCGCGCACCGTCGACGCCCTGGTCGACATGCCCCGCATCCAGCTGAACGAGGTGCGGTTCGGGGCGGGTTCCGGGCAGGGCAGCATCCACGGCCTCGACCTCCACATCCCGAGCACGCATCTGGACGTGACGTCGACACTGCGGCCGCCGTCCCTGAACCTGGGCGACGTCGGCGCGATCTCCCACCGCGGCAACTTCGGCGTGCACGCGGCGCGCACGGTGGACGCGCTGGTCGACATGCCGCACGTGCAGCTCGGCAACGTGCGCGTGGAGAACTTCGGCGCGCTGGGCGGGCACTCGGAGCTCGGGGTGAGCGCCGGCGCCACGCCGACCGTCACCACCGCGTCCGGCCTGCACGTGCCCGCCTCGGCCGGTGTCCCGGGCGCCACGCACGGCATCACCGGCACGCCGGTCACCGCCGTCTCCGGGGGCGCCCACACCACGCTCACCGGGCTGCCCGGAACACCGGCGAACCTCACCTCGCACGCCGAGGTGCTGCTGCCGGGCGGCGCGCACAACGCCACCCACACCCCGGGCGGCACCGTCCTGACCGGCACCCACGGCACGCCGCCGGTCGCGGCCGCGCTCGGCGACCTGCCGACCGCCAACCCGGCCGCGGGCACCCTGCACTCCGCGTTCACCGGCACCCCGGGCGTGGGCTCCGTGCACGCGCCGGGCACCCCGGGCATCGGCGCCGCCCACACCACGCTGACCGGCACCCCGGGCACGAGCATCGCCCACACCGCGCCGGACTCGGCCCCGGCGCCCGGTTCCCCGCACGACGTGACGGCACCGCACAGCCTGCTCACCGGGCCCACGACCGTGGCGCACCCCTCGCCGACCGGCCTCGGGCACGACGGGCCGGGCGGCGTCGACGCCGGGGTCTCCGCCTTCGACCTCCTGGCCGGCACCCGGCACAACACCCCGCACTCTCCCGTGTCACCCGGCACCGGCGACGCCCTCGCCGACCGCACCACCAGCGCCCTCAGCGCCCACCAGACCCGCCTCCACCTCGACGAACTCGTCCACCGACCGGGCTCGCCGCGCCCCGGATCCGCGGTGGAGCGGCCCCCGCACGGCTCACCGTCCCCGACGCCCGGGACGCCGGACCGGCTCACGGCCGACCCGGCCACCCCGGACCGGTTCGCCACGAGTCCCGGCTTCCCCGACCGGCTCACGGTCGGCGCCGGCACCCACGAGCCGTCTTCCGCGTCCTTCGGTGGCTCCGGGCACCCCGGCTCCGGTGGCGACCCCAGCCGCTCGGCCCTCGACCTCGTCGACACCGGGCGCAGCGCCCGTGCCACCGACGGCCCCGCCTTCGCCGGCACGCCCGCCCACACCGACGCCGACAAGGGGCTGGCCGGGTCTTCCGGCGGCACGTCCGGGCATGCCCCGGAGCACCTGCCGGAACGGGGCGCCGCGTCCTCGTCCCCGGCTTCGGCCTCCGCCGACACCTACAAGCTGCAGTTCGACGAGTCCACCCTCGGTCATACGGTGCACGACTTCGACGGGGTCAAGGTCGTCACCGACCGGATGAGCGCCCCCTACCCGGGCGGCGCGAGCGTCGACTTCGTGAACACGGCCGAGAGGCAGGGCTTCACGATCGACCTGCCGTCCGGCTCCCGCGGGCACTCCGGCGACGCCTTCGACGCCGCGCCCGCCGCCGCCCACGCGGACGGCTTCGACGAACTCCTCAAGGACCCCGACGTCGTCAAGGTGCCCGGCGACCACCAGCTGGCACTCAAGGCACCGCGCACCGGTCGGCCCGAACTCCACGGCGGGGCGGTCGAGTCGGGCCTGTACACCGTGGAGAAGCAGGGCACGGGCTTCGTCGTACGGCAGCTCGACGCCGTCGGGGGCAGCGTGGTGCACAGCTGGACGTTCAAGCGCCTCGGCGGTCTCCGGCTCGCCGAGGAGACCGTGCGGTTCGGCGACGGCCCGTTGGGCGGGGTGAGCGTCAAGGTCGCGGGCAAGTCCGTGGACTCCGTGACCGACGGCGCCGGCACCTGGCCGGCGAAGCTGGGCGGCGACGACGAGATCGTCGTCGCCTCCGCATCCGGCAGCCATGTCTACAGCCGCTCCACCGGCGACCTGCTGCGCTCCGCGACCCCGGACGTCACCCTGCCACCGCGCCCGGCCGGACTCGCCGGCACGTCCGCGGACAGCTGGGACGCCGCCGCCCACGCGGCCCGCGGCCACATGGGCAGGGCCGCGACCGACAACGAGACCAAGCTCTTCATGCAGGGCGTCATCGGCGGCGCGTTCACGTCGAAGAAGGGGTACGCCGGCTACGTCAAGCCCAGCGCCCTGGAGGCCGATCCGGGCCTGGTGGGCAAGGTCAGGCAGTTCAACAAGGTCGCCGGCGACCTGATGTTCGAGGGTCCCAACCAGCGCATGACGGTGTGGCGGGGCGTCTCCATGGACCCGCGGGCCGCGCAGGCCGACGTGTTCGTGGAGCGGCTGCCGGCGTCGACCTCCAACAACCGCGCCTTCCAGGCGGAGTGGGCGAAGAACGGCGTCAACAGCAACCGCGTCGTCTTCGAGATCGACGTCCCGGCCGACCACGGCAAACTTGCCATGGCCTACCCGCCGGGGTACGAGAAGGCCGCCGACGACGCCCTCGCGCTCAACCAGGACCAGTGGGAGGTCACCCTCTCGCCGACCCGGCTGCACCGCACCGGCCCGGCCCGGGTCGAGGACGGCATCACCGTCGTACCGGTACGGGCCGAGCAGATCCCCGAGGCACAGCTCGACAGGCTGATCAACGACAAGTGGTCCGGGCTGCCCTCCGGCGAGGCCTTCGAGGACTTCGGCCGCGCCTTCGGGCAGGACGCGGTGCGTCGCTGGGAGGGGCTCGGCGACGCGATCGTCCGGGAGGGCGGTGACGGCCCGAACGTGCGGACGTTCACCGTCGGCCGGCCCGGCCACGCGGACGAGATGACCATCACCGTCACCCACAAGGTGGACGAGAACGCGGTCTCCGTCACCATCACCGGCGGCGACCGCACCTTCACCAGGGAGTGGAGCGGCACCGGCTTCAGCGACCTCGCCGCCGACCTGCGCGGCCACGTCCTGCACAACAACGAGCTGCTCAGCTCCCTGCCGACGCCCACGTCCTGGGGCAGGGAACTGCCGAGCCCGGCGCACCCCGCCTCGGCCCACACGGACCCGCCCGTCCCCGGCCCGACCCGGGGCACCCCCGACACGACGCCGAGGCCGGGCCAGGACCCGGCGCACTCCGGTGGCCAGGAGCTGCCCGGGCGGGGGCCCCGGCTCACCCCGGCCGAGATCGAGCAGGCGTGGTTCCGGGACGGCGAACGCGTCGACGCCCTCTTCGGGCACGTCGACGACGCGTCACGCGGGGCCCGTCGCGAGGCCTGGCGGGACTACGTGCAGGCACGGTACGACCTGGGCCGCGCCGAGGACCTGCTGCCGCACAACGGGCACGCGGGCAGCTCCCGGGGCCCCACGCCCGACGAGATCCGCGCCCGCGAGAACGCCGGCCTCGCCCAGCAGCGGTACGACGCCACGCACCGGCGTCTGACCGAACTCGGCGTCGACCCGGTGCGGATGGAGGCCGATCTCGGCGCCCTGCGGCAGCTCAGCCTGCAGGAACGGCCCCGGCTGCTCGGCGGCACGGTCACGGCGGCGAACGACACCGCTCCCCCGCCCGCGGCCGCCGCCCACGGCGCCCACGGCGAGAGCGGCGCGGCCACCGTGACCCCGCCCAAACGGCTCAACGAGCTCCTCGCCGACCAGACCAGGGCCCACCAGGAGCTGCAGCAGGCGGAGATCAAGCTGACGCAGACCGGCAAGGAGACCGACAAGATCGCGGAGGCCAGGGCGAACCTGACCGAGGCGGACACGAAGTTCAAGGACGCCACCCGGGAACTGGACGAGGCACTCCAGCACGAACTCGACCACCGCCTGCTCTCCCAGCGTGAACTGAACCAGCTCGTCGACCAGTTCGCGGGCGCGGGCGACATCGACCGGGCCCGGAAGCTGCAGCACCACGCGCAGAGTCTGGACGCCGCCTCCCGCGGCGCGGGGGCCGGCCCCGTCCGCGCCGACCAGTTCATCCGGACCGGCGAGGAGATCGAGTCCCAGTCGGTCACCGTCCGGCGGCTCGCCAACGAACTCGAGTCCCTGGTCGAGGCGGGCGCAACTCCGCACGCCGAGCTCAAGGGTCTCGCCGAAGGGCTGGAACAGGCCGCCAAGGACCTGGACGCGGCCCTCCAGGGCCACGTCACGGACGCCGCCCGCTTCGGGGGCACGTACACCCTGCGCAACCAGCACACTCCCGTGGCCGCCGTCGCCCACCATCTCGCGGAGCTGGTCGACGACGCCGTCAAGGCGGCGCAGCCCGGCGATCGCCTCGTCCTCAAGGGGTTCCTCGGAACCGACGCGTCGGTCGAGCGGATCCAGCACGGCATTCCGGGCCTCCTGCGGCGCTACCGCGAGAACCAGGCGTTCGGCGAGGTGCACAGCGGAGAGCAGTGGAAGGCCGTACTGCCCGGCACCGAGGACCAGTGGCGGAGGGTGTTCGACGACTTCGACGGCTTCGACAGGCTGTCCAGGTCCCAGCAGCACGACTTCGTGCGCACGCTGTCCGAGAAGAACATCAAGGACCTGCGTGACGACTTCGACAGGCTGCTGCAGACGATGCCGGAGGAGGACCGCCCGAAGTTCCGGGAGCTGCGGGACAGGCTCCAGAACCTGCCGTACCGGATCAAGCACGCCACTCCGGCCTACCACGCCATCGCGAACACCGGCGTGATGTCCTCCCAGGGCGACCTGGCCCGGCGGGGCGTCAGGTTCCTCGCGTCCGGCAAGAGTTCGGCGAAGAACACCTCCAACCTGGGCAACGACGACTTCGTGTTCTTCCGCATGGAGGTCGGCGACAAGCCGATGGCGACCCGGTACGGGCCGACCACGCTCGTCTTCGACGCCAAGGTCCTCGAGGAGCGGGGCGGCTGGGTCTCGCTCCACGACCAGCTGCACCCGCTGGACCGCGACACCATGAACCAGCTGAAGTTCGGCGACGACGTCGTCCGCAGTGCGAAGTACGACGAGGGCTTCGACGAGGTGGGCAAGCGGGGCCGCTGGACGTACGAGTACCCCGACCATCCGCCTCGGCAGGTCTCCTTCGAGCAGGAGGTCTTCCACGGCGAGCACGTACGGGAGGCGCTCGCCCTGTCGGTGGTGCGCGAGGTCCACTTCATCGGCGGCGCCTTCCAGGACGACGTCTTCCGGCTGCTCGCCGACACCGCCCGTCCGGAGGAGCTGGGCTCGGTCATCTCCAAGCTGTACCGTCCCGAGGCGAAGTTCGGCTCGGGGCTGCCCATCAACCCGCGCGGGAGCCATGCCACGAGCGAATGGCCGTCGCCGCTGGCGGTCCACGACGCGGACGGCGACGGACGCTACCTCGCCGACGGCACGGTCGACCCGGCGGCGCGGGCCGCCGGCAAGGCCTTCGACGAGGCGTCGGACCGGGTGCGGCAGGCGGACAACGCCCTCAGGAGCGGCAACGCCAAGGCGCAGCGCTACAACCTCAACAAGGCGCAGCCGCACGCCGAGCAGGCGGTCAAGCTGACCCAGGAGTTCCACGAGGCCTCGGCCGGCGAACGCAGGGACATGGCACGGACCCTGCTCGACCAGCGCGAGCAGCTCCTCAAGGACGTCAACGCCCGCCTGGACGCGATGAAGCCGCAGAACAGGCCCGAGGGCAGCAGGACGCAGCCCAAACCGGGCCGGAACCAGGGCGCCGGGACCTCCTCGTCGGCCGCCGTGGCGAACGGCCCCGACCTCGGCGAACTTTCGCAGGCGGCCGAGGACGCGCTCAAGGTCCTGCCGGGCGTCACGGACCACATGAAGAAGATGATCCGGGCACTCGGCAACTCGGACGGCTTCCGGGCCCTGCCGGACTCCAAGGACGGCCTGCAGACCGCGGCCGCCGTCGACCTGGGCAGGACGGGCTTCGACAAGGCGTTCAGGCAGCTGTCCAAGGCGAAACTCGTCCGCGGTGACGCCGCCGGCCTCCACTTCACGGACGAGGGCCGCCGGCTGTTCCTGCCGCCGGCCTCCGACACCAAGGCCCCCGCCGCCACCGGCGACGGCCTCCTGTCCCACGGCCCGGACACCGCCACCCCGGCGCCCCACCACACCGGCACGGACACCACACCCCCGGCACCGCACGACCTCGACACCAAGTCTCCGGCACCGCACGACCTCGACACCAAGTCTCCGGCACCGCACGACCTCGACACCAAGTCCCCGGCACCGCACGACCTCGACACCGAGTCCCTGGCGCCGCACGGCACCGACACGCGGCCGCCGGCACCGCACGGGATCGACGCCGAGCAGGCGCCGCCGCTGGTCAAGGAGGGCGACGCGACCCTCTCCCCCACCACGAACCACGGTGCCGCCACGCACCCCATCGACGCGGAGAGCACGCCCCGGCACCTCTCCGACACCACCACCCCGCCCCTCGCGGACACCGAGACACCCACGCCACCTCACCTCGCCGGCACCGAGACACCCACCCCCCACCTCACGGACACCGACACCACCCCGCCCCACCCCACCGACACCGACGCGGCCGCGGCGCGCCTCGACGACGTGCACCCGGCCGCGCCCCACCACGGCGGCGACGGCGACTTCGCCGCGCCGCCCCCGCGGGACGGCACGCGGCTCGGTGACGCCGTCCTGGACGACATGCTCAGGCCGCCGCCCCGGCGGACCGGCGACACCACCGCGACGCCGGCGCCCGGTACCGCTCACCCGGCCACCCCCGACCTCCTCGACCGCGCCGCCTTCCGCCGCAGCACGTACCGGGAGAACGGCATCCGCGCCCGCTCGCAGATCCGGTACGTCGACCGCGCTCTCGACGCCTTCCACCGCGTCCCCGCCGACCGGTTGGCGCAGCGGGCCGACGCCCTCGACAACCTGGCGGACGCCGCCGACCGCTTCCTGCAGGCCCGGCCGGCGTCGGCCCGCCGCACCGGAGTGGAGCAACTGCTGCACCAGGTGCGGGCCGAGGCGGACGCCTACCGGCTGCTGGACGACGTCCGGCGGCTCGGCGGCGACGGGGACGGGGGCGGGCTGGCCGGCCGCATCCGTGCCGCCCTCGCCGACGGCGGCACGACCCCGCACACGCGGACCGCGCTCCGTACGACACTCGACGGCATGGACCGGTCCGCGCAGGCCCAGCGGCAGAACGACGCCCTGAGCCTGCTGGACACCGCCCCGCCGCTCCGGACCACCGATGACACCACCCGGGCCGCGGCCGTACCCTCCCGGCAGCACGAGGGGACGCCGTGGGCCGAGGACTCGGCGCGGTTCGACGCGCTTCTGGGCGGCGACGGCCGGCCGTTCCGCGAGGCCTGGGTCGAGCTGTCGTCCGCCCGGGCCGAACTCAACCGGGTCGAGGATCTGCGCGCGGCGCCGGGCGGACCCAGCACCTCGCGGGGCGTCAGTGCGTACGACACGCAGCTCAACCGCGAACTGGTCGCCGCCCGGGACCGGTTCCGCACCGCCTACACGAACCTCGAGGGCCTCGGTGTCCCACCGGCCGAGATCGAGGCCCGGATCCACGAGATCGAACTGGCGGCCACCCACCGCGGCGCGACGCTCGGCGCGGGCAAGCTCGACACCCTGCCCGACACCGCCCCGCCCGCGGTCGACCACGTCGCTCTGAACAACTCGGGCACGAGCGGGCCGAACGGGCTGACCGTCGAGCGGAGCGTGGGCGAGGACGGCTCGGTGACGCTGCAGGTACTCGACGAGCACCTGCACGCGGACCCGACCCGCACGGTCGTCACCGGGCCCAACGGCGGCTTCGACGTCCGGCACACCCCGTCGGGCACCGTCGACACCTACACCGCGAACGGCGACCGGATCGCCTACGAGATGCCGCTGCTCGGGGCCGACGGCGCGCCGACGGGCCTGCGTCTGCACACCGGCATCAACGGCCACGGCACCCGTCAGGCCCTGACGGTGCGCGGCCCGGGTGCCGACCGGCTCACCGCCTTCCCGCTGCCCGACGGCGCGGCTCGGATCACCCGTCTCGACACCGGCGCCACCCGGCGTGTGGACGCCCTCGGGCACCACCTCGACGAGGGCGTCCAGCTCACCGGCCGAGACGGCGTCCCCACCGGCGACGACCGGGTGCGGGTCACCGGAGGCGCCGACGCGCACGTCACCGATCTCGCGGGCAACCGGCTGGACCTGCTCGTGCAGGACCTGGGTGACGGGAACGGCCTCAGGGTCACCGACGGGACGACCGGGGTGTCCGTGCGCCACGACGGCCGGGGCCGCCTCCAGGAGACCGGCGTCTCGCTGGCCGACCCGCGGGGCACGCGCGGGCACCGGTTCCTGGCCGATGACGGTACGGGCCGCTTCACGCTGACCGACGAGACCGGTGCCCGGCACCCCCAGACGGTCACCGCACTCCCGGGCGGCTCCGGCTTCCGGGTGACCGACGAGACGAGCGGCGCGACCAGCAGGTTCACGGGCGACGGCCGCTACCAGGACGTCGGCCTCGCCCTGTTCGACCCGGCGGCGAACGCGCGTGGCGGCAGGATCGTCGTACCGGACGGCGCGGGTCACCGTCTCACCGACGCGGCGGGGCAGCCGCTGGCCGAGCGGGTGGTCGCGGTCGACGGCAACCGGCCGCGCACCATCCACGACGTCACCGGCGAGTCCGTGCTGTACAACGCCCATGGCCGGCCGGTGAGCACCTCGACCGCGCTGGCCGACCCGGCCGGCGGGCCGCGGGGCGCCCGGTTCGTCGTGCCGGACGGAGCAGGCGGCCACCGTCTCACCGACGCGGACGGCAACCTGCTGCCCGACACGGTCACCGCGCTCCCGGCCGACGGCGGTTTCCGTACCGTCCACGGCACCGGTCACCGTACCTTCGCGCCCAACGGCGACGTCGCGGGCGACGGGCTGCGGCTGACCGGCCTGGGCGGCGTGCCCGCCGGGCACCTGGACCGGCCGCTCGGCGTGGCTCAGCGCTGGCTGGACGAGGCCTTCGCGCCGGACCCGGCGCGGGCGGTCACCTTCGACGCGGCCGGCCGCATCGAGATCGCGCACGCCGGCGGCGGCCGGCAGGTCTTCGACCAGCACACCGGCCGACTGGTCCAGGAGACGGTCCCGCTGCCCGGCGGCGGCCACCGGACCACCCTGGCCGACGGCTCGTTCACCCGTTACGACGTCCAGGGCGCCGTCACGGCCACCGGCACGCCGCTGCCCGCGGGCCACGGCGGACGCCACCTCGTCGTGACCCCGCCGACCGCGGAGCACCCCGGCGCCTGGCTGGAGGACGCGGCGGGCGCCAGGCTCGCGCACTGGGACGCCGTCCGGCGGCCCGACGGCACCACCCGGATCGTCCTCGACGACCGGACCAGCCCGCGGCACGGCGAGTTCGTGCACCTGGCCGCCGACGGCAGTGTGGCCCGGCAGGGCTTCAACGTGCTGGACAACGGGCGGCGCACGGACTACCGGTACGTCGTCGACCACACCGCGGGCACCTGGGAGCGGACCACCAGGTCGGGTGCGCCCGTCGCGGCCGGATCCTTCCACCACGGCACCGCCGACCTGTCCGGAGCGGCGGGCGGACACGTCAAGCTGCTCAGCTCCACCGGGAAGCAGGTGCCGGTCTTCGAGCGCCGGGTGCTGCCCGCTGCCTCCGGCGACGTGGTCGACTCCTTCCGGCGTACCGACACGATCGCCTTCGCCCGCACCAACCCCCGTACCCACTGGGTGCGCTGGGACGACACCGGCACTCCGGCCGGCACCGGCAGCCGGCACTACGACACGGCGGGCACCGGCTGGCGGGACACCGACGGCTGGGGCCGGACGGTGCGGGAGTACCGCGACGGGCTGCAGAAGTTCAACGGCAGGACCGGCCACACCCTGGCCGTCAACGACGGCGACGGGGCCTGGACCTGGCACCGTTACGACGGCGACGGCAGGGTGCTCGCCTCGGGCCCGCGGACCCGGGAGCACCTCGGCAGCGGCTGGACCGACCGCACCGCGGACGGCCGGATCGCCCAGCAGCAGTGGGGCATGGCCGAGTGGCCCGAGCGGGCCGGCCAGTACCAGGAGCACGCCGTGAACCCGGCCGACGGCAGCCTGCGCGCGACCTGGGAGCGGCACTCCCCGCACGGCAAGGAGGTGGGCAGGCACGAGGCCTTCGACGGCGGCTTCCTGACCACCGACCGCTGGCGCGAACAGCGCCCGCCCACCTGGGTCCGCACCCGCTGGCTGGCCGGGGCCGAGCACGTCCGGCCGCCGTACGCCCATGTCCGGGGCGACGACACCTACCAGTTGTTCACCTGGACGAAGGAGGCGCGCGACGGCGCCACCACCTCCGGGGTGCGGTACGTCGGGATGGACGGCAGCGCGCTGGACCTGGCGGCGGACGGCACCTTCGCGCGCTTCAGCGGCAAGCTGCACGACGGCACGTCCCTGAAGGTCGGCGATCACGCGGCACGCCCCGCCCACCCTCCTGCCAACCCGGGCGACCACCCGTGGCAGGCCGGTGACCTCAGGGGTTATCGCCAACCGCTCGCGAACGACGCGGAGGGCAGGCTCTGGCAGGACGTCCACCAGGACGCCGGCGGTGTCACCCGGACCGTCCGCGAGGGCCGCCCGGGCGGGGTCGTAAGGGAGTTCACCGGGGACCGCACCTGGGTGGACCGGGATCCGCACGGCAACCTCGTCGGGCAGAGCCACGCCAACCCGGACGGCACCGCCGGACGGGTGGTCCAGGGCTCCGGCCGCGCCGACTCGGGCCGCTGGACCTGGCGTGAGCTGGACGCGCACGGCACGGAACTCGGCGGCGGCCGACGGGAGTTCTTCCGGGGCTCGAACGACTCGCGACTGCCCTGGGACGACTCCTACCGGGACTACGACGGCGACGGGAACCTGGTCCGCGAGCGCCGGATGCTGGACTCCGGCCGGTACGTCGACGCCTGGCGGGACGACCAGGGCGCCTGGCGCGTCAGTGCCCACGAACGCAACGGCACGCCCGTCGCCGTGGGCCAGGGCGAGCAGGTCCGCCGCTGGTGGGACGGCCGTGCCTGGCAGGACCGGTGGACGGAGGGCGCCCGGCACTTCCGTGACGAGCTGCGCGTGCCAGGACAGGCCGCGCCCACCGTGCTGCGCGAGACGCCGGTGCACAACGGCGGACCGCTGCGGGTGCGGGCGTACAGCACGACCGTCACGCAGAACACCCCGGCCGGCTCGGTCTGGAAGGAGTTCGACCACGGCAGTGTGGTGCGCGAGCGCAAGGCCGACGGCGGCGGGTTCCTGGAGACGGACGCCTGGCGCGGCCAGTGGAACCGTTACGGCAGGAACGGCGACCTGATCGCCCAGCGCACCGACAGCGGCCTGGTGTTCGAGCGGGACAGCTTCGGCCGGATGCGGCTCACCGGCAACGAGTACGACTTCCGCGGCCCGCTGACGGAGATCCGCGGCTGGGGCCGTACCACCCGTGAGGCCCAGCGCATGCCGTGGTCCGGCACGCTCGTGCCGGGCGGCGACGCGGCGCTGCGCGAGGCGCGGTACGAGCCGTACTGGCAGTCCGTGGCCAAGAAGGCGGCGCTGGAGTTCGGTCAGGAGTTCGTCCTGGAGTTCGGTGCGAACCTCGCCGTCAACGGGATCGTGGCCGCCGTCCAGGACAAGCCGTTCACCGGCAAGGACGCACTCAAGTCGTTCGCCAACGCGGCGGTCGGCGCGAGCATCAAGACGGGTCTGAGCACGGCCGTGCACGAGGGCCGGGTCCTCGGGTTCGAGAAGCTCGGCCGGTTCAAGACGGGCATCGCCAACATCGACGGCGGCAAGCCGTGGACCCGCCGTCCGCTCAACCACGACAAGACCTGGGTCAACGAGTGGGCGGGCAACGAGACGCCGACCCGCTGGCGGGGCGGTATGTACGACTTCTCGTTCGGTGTCATGAGCAGCGCGCTGTCCGGGTGGGTCAACGGCAGCATGAACGCGGCCGTGTGGGGTGTGACGAACGCGGACGGGCAGACCGTGAAGCTGCACGGCGGGGACGCGGTCTGGGAGGGCGGGATCAACGCCGCCGCCTCGGTCACCACGGCGGCCACCACCGGCCTGGTCAAGAACGTGTTCGTGATGAGCACCGGAAGCCGGCTCTTCCACCGCCAGGGCTTCGCCGACTTCTGGATCCAGCTACCCTTCAAGATCTTCGAGAAGACGATCCAGTCGCTGTACCTGACCAGTACGTATCGTGCGAGCATCGACCCGACGTACTACCGGGCACCGTGACCCGGCAGCGGCGAGCACCGAGGACTGAGGAACGTAGATGACCACCCGTCACACCGTGGCGCCCAAGGGGCAGGGCGGCCGGGGCGCGTACCGGACCATCGGCGAGGCGATACGCGCGGCCTCGCCCGGCGATCTGGTGGTGATCGCGCCCGGCACCTGGACCGAGAACCTGGTCCTGGACCGCGCGGTGGTGCTCACGGCCGAGCACGGCCGGGGCAGTGTGGTGATCGCGGCGCCGCCCGGTGAGGCGCCCACGGTGACCGTGGACGGGCCGGACTGCGCCCTGCACAACATCACGGTGTGGGGTTCGGACGCGGGCCTGCCGGCGGTGAGCGTGTCGCCGGGCGCCGGGCTGGTCCTGGAGGAGTGCTCGGTGGAGGGCGGCCGGGTCCAGGTGAAGGGCCCGGAGGACGAGGAGGGCGGTACGACGGCCGTCGTGCTGCGCCGCTGCCGTCTGGAGGGGGCCAGGCTGGCCGGTCTGCACCTGGCGGGCGGGGTCCGTGCCCGCTTGGAGGACACGGCGGTGACCGGCGTCGACGGCACGGGCGTGGTGCTGTCCGGCACCGCGAGCCTGGACGCCGTACGGCTGCGCCTGGAGCGTACGACCGGGTCCGGGATGCGGCTGCGCGGCCGGTCCCGGCTGCGGTTGACCGACTCGGTGCTGGCGGGCAGCGGCCGGGCGGGGCTGCTCCTGGAGGATGCCACCGAGGCCACGGCCGGGGAGTCGCGGATCGAGACGCCCGGTGCGGCGGGGGTGCACCTGACCGGTTCGGCGCGGGCCGAGCTGACCGACTGCCGGATCCGGGGCGCCGCCGCCAGCGGGCTGGTGGTGCAGGAGACCGCGCGGCTGAGCGCCGCGGGCTGTTCCGTGGCCGACGCCGGGGCCAACGGCCTCCTGGTGACGGGTTCGGCCGAGGCGGAGCTGGCCGACTGCCGGATCGACCGGAGCACCTTCAGCGCGGTGCATCTGGCGGGTACGGCCGTCGGGCGGCTCGCCGACTGCCGGGTGCGGGGCGGCTCCGAGCACGGGGTGCACGCCACGGGCGAGGCCCGGATCGAGCTGACCGACTGCGGGATCACCGACGTCGCCATGACCGGGGTCAGCGTCCTGGAGCGGGCGGTGGCCACGCTCACCGGCTGCCGGGTCGCCGGGACCGCCGCCGGGATCGGCATCGGCTCGCCGGCCGGCAGTACGGTCGCGGACACCACGGTGACCGGGACGACGGAGATCGGCGTGCAGGTCGCCAAGGGCGCCGCCGTCTCCCTCGCCGGGATCCGGATCAGCGGCGCGGGAGCCGCCGGTCTGGTGGTCGACGAGGGCGCGCAGGCGACGGTGACGGGCGGCCGGGTCGAGGACTGCGCGGGCTCCGGCGCCGTCGTGTGGACCGGCGCCAGGCCGGAGGTGACCGGGCTGCACATCGACCGGCCGGGCAAGAACGGGGTGTTCCTGGCCGAGGGCGCGGGCGGCACGTTCACCTCGCTCGACGTCACCCGGGCCGGCTTCCCGGCGCTGCACGTCGCCAAGGGCGCCGACCCGGTCTTCCGGCACTGCCGGATCCGGGACTGCGCGGAGGCGCTGGGCACCGACGAGGGTGCCGAGCCGGTTCTGGAGGACTGCACGGCCGACGGCACCCCGCTGACCTTCGGTACCCCGGCCGCCGCCGCGAACGGCAAGCCCGGTGCGGCCCTCTCCTCCCCTTCCGCCGCCAGGGCGGCCGACGGCTCCGACGAGCCGGAGGAGGAGAACCTGGAGGACCTGCTCGGCGAACTCCACGAACTGGTGGGCCTGGACCGGGTGAAGCAGGACGTCGGCTCCCTGGTCAAGCTCATGCAGACGGTCCGCCGCCGCGAGGAGGCCGGTCTTCCGGCCCCGCCGCTCAGCCGCCACCTGGTGTTCGCCGGCAACCCCGGCACCGGCAAGACCACCGTCGCCCGCCTCTACGGCCGCCTCCTCAAGGCCCTCGGGCTGCTGCGCCGGGGTCACCTGATCGAGGTCGACCGGACCGCGCTCGTCGGCGAGTACGTCGGCCACACCGGCCCGAAGACCACCGCCGCCTTCACCCGGGCGCTGGGCGGCGTGCTCTTCATCGACGAGGCCTACTCGCTGGCCCCGGCCTTCGCCGGCAACGACTTCGGCACCGAGGCCGTGGCGACCCTGGTGAAGCTGATGGAGGACCACCGCGACGACGTGGTGGTCATCGCCGCCGGCTACCCCGGCGACATGCACCGCTTCATCGGCTCCAACCCCGGCCTCGCCTCCCGGTTCGGCCGCACCCTCCTCTTCGAGGACTACGAGCCGGCCGAGCTGGTGTCGATCGTCGAGTTCCAGGCGGGGCAGCACCGCTACGAACTGACCCCCACGGCCCGTACCGAGCTGTTCTCCCTGTTCGAGACCATGCCCCGGGGCGAGGGCTTCGGCAACGGCCGCTCGGCCCGCCAGATCTTCCAGGAGATGACCGAGCGCCAGGCCCAGCGCGTCGCCGAGCTCACCGCGCCGACGGCGGAGCAGCTGATCAGCCTGGAGGCCCACGACCTGCCCCACCCGGCCGCCCCCTGACGGCACGCTCCGTTCCGTACAATTCGAGGCCGGACGAAGGTCGAGAAGGGGTCACCCGTGCCCGGTCGTCGGTCCATCACCGAAGCCGAGAAGCTCGCCTCGGCGAAGCTCGGCGGGATCCCGGTCCGCCGGGACCAGATGGCGGCCGTCGCGAACATCCACCGGGCCGCCTCCGCGGTGCGCCGGCACCTGGAGAACTCCGTGCTGCGCGGCTCCGACCTCACCTGGACGGCGTTCGTGGTGCTGTGGGTGGTCCGGGTGTGGGGCGAGTCTGAGACCCGGCACGTGGCGTAGGAGGCCGGGATCTCCAAGGGCACCCTCACCGGCGTGACCCGCACCCGGAGCAGCTGGCCCGGCTCAGGGACGACCCGTCGCTGATCCCGACGGCGGTGGCGGAGTTCCTGCGCTGGGCGTCCCCGGTCTACCACTTCCGCCGTACCGCCACCCGCGACGTCGCGCTCGGCGGCAAGCGGGTCAGGGAGGGCGACAAGGTCGTCATGTGGTCCGCCTCGGGCAACCGCGACGAGGAGGTCTTCGGCAACCCGTACGACTTCGAGGTGGCCCGGCAGCACAACGACCACGTCGCCTTCGGCAAGGGCAACCCGCACCTGTGCCCGGGCAACCTGCTCGCGCGCACCTAGATCCGGATCATGTTCGAGGAATTGATCCCGCGGCTGGCCGGCATCCGGCTGGCCGGCGACGTGCCGCGGATGCGCTCGAACGTCGTCGACGGCATCAAGCGGCTGCCGGTGGAGGTGACCCTCGCCTGACGGCCGGACGGTGTCCCTCGCTCAGAGCGCCGCGGTCCAGGCGTCGACCGTCGTGACCTCGGCCTGCTTCGGGAACACCTTCTCCGTGAGCACCCGGTGCACCTCCGGGTCGGAGTCCAGGCAGCCGTCGGACAGGACGGTGAGCTGGAAGTCGAGGTCCGCGGCCTGGCGCAGGGTGGACAGCACGACGCCGCTGGTGGCGATGCCGGCGAGGACGAGGTGATCGATCTCGCCGGCCCGCAGCACCATGTCGAGGTCGCTGCCGGCGAAGGCGCTGACCCGCCGCTTGGTGACCACCGGCTCGCCGGGCGCGGGAGCCACGTCGGGGTGGACCTGCGTGGCCGGGCCGTCCCCGGCCAGCCGCGGCGCGGCGCCGACGAGGCCGCGGAAGGTCTTGTTGCGGGCGCTGACCTCCGGGTAGCCCGGACGGAAACCGACGACCACGTAGATCACCGGGACGCCGGCGGCCCGGGCCGCGTCGATAGCCCTGCCCAGGCGGGGCAGGTAGTCGTCGTCGGGAAAGCGGTCGACGACGACCTGCTGGACGTCCATGACGAGCAGGGCTTGCTGAGGCACCGTCTCTGTTCCTTCCACGTGGCCCCGTTGGTCATCAAGCGAT
The DNA here is from genome assembly GCF_040702065.1 of Streptomyces sp. NPDC086777. Lineage (NCBI taxonomy): Bacteria > Bacillati > Actinomycetota > Actinomycetes > Kitasatosporales > Streptomycetaceae > Streptomyces > Streptomyces sp. NPDC086777. Next base: position 180,676 of record NZ_JBFBJI010000015.1, on the reverse strand, counting down.
TACTTGGCAACGTAGACCTCGCTGCGGGATCATGTCAACGCATGATTACTTCGTGGCGGCTCCCGGGGTCCCGGTCCGCCGAGGTGCCCGGGTGGCGTCGAGGAGAGGAGCCGCCGTGCCGTCGGACGAGGTGACCGGCCAGGCCGCCGACGGGGCCCGTCGCCGGGATGCCGCGGCGACCCGGCGGGCCCTGCTGCTGGCCGCCCGGACCCGGTTCACGCGGCTGGGCTACGACCGTACGACGCTGCGGGACGTCGCCGCGGACGCCGGGGTCAACCTGGCGCTCATCAAGCGGTACTTCGGCTCCAAGGAAGGCCTGTTCAAGGCGGCACTGGCGTCGACGCCCCGGTTCCTGGGCGGCGACGGGGAGTTCCCGCGGGACCGGGCGGCGCTGGCCGAGGCGCTGAGCCGGCAGCTGGCGGCCGGGGCGTGGGCGGAGTTCGGCGAGCACCCGGTGCTGATGCTGCTGCGGGACTCCGGGGACGAGCAGGTGACCGAGATGCGTCGGCGCGCTCTGGAGGAGTTCGGGCGGCAGGTGCTCGAGGCGTCGGGCGGCCGGCCGGCACCCGACGCCCGGTTGCGGGCGGAGCTGCTGGTCGCCCTCGGCGTCGGGGTCGCCGTCCTGCGCTCCGCCGTGGGCCTGCGCCCCCTGGCCGACGCGACACCCGAGGACCTCCTGGGCCCCCTCCGCGACGTCGTGGAGGGTCTGCTCGGACCGCCGCCGAAGTGAGCACCCCGCTCGCAGGGGTCACTCGGGCCAGGCGGAGTCCCTGATGACCTCGACGAAGTCGCCGCGCCGGAAGCCGGGGACGTAGTGGGCGAGCACGTCCGCCTTGACGTTGCCGAAGGTGGTGTCGGGGCGGTCCTGGATGCCCTCGGTGAAGGCGGCGAGGATCTGGTTCTTGAAGTCGGGGCGAGGGTGCGCCGCGACGACCGCCGCGCGCTGCTCGTCGGTGACGTCGTGGTAGCCGATGCCCAGCACGTCCAGCTCGACCCCACGGGTGACCAGGGCGATCTCGGGTGCCATGTGCAGCGGGATCTCCGGGGTGGTGTGCAGGGCGATGGCCGTCCAGACCCGGTCGGCGGGCTCGCCGGTGATGCCGTGGGCCCGCAGGAAGGTGCGGGCCTCGTCGGCGCCGTCGATCTCGAAACGCTGGTCGGTGCGGCGCAGGCTCTTGGTGAGGCCCAGGTCGTGGAACATCGCGCCGACGTACAGCAGCTCCGGGTCGAAGCCCAGCCCCAGGGCCCGGCCGCGCAGCGAGCCCCACAGGAAGACCCTCCGGGAGTGGTCGAACACCACCGGGGTGGCGACGTCACGGACCATCTCGGTGGCCTCCCGGACCAGGGTGGTGTCCGGGATCCGCACACCCGCGATCTCTTCGCTCATCGTTCTCAGCCTCCGTACCGGATGGGGGATGTACCTCCAGGTTCCTCCGGCGACGTAGGCTGGGCCATGTCTCTGCTGCCAGGAAAACCACGGATTCGGACATGACGCATCGAGTGGGCTTTGTGGTCTTCGAGGGGGTGACCATGCTCGACGTCAGCGGTCCTTCGGAGGTGCTGCACCAGGTGGGCCGGCACGCCGACCCCTACGAGCTGGTGCTGGTCTCCCCGGAGGGCGGCACGGTGACCACGTCCGCCGGGCTCGCGCTGACCGGCACGGTCCGGGCGGCCGACGCCGGCCCGGTCGACACGGTCCTGGTGGCCGGCGGTGACCGGCTCGCCGAGCGGCCGATCGAGGAGGCGCTGCTCACCACGGCCCGCGACCTGGGCGAGCGGGCGCGCAGGGTCGCGTCGGTGTGCACGGGCGCGTTCGTGCTGGGTGAGCTGGGTCTGCTCGACGGGCGGCGCGCGACCACGCACTGGCGGCACGCGGCCGTCTTCGCCCGCCGGTACCCGCTGGTGCGGGTCGAGCCGGACGCCATCCACATCCGCGACGGGCGGTACGTCACCTCGGCCGGCATCAGCGCGGGCATCGACCTCGCCCTCGCCCTGGTGGAGGACGACCACGGCGCGGACGTGGCCCGGGACGTCGCCCGCGAACTGGTCGTGTTCCTGCAACGCCCGGGCGGCCAGTCGCAGTTCTCCACCGCCATCGCCACCCCGCCCGCCCGCAGCGACCTGCTGCGCACCCTGGTCGCGGCCGTGCTCGCCGATCCGACCGCCGACCACACCCTGCCCGCCATGGCCGCGTCCGCCGCCATCAGCCCCCGGCACCTCACCCGGCTGTTCACCGCGGAACTCGGCACCACGCCCGCGCGCTGGGTCGAGCGGGTCCGCCTGGACCGTGCCCGGCAACTGCTCCTGGCCGGCCACAGCGTCACCGCGGCCGCCCGGCACAGCGGCCTCGGCACCGACGAGACCCTCCGCCGTGCCTTCGCCCGCCACCTGGGCACCACCCCGACCGACTACCGCAGACGCTTCGCCACCACCGGTCCCCCGGAACAGCCGGGGCGCCTGTCATGATCGCCGGTATGGGGACACACGTCACGCCGGCCACGGTGGCCGACTTCCACCGGGTCCTGGCCGATCACCCGCGTTACTGGGGCGAACGCGACCTGCGGTCGCTGCACCTTCCCGCCCTGGTGCGGGAGTTCGGCTCCACCTGTCTGGTCGCCCGGGCCGAGGACGGCATCCGCGGGTACGTCTTCGGGTTCGTCACCCCGGACGGCACCGGGTACGTGCACCTGATCGCCACGCGCGACGACGCCCGTGGCACCGGTCTCGGGCGCCGCCTGTACACGGGGTTCGCCGAGGCGGCGGAACGCCACGGGGCACGGAGGCTGAAGGCGATCACCTCGGTCCGGAACACCGGCTCGATCGCCTTCCACCGCAGCCTCGGCTTCGACGCGGAGATCGTCGACGACTACCACGGCCCCGGCCGTGCCATGGCCGTCTTCCACCGGGATCTGCCCTTCGGCCTCTCGCGTCCCTGACTCACGGCCGCCGCGGCCCGGTCGCGGCGTACCGCTCCGACGACAGTTCGAACACCCGCACCGGCCAGCCGGAGGTGGGGTTCGCGGTCTCCCGGACCGGACGCATCCCCAGCTTGGTCACGATCCGCTCGGAGGCGTCGTTGCCCACCTGGACGATGCTGACGAGCCGCTCCAACCCGCGCTCCTCGAACCCGAACCGTACGGCGGCCACGGCGGCCTCGGTCGCCAGGCCCCGTCCCCAGTGGGAACGCCCCAGCCGCCACCCGACCTCGACCGCCGGCAGCACCTCCGGCAGGAAGCCGGGCACCGAAAGGCCGGTGAACCCGGCCAGTTCGCCCGTGGACCGGAGTTCCACGGCGAACAGTCCGAACCCCCGTGCCTCCCACTCGCTCTCCCAGGCCCGGACCCCGGCGCGGGTCTGCCGTTCGTCACGGACGCTGCCGTCGCGGATCCACCGCATGACCTCGGGGTCGGCGTTGACGGCGGCCATGGGCGCGATGTCCTCCTCGCGCCAGCGACGCAGGAGCAGACGGGGAGTCTTCAGTGTGACCATAAGGTCATTCTCGATCACACCGGCGGGGAGAGCTGGGCACGCACCCACGCGGGGTCCGGGTTGGTGTGCGGCTGCCCCGCCACGACGACGGTCGGCACGGTCTCGTTGCCGTCGTTGGCCGCCCTCACCGCCGCCGCTCCCGCCGGATCGCGCCAGATGTCGACCCAGTGCACCTGCCGGGCGCTGCGCCCCAGCCGGACGCGCAGTCGCATGCAGTACGTGCAGCCCGGCCGCCAGAAGACGACCGGCCGGCCGTCGGCCGCGCTGCGGCGCCGCGCCTCGTCCGCGCCGATCGACCTGGGGAAGACCAGCGGCGAGTTCACGCCCGCGAGCGCCAGGAACGCCAGGAGGAGCACGGCCGCCGTGCCGGGGCTCCCCTTGAGGAGCACGCCGGTCGCGAGGGCCGAACCGCAGAGCACGAACAGCACCGGCAGGGTCCAGGCACGCATCATGGTGACGCAGGCTAGTGGATCGAACGCACGGGTGAAGTCCCGGGCCTGGCAGGTGCGTCGACGCACCTCAGCCGGCACCGTGCCGCCCGCCACGGACCGGCTAGGGGATCAGCACCAGCCGCCCGCGCACCCCGCCCACCGCCAGCCGGGCGTGGGCCTTGGCGGCGTCGTCCAGGGCGAACGTCTCGGCCACCCGGAGGGTCAGCACACCCTCGTCCACGAGCCCCGCCAGCTCCGCGAGGCGTGCCCCGTCCGCGGTCACGGCGACGGAGGCCGTCCGTACCCCGCGCACCGGGACGGGCTCGCCGCCGGGCCGGACACCGACGTAGCCGCCGCCGTCACGCACCCACTCCAGGGCCGGCTCGCCCAGAACCGCCGCGTCCAGCACGGCGTCGTGGCTCCCGGCCCCGACGGCGCCCGCCGTGAAGTGCGCGGCCCCCAGCGACCGCACGAGCTCCTCGTCGGCCTCGCGGGCCAGGGCCGTCACCGAGATCCCCCGGTGGGCGGCGAGTTGGACGGCGAAGCCGCCGACCGCGCCCGCCGCGCCGGTCACCAGGAGGGACTGCCCCGGGGTCAGCTCCAGCAGGTCCAGGGCCTGGGCGGCGGTCAGCCCGTTCAGCGGCAGCGTCGCCGCGTGCACGGCGTCCACCGTGGCCGGTGCCGTGGCCACCGCGTCCGCCTCGACGACGACGTACTCGGCGTGCGAGCCGAGCGGCCGCACGATGCCGGGGTCCAGCGCCACGACCTCGTCGCCGACGCTCCACGCGGTCGCGAGGCCGGCCGCCGCCACGGTTCCGGCGACGTCCCAGCCGAGCCCGATCCGCTTGCCGGCGCCGCCGAAGAAGCCGGCCCGCACACCCGCGTCCACCGGGTTCAGCGCGGCCGCCGCGACCTTGATCCGCACCTGGCTCGGACCCGGCTCGGGCCGCTCCGTCTCCACGACCTCCACGGCCTCGGGCCCGCCGAACGTGTTCACCACTGCTGCGCGCATGACGCCTGGCTCCCTCTACGTCTTTCCTGCTGTGGTCTCTCCTCAGCCGTCTGCAACCCTAGGAAGAGTTACTATCCATTGGTAAGTAGTTACCTGAAGGTGCCTAGGTCCCCCAGGGGTGAGCGATGCCGACGACGACGGCGGCCCAGCGGCGCGAGCAGGCGCGCGTGGCGTACGACGCGTTCCTCCGGGCCTGTCCCACCAACCAGTTGCTCGACCGGATCAGCGACAAGTGGGTCAGCCTGGTCGTCTGCGCACTGGCCCCCGGCGCCATGCGGTACAGCGAACTCGCCCGCAAGATCGCCGGCGTCAGCCCCAAGATGCTCACCCAGACCCTGCGCTCCCTGGAACGGGACGGCATTCTCGCCCGCACGGTGACCCCGGCCGTCCCCGTCCGCGTGGACTACGAACTCACCCCGCTCGGCCGCAGCCTCTCCCTGCTGCTGGCGGGCGTGAAGGACTGGGCGGAGACCCACATCGAAGAGGTCCACGAGGCACGCGAGCGCTATGACGCGGGGGCCGAGGGCTAGGGAGCGCCCGGCTCCGAGGCCGAAAAGCACTGCTCAGGCGCTCGAACGCGCCGCTCGCTACCGCCAGTTCAAGCCGTTGTTCTGATGCGGTCATGACATTCACGTCCCGCGGATGTCAATCTGCTCTCCGAAAGTTCACCGCCTGCTCACAGGCGTCTCACACAACTCCCTTTCCCGGTAACCGACTTCACCGCGCGCGGCAGCGAGGAACCGACCCGCCTCCCAGCCGTGCCACCCACCCGCGCGCCGCCGGACGGCCCCACCAGGCCGACCCGCTCTCCCGGGCCCCACCAGGGCCCGATCACCCCACAGAAGGAGAACGCATGCTCCGGCAGGACCGTCACCACCGTCGCACCAGACACGGCGTGGCCCTGGCACTGACCGCAGCGAGCGCCATGCTCGTGGCCGGGATCCAGAACGGCACCGCCGCGGCCGCACCCGGCGGCCACGCCACCGCCAGGATCCACGCCACGCCCGACGCCGGCGCCGCCCCCGCGCCGCTCTCGCCGGCCAGGCACACGGCACTGCTCAGGACCGCCGCCACGCAGGCCCCCGACACCGCACGGACCCTCGGCCTCGGCAACGGCGAGAAACTGCTCGTCAAGGACGTGACCCAGGACGCCGACGGGACCACCCACACCCGTTACGAACGCACCTACGCGGGCCTGCCGGTCCTCGGCGGCGACCTGATCGTGCACGACAGCGGCGGCCGCCTCACCGTGTCGCGCGCCACGAAGGCGGCCCTCGCGCTGCCCTCCACCAAGGCGAAGGTCTCCTCGGCCACGGCGAAGGCACAGGCGCTCACCACGGCGGCGAAGGCCGGCGGCGAGCACCCCGCACTCGACGGCGCCCCGCGTCTGGTCGTCTGGGCCGCCTCCGGCCACCCCGCCCTGGCCTGGGAGTCCGTGGTCGGCGGCGTCCAGGACGACGGCACCCCCAACGAACTCCACGTGATCACCGACGCGGACACCGGAAAGCAGCTCTTCCGGTACCAGGGCGTCGAAACCGGCACCGGCACCGGCCAGTTCAACGGAACCGTGCCGCTCAGCACCACGCTCTCCGGTTCGACGTACCAGCTCGTCGACGGCGACCGCGCCGGACACCGCACCTACGACCTGAACCAGGGCACCTCCGGAACCGGCACGCTCTTCACCGACGACAACGATGTCTGGGGCGACGGCACCCCGGCCAACCGGCAGACCGCGGGCGTGGACGTCGCCTTCGGCGCGGCGGCCACCTGGGACTACTACAAGAACGTCTTCGGCCGCAACGGCATACGCAACGACGGCGTCGCCGCCTACAGCCGCGCCCATTACGGCAACAACTACGTCAACGCCTTCTGGCAGGACAGCTGCTTCTGCATGACGTACGGCGACGGTTCGGGCAACACCCATCCGCTCACCGCCCTCGACGTCGCCGCCCACGAGATGAGCCACGGCGTGACCGCGGCCACCGCGGGCCTCACCTACTCCGGGGAGTCGGGCGGTCTGAACGAGGCGACCTCCGACATCTTCGCCGCCGCCGTGGAGTTCTACGAGAACCTGCCGGCCGACGTCCCGGACTACCTGGTCGGCGAGAAGATCGACATCAACGGCGACGGCACCCCGCTGCGTTACATGGACAAGCCCTCCAAGGACGGGGCGTCCAGCGACTACTGGAGCTCCTCCCTGGGCGGCCTCGACGTCCACTACTCCTCGGGCCCGGCCAACCACTTCTTCTACCTGCTCTCCGAGGGCAGCGGGGCGAAGACCGTGAACGGGGTCGCCTACGACAGCCCCACCTACGACGGCCGGCCGGTGACCGGGATCGGCATCGACAACGCCCAGCGCGTCTGGTACCGGGCGCTCACCACCTACATGACGTCCAGCACGGACTACGCGGGCGCGCGCACGGCCACCCTCCAGGCCGCGGCCGACCTGTTCGGCGCCTACAGCCCCGCCTACCTCGCCGTGGCCGACGCGTGGGCGGCGATCAACGTGGGCCATCGCATCGCACTGGGCGTCAACATCGCGCCGGTCGCGGACCAGCTCAGCGGCATCGGGCAGGCCGTCTCCCTCCAGACCGACGCGTACACCACCAACTCCGGGGCGGGCCTGACGTACTCGGCGACCGGCCTGCCGGACGGCCTGACGATGAGTGACACGGGCCTGATCTCGGGCACCCCGACCACCCTCGGCACCAGCGACGTCACGGTCACGGTCACCGACGACACCGGGGCGAGCAGCACCGTGAGCTTCTCCTGGGAGGTGGCCTACGTCTACGCCAACGCCACCCGTGTCGACATCCCCGACAACAGCACGGCGGTGGAGTCCCCGGTCACCGTCACCGACCGCACCGGGAACGCCTCGGCGACCACCCAGGTCTACGTGAAGATCATCCACACCTACCGGGGTGACCTGACGGTCGACCTGGTCGGCCCGAACGGAACGGTCTACTCGCTGCTGAACCGCAGCGGCGGCTCCGCCGACAACGTCGACCAGACGTTCACCGTCGACGCCTCCGCACAGCCCCTGAGCGGCACCTGGAAGCTCCGGGTCCAGGACCACGCGGCGATCGACGTCGGCTACATCGAGCAGTGGCGGCTCATCCCCTGAGCCATGCCGCGCCCGGTGACCCCGGCCGGATGTACGGACCCGTTGCCGCGGGACGCCCTCGCGTCCCGCGGCAACGGGCTTCGCCCGGGTGCTGACGGCACCCGTTCGGCGTAACGTATTGTGCGAATGAACCGGTCGCGGGCCATGCGGTCCGATGTCGTCCGTCGGCCCGTTGGTCTCCGTGACGTGCACCCGTATCAGTCAGGAGCGCATCGTGGGGACACCTGTTCGTCGACGCGCGCGTGGCGGCTCCGCCGCCCGGCGCACCTCTGTTGGACTCGTCACCGCCGCGCTCGCCGCCGGTGTGTGCACCGTGCCGGCCGCGGACGCGGCCGCCCGGCCCGCGTCCGCCCTCTCCGCCGCGAGCTGCGCCGACACGGTCTACGCGAAGATGACCCAGGCCCAGCGCGTGGGCCAGCTGTTCATGGGCGGGGTCAACGCCACCCGCCCGAGTGCGACGGACCTCAAGACGCTGCGCACCTACCACGTCGGGTCGGTCATGCTCACCGGACGCAGCAGCGCGGGGACCACCGCGACGCGGAAGGTGGTCGACGCGTTCCGCACGCAGGCGGACACGGTCGGCGGGCACCGGGTCGGGCTGCTCGTCTCCACGGACCAGGAAGGCGGCCAGGTCCAGGTGCTGAGCGGACCCGGTTTCTCGGTCATCCCCAACGCCCTGACCCAGGGCACGTGGAACACCGCGACCCTGCGCAGCCGCGCCGCGACCTGGGCGGGCCAGCTCAAGGCGGCGGGCCTGGACCTCAATCTCGCTCCGGTCGCCGACGTGGTGCCCGCGAGTCTCGGCACCCGCAACGCCCCCATCGGCCACTTCTACCGCGAGTACGGCCACACCCCCTCCGTCGTGACCTCGCACACCGGCGCCTTCGCATCCGGCTTCCGCACGGCCAAGGTGATGACCACCTTCAAGCACTTCCCCGGCCTGGGCCAGGTGACCGGCAACACGGACACCACCGCGAACGTCGTCGACTCGGTGACCACCGCCTCCAGTTCGAGCCTGCAGCCGTTCCAGAGCGGGATCAAGGCGGGGGCGCCGTTCGTGATGATCTCGTCGGCGAAGTACACGAAGATCGACTCGAAGCACATCGCCGCGTTCTCCCCGACCGTCATCAACTCGCTGCTGCGCACCAAGTTCGGCTTCAAGGGCGTCGTCATCTCCGACGACCTCGGCCAGGCGGTCGCGGTCCGCGCCTACACCCCGGCGCAGCGGGCGGTGCAGTTCATCGGCGCCGGTGGCGACATGGTCCTCACGGTGAAGGCGTCGACCGTACCGGCGATGGTCCAGGGCGTGCAGGCCCAGATGGCGAAGGACGCGTCGTTCCGCACCAAGGTCGCCGCCTCCGTGCACCGCGTCCTCACCGCCAAGGCCACCGCCGGCCGCCTCACCTGCAGCTGAGACTCACCTGGAGCCGGGACCGGCTGCCCGGGTGCGCTCGGCGCGCCGGACCCGTTCGGGCAGCGGGGTCCGGTAGTCCGGCAGCAGACGCAGGACACGGAACGCGGACTTCAGGAAGAGCCGGACGACGCGTGCGCGGCCGGGACCCAGCCGGCCGATCCGGTGGAGCCGGCAGATCCGCTCGCCGGCCAGACTGCGGGTCAGGACCTGCCGAACGCCCGTAGGGGTACCGGGAACCATCGTTCGGCGAAGTGGTCCGTCATCGCGGTCGCCACGGCATGTCCGGCTTCCGTAGGTTCGTGGGGCCGCGCGTCGAACTTCTCGGCGAACTCGGTCATCGCGTCCCAGTCCTCGGGAAAACGCTCGTCGGCGAGGGGGCCTGACTCGCGTTCCAGGAGGCGGAAGAGGGTCTGCGCCCACCGGTGGCAGGCGGTCTTCATGGGTCCGCTCGTGCCGGGCGGTCCCAGCGAGGTCTGCTGGCGGTCGCCGTAGGGGGCGAGCAGGACGAGGGGGCGGACGAAGTCGCCGGTGTCGTCGAAGTCGCCGGGCAGGTGCGGGGTGGCCCCGGCGATCGCCGGACGGATGCGGTTGAGCCGGTCGGCGGCGGCGCGCCCGGCTTCGCTGGACAGGCCGTCCACCATCCAGGCCGTCAGGAAGCGGTCGGCGTCCCGGAATCGCCGCCCGGGTCTCGTCGTCAGCTTCCCGGTGTGCGCCGGCGTAGCGGCCGTCGCGGCGGTCCGCATCATGCCCATGGTGCCCGGGCAGAGCGTCGCCGCCAGGGCGAACTCCGGGATCCTGTAACCGACATAGAGCGAGATCACCCGCTCCCGGTCGGTTGCCGGATCCAGCCCGGCGAGCTCGCGGTCCACCCACTTGTACCCACGGCGCACCGTCCGCCCCCCAAGTCGAAGCCGTTCCCCCAAGAACAGGACGCAGAAGGGGCGTTCGCGGCTCCACCGTTCCGGTGTCGCGTCCGCCGGGCGTACCCGGCGGACGCGGACCGCTCAGACCTGATCGGGACGCGCCGTGTCCCGGTGGGAGACGGCGAGATAGCCGACGAAGCAGGCGATGGCGGCCGTCCAGGCGAGGGTCACCGGTGCCAGTCCGAGGCCGAGCCCGCCGCGGGCGTGGCCGACCGCCATCCAGTCGGCGAGCGAGGCGCCCAGGGGGCGGGTGACGACGTAGGCCGTCCAGAAGGCGGCCACGGCGTTCAGGGCGCCGCCGCGGTGGGCGAGCGCGGGGAGACAGATCGCGACGGCGAAGAGGACCACCGAGCCGAGGTAGCCGAGGCCGGCGGTGGCGGTCAGGTCGCCGGCGGCGGTGCCGAGGGCGAAGGTGGCGAGGACGGCCGCCCAGTAGAAGATCTCCCGGCGGCGGGTGCGGATGCCGTGGATGGACAGCGTCCGTTCGACGGCGTACCAGAGGGCGAAGACCCCGGCGAGCACGACGAGGAAGAACGGGGTGGACAGCGCGTAGGGCACGCCGAGGCCGACGTGCAGGACGTCGGCGGCCATCGTGCCGAACACGCTGACCATGACGACCGCGGTCCAGTACACCCAGGCGATGTACCGGCGGACCGCGAACTGCACGGCCAGGGAGACCGCCAGGGCGAGACCGCCGAGTCCGACGGCCGGTATCGGGCCGAGGACCCGGGCGAGCAGGTCGGACGCGGTCTCGCCCATCCCGGTGGTGAGCACCTTGATGATCCAGAAGTAGACGGTGACTTCCGGCACCTTGTTCGCCATGGTGCGGAGGGGAACGCGGGAACGGTCGTCGACGAGGTGCTCTGTGGTCATGAGCGGCACGATGACACGCGGCACACCCGGTGCCCCAGATGTCTTTGCCAAGGTTTGGACGCCTCTGGTGCATGAGTTTCAGGTCCACGCGTCGGACCTGAACACAACCTGAACGCCACAGCGAACTCCCTGGTCACGGGGATCGAGTGGGTGATAGGCAGGCGGGTTGGGATCCGGCGCCACGAGCGTGGGCGCCCCGCTGCCCGCCCGCGATCGTCTAGAGTTCCGTACGACGTCTACAAAGTTGTAGTCGCTCAGGTGTTCAGGTGAGACCGTCCGCCGGAAAGGGCCCCGTTCATGACCACACCGATCCTCGCGGCGTCGCAGCTGGCCGTGAACGTGCTCGACGCCCATTCGCTGCTGTCGGCCTTCGGCGTGCTGGGTGTCGGGGTGGTGATGTTCGCCGAGACGGGGCTGCTGGTCGGGTTCTTCCTGCCGGGCGACTCCCTGTTGTTCACCGCCGGCCTGCTGTGCACCGGATCGGCACAGGGCAGCCTGCACCTGTCCCTGGGCCCGCTGCTCGTGGCGGCGGCCGTGGGCGCGCTGGCCGGGGCGCAGTTCGGGTACCTGCTCGGCCGGAAGGCGGGCGGCGCCCTGCTGGCACGCAGCCGCTCCCGGCGCCTGCACGAGGGCGTGCAGCGCGCCGAGGACTTCCTAGGCCGGTACGGCCACGCCAAGGCCATCGTCCTGGCGCGCTTCGTGCCGGTGGTGCGCACGGTGCTCAACCCGATGGCGGGCGCGCTGGAGGTCCCGGTTCGGACGTTCACCCAGTGGCAGGTCGTCGGCGGACTCGTGTGGAGTCTCGGCCTCACCCTCGCGGGATACGCGCTCGGCTCCTCGATCCCGAACGTCGACCGCTACCTGCTGCCGCTGGTGGCGCTGATCGTCGTCGTGTCCCTGATTCCGGTGCTCGCCGAGGTGTACCGGGGGCGGCGGGCCACCAGGGCCGAGGAGGGACGCGGGTGACCGCCCCGGCCCGGGCCGCGGTACGGCCGTAGCCCCGACGGAGGACCATGCCTCACAAGATCCTGGTCGTGGAGGACGACCACGCCCTGCGGGACGTGCTGCGCCGCGGGCTGGCCGACGAGGGCTTCGAGCCCGTGCCCGCCGCCGACGGGGCCACCGCCCTGCGGCTGGCCGGCGACGGCATCGGCGCGGTCGTCCTGGACGTCGGGCTGCCGGACGCGGACGGCCGGGACGTGTGCCAGGCGATGCGCGCCAACGGACTCGCGGCCCCGATCATCTTCCTCACCGCCCGCCACCACCTCTCCGACCGGCTGTCCGGGTTCTCCGCGGGGGGCGACGACTACCTTCCCAAGCCGTTCCACCTCGCCGAACTCGTCGCCCGGCTGCGGGCCACGCTCAAGCGGTCCGCCCCGCCGGCCGTGTCCGCGGCCGGGAACCTGGTCCTGGACCCGACCCGGCACAGCGCGCGTGTCGGCGTGGCCCGGGTCGAGTTGTCCCCGACGGAGTTCCGGCTGCTGGCCACGCTGGTGGCCGCGGGCGGCGGCGTCGTGAGCCGGCGGGACCTGGTGCGGGCCGCGTGGCCGGACGGGGCCCAGGTCAGCGACAACACTCTGGACCAGTACCTGAGCCGGCTGCGCCGCAAGCTGCGCGAGGCCGGCAGCGGCCTGCGCCTCGGGACGGCCCGCGGGATCGGCCACCGGCTGTCGTGAGGAAATGCGTACGGCGCCTGGCCCCGCGCACGCTGCGCGGCCGGCTCTCGCTCGTGGCGGTGACCACCGCGGCCCTCCTGGTGACCGTCCTGACGGTGGCGTTCAACACCGTCATGGACCGGCACCTGCAGCAGCAGGCGGACGCCGAACTGGCCGGCCGCGCGGCCGCCGTCGCCACCACCGTGGACACCAGCGGCCCGCGGGTACGGGTCCTGGAGACCGTCAACGACCGGCTCCTCGACGCCAACGTCTGGATCTACGCCGGGCCGCGGCTGCTGGAGAAGCCCCCGTCCGCCACCGCCGACGGCATCCTGTCCGTGGCCGCCGCCCGGCTCGCGGCGGCCGGAGACACGGACGGGACCTGCAGGTCCGTGACGACCGGGGACCACCGGTCCGTGCGCCTGTGCGCCCACTTCGTGGCCGGGCGTCGCAGTGCGGCGACGGTCGTCACCGCTCTCGATCTCGCCCCGTACCGAAATTCGGCGGATGCCGTACTGCTGGGGTCCCTGGTCCTGGACTCGGTCATGCTCGCGTGCACCTACGCGCTGACCCGCCTGGCCGTCGGGCGGGCGCTGCGCCCGGTGCGCACCATGACGGACCGGGCCACCGAGTGGAGCGCGGCGGGCTCCGACGAGCGCTTCGGCGCCGCCGGCCAGCCGGCCGAACTCGCCCGCCTGGGCGCCTCGCTGGACGCGCTGCTGGACCGCATCCGGACCGTGCTGCGGCACGAGCGGCAGTTGACCGGGGAGCTGTCCCACGAGCTGCGCACCCCGCTCACCCGGATCGTCGTCGAGCTGGACTGGTGGCGGGCCCGGCCGCGCTCCGACGCCGAGACCCGGGCGACGCACGAGGTGATCGCCGAGGCGGCCCAGGCCATGCGCGCCATCTGCGACACCCTGCTGGACGACGCCCGCGAGGAGGCGCGCACCGACGGCACCGCCCCCGGCGCCACGGCCGTCGTACCGCTCCTGCGCCGGCTGGTCGACCGGCTCGGGACGCCGCAGCGGGTGACCGCGGTCGTCGACGCGGCCGGTCCGCAGACCGCGGCGGGCGTCCGGCCCGCACTCGTCGAACGCATCGTCAGCCCCTTGCTGACGAACGCGCTCCGGTACGCGCACTCCACGGTGACCGTGTCCGCGTGTCCGGTGCCCGGCGGGGTCCGGATCAGCGTCACCGACGACGGCCCCGGCGTACCGCAGGCCTTCGTGGGCGACCTCTTCCAGCCCGGCCGCCGGGCCGATCCCGGGGACGGTCACGACGGCGCGGGCCTCGGACTGCCCCTCGCACGGCGCCTGGCCCGGTCCGTCGGAGGCGAGGTCACCCACGACCCCGCGTACACCGCCGGGGCCCGCTTCCTGGCCGACCTGCCCGCCGGGTGAGCGGATGCGGGCCGCCGGGTGAGCCGGTGCGAGACCGATTCTCCGTCCCCCGGGCGCGGGCCCCGTCATCCGTAGGTCCTGCGTTCCCGGATCCGCGCGCAGGCCGTGCAACGACCGGTTGCCGCCCGCGGACGGCCCGGCACCGGCCGCCGCGGGCACGGAGGTCTTGGGCGGTTCATGCTGTAGGGGATGCTCCAATGAGAGTGGTCGGCGCAGGGGCGGCCCGCCACCCGCACCGCCGTGATCCCCGAGAGGCGCAGAGACGACCGGGCCGCGGACGACGCGCAGGAAGCGCGCGAACGGGGTGGAGCCGCGCCGGCGCATCCTGGACGCCACCGTCGAGATCGCCGGGAAGCGGGACTACGACGGCACCTCCATCGCGGCCGTCAGCGCCAAGTGCGGACTGCCCGCCAGCTCGATCTACTGGCACTTCAAGGACAAGGACGACCTGATCGCGGCCGTCATCGAGCGCAGCTTCGAGACCTGGCTCACGGCCGTCGACCGCCCGGGCGCGCCGACCTCGACCTCGCGGAGGGTGAGGACCTCGGGTCCGCCGGTCCGGTCGAACTGAACGAGTCTTGCCATGGTGCATCCGTCCCAGGGGCAGGCATCGGGAAGGAGACGCGCCGGAATCGACCCGGCGTCCCCAGTCACCCTGCCCCAAGGTTCAATGATCAAATTTTGAGCACGATCGAAATAAGCTCACCGGCCGGTCCGGGCCGCGCCCGCTTCCGGCTCCAGCGCCGCTGCGGCCAGCACCGCGGAGAGCAGGCCGGGGAACCGCAGTTCCATCTCGTCGGTGCGCAGGGTGTTCATCTTCGCCGTCCCGACGTAGTACTGCCGGATCACGCCGGCCTCGCGCAGCACGGCGAAGTGGTGCGTCAGCGTCGACAGCGAGACGGGCGCGACGAACGTCCCGCAGCTCAGGTCCTCCCCCGCCCGGGCCAGCTGGGACACCACCGTGCGCCGCACCGGGTCCACCAGCGCCTCCAGCACCTGCTGGAGCGAGACCTCGGACAGCTCGGGGTGCTCCACGGTGCGGGCGGCGGTGCGGGGGCGGGCCACGGTGACTCCTCGGGGCGGCTGCTGGGCGGTCACGTCATAGTACGACCGCCATCGCAGTCGGCCCCGGGATCGCGATGCGCGGGAGCCGGTACGGCCCAGCACGGGCCGACCGGACATCGGTCAGAGGTTGATCATGTGCCCCGCGAGGCCGTGCAGGGCATCCTGGACCGCCTCGCTCAGCGTCGGATGCGCGTGCACGTTCCGGGCGAGTTCGTGCACGGTGAGGTCCCACTTCTGGCCGAGGGTCAGCTCGGGCAGCAGCTCCGTGACGTCCGGTCCGATCAGGTGGCCGCCGATGAGTTCGCCGTACCGGGCGTCGCTGACGAGTTTCACGAACCCGACCGTGTCGCCGAAACCGTGCGCCTTGGCGTTGGCCGTGAAGGGGAACTTCGCCACCCGCACGTCGAAGCCCTGGGCGCGGGCCTCGGCCTCGGTCCAGCCGAAGCTGGCGATCTGCGGCTGGCAGAACGTCGCGCGCGGGATCATCCGGTAGTCCAGCTCCATGGTCTCCGCGCCGGCGATGCTCTCCGCGGCGACGACGCCCATCGCCTCCGCGGTGTGCGCGAGCATCAGCTTCGCCGTGACGTCGCCGATGGCGTAGATGTGCGGCTGGCTGGTCCGGCAGAATCCGTCGATGTCGATCGCGCCGCGCTCGGTGAGCCGTACCCCGGTGCTGTTCAGGCCGTAGCCGGCCGTCCGCGGCTGGAAGCCGGTGGCCTGGAGGACCTTCTCCGCCTGCAGGACCTGCTCCGCGTCGCCGGAGCGGACGGTCACGCGGACGTCGTCCTCGGTCTCCTCGATGGACTGCACCGCGGTGGAGGTCAGGACCCGGATGCCCTGGCGCTTGAAGCGCCTGGTCAGCTCGGCCGAGACCTCCTCGTCCTCCAGCGGGGCGATCCGGTCCAGGAACTCCACCAGCGTGACCTCGACGCCGTAGGACCGCAGCAGATAGGCGAACTCGACGCCGATGGCCCCGGCACCCGCGATGACGATGCTCGACGGGAGGGTGTCGGAGAGGATCTGCTCCTCGTAGGTG
The DNA here is from genome assembly GCF_040702065.1 of Streptomyces sp. NPDC086777. Lineage (NCBI taxonomy): Bacteria > Bacillati > Actinomycetota > Actinomycetes > Kitasatosporales > Streptomycetaceae > Streptomyces > Streptomyces sp. NPDC086777. Next base: position 164,254 of record NZ_JBFBJI010000015.1, on the reverse strand, counting down.
ACGACGCGGCGGCCCAGCGTCGTGCCGGGGAGGAGCTTCACGGTCGAGCCGGTGGCGATGATGCAGGAGCGGAAGGACAGCGTGCTCTCGCCGTCCTGCATGCGCACCTGGAGGGTGTGCGGGTCGAGGAAGGTGCCCTGCCCGTCGAACTGCTCGATCCTGTTCTTCCGCATGAGGTAGCCGACGCCCTTGACGCGCCCGTCGGCCACCACCCGGCTCCGCTCGTAGGCGGCGCGGTAGTCCAGGGCCACCTCCCCGCTGATCTTCACGCCGAACTTCTCCGCGTCGTGCAGGATCAGCTGCGCGACCTCGGCGTTGCGCAGCAGCGCCTTCGCCGGGATGCAGCCGATGTTCAGGCAGACGCCACCCCAGAAGCGGCCCTCCACGACGGCCGTGCGCAGGCCCAGCTGCGCGGCGCGGATCGCGGCCACGTAGCCGCCCGGCCCGGCTCCCAGGACGACGACGTCGAAGTCGGTCTGCATGGCTCCACCTCACCGTTGTTCGCGTCGGTCTGCTGACTCCACCGTCGCACGATCGGGGCGCGCGATCAGCTGTTCGGGTAGAGGAGTTCGAGCGGACCGGACAGCGCGGCGCGCACCCGGCGGGCGGTCTCGTCGACGAGGACCTCGGGCTCGTCGCGGGCGATCGCGTCCATCGTCTGCGCGGCCACCTCGGCCGCGTCCGTCTTGGGCTCGTCGACCGCCACGGTGGCGTCGGTGTCGACCCAGCCGACGTGCACGCCGACGACGAGCGTCCCCTGCTCCCGCAGGGCGACCCGCAGCGCGTTGGTCAACGACCACTGCGCCGCCTTCGACGCGGCATAGCTGGGGAACCGCCAGGTCGAGCGCCACGACGCCACGGACAGCATGTTCACGAGGGCGCCGCCGCCGTTGGCCGCGAGTACCGGCGCGAAGGCCCGCGAGACGGCCCAGGTGCCCAGGTAGTTGACCTCCAGCTCCTGCCGTGCGCCGTCCAGGGAACCCTCCAGCAGGGGCGGCCCGCCCTGGATGCCCGCGTTGTTGATCACGATGGTCGCGTCGGACGCCGTCCGGGCGGCGGCCGCGATCTGCTCGGGGTCGGTGACGTCGAGGCGGAGCGGCACCGGCCCCGGCTCGGTGAAGTCCTCCGGCCGTCGGACGCCCGCGTACACCTTGGCCGCGCCCCGGGCGAGCAGGGCCCGGCAGAACGCCAGCCCGATCCCCCGGTTGGCGCCGGTCACCAGCGCGACCGATCCCTCGATCCTCATGGTCTGACACCTCGATCCACGGTTCGCGGCCGCCCGGCGGGCGGCCCGGCCCCCCGCTTCATGCTGCGGCCTGCGCGGTCCGCTCACATCCGAGACCGTAGCTGTCAGCAGAGTTTCTTCACAAGACTCGCTATCGTGGAGCCATGAAACGGACGTCGTTCGCCAAGTGGCCGTGCTCCATCGCACGGACCGTCGACCTGCTGGGTGACCACTGGACGCCGCTGGTGGTGCGGGAGGCCTTCTACGGGATCCGCCGCTTCGACGAGTTCCAGCAGGAACTGGGCATCGCCCGCAACACGCTGACCGACCGGCTGCGCCACCTGGTGGACGAGCGGATCCTGGAGAAGCGGCTCTACGAGGCCGAACCGCCGCGCTACGACTACGTCCTCACCGAGAAGGGCCGGGACCTGTTCGCGGTGCTGGCCGCGATGTCCGCGTGGGGCGACCGGTGGCTGGCCGGGGAGCGGGGCGTGCCCGTGGTCTTCCACCACGAGGCCTGCGGCCACGACACCACGCCCGAGGTCGTCTGCGCCCAGTGCCGTACGCCGCTCAGGTCCGAGGAGACCTCGATGCGGATGGGGCCCGGCTATCCCGAGCGGCTCAGGGAGCGGCCGGACATCCGCCGGCGGTTCGGCACGGGCTGAGGACGGCACCTCGCACTCCTCTTGACAAGGTAAGTCTCATCTAGCAACCCTGAAGCTCAGTCACCTGTACGGCGAGGAGGCCGACGGTCTTGGAGTGGACGGGCGCACGCTACGCGGACAGACCCACGGTCGAGGTGCGGACCTGGATCGACGCCCCACCGGCCACGGTGTGGGCCCTGGTCAGCGACATCGGCCTGATGCCGGACGTCAGCACGGAGCTCCGGTCCGTCGCCTGGCTGGACGGGGCCGCGGGTCCGGCGGTGGGGGCCCGGTTCGTCGGCCGCAGTGAGCACGATGCGCTGGGGGCGTGGGAGACCACCTCCCATGTGATCGAGTGCGAGCCGGAGTCGGTGTTCGCGTGGGCGGTGCAGGATCCGTCCGACCCCTCCGCGGTCTGGCGGTTCCGGCTCCGCCCGCAGGACGGTGGGACGGAACTGTCGGAGTGGATGCAGCTGGGCCCGGGGCGTTCCGGGCTGTCCTTCGCCATCGACCGGATGCCCGACAAGGAGCAGAAGATCGTGTTCGTACGGCTGCGGGAGTTCGAGCGCGGCATCACCGCCACCCTCGCCGAGATCAAGAAGCGGGCGGAGGCGTGATGCGGACGGCCACCACGATCGAGGCCTCGGGCGGCGAACACTGGTCCGGGACGGTCGACTTCGTCGTCGAGGCCGAGAAACTGGGCCTGGACGTCTGCTGGGTCGCCGAGGCCTGGGGCTCCGACGCGCCCTCCGCGCTCGGGTACTACGCGGCGCTCACCGACCGGATGCTGCTCGGCTCGGGCATCATGCAGCTCGGCACCCGGACGCCGACGGCCGTGGCCCAGACGGCCATCACCCTCTCCAACCTGTCCGGCGGGCGCTTCCTGCTCGGTCTCGGCGCCTCCGGCCCGCAGGTGATCGAGGGGCTGCACGGCATCCCCTTCGCCCGGCCGCTGCGCCGCATGCGCGAGACCGTCGAGATCGTCCGGCAGGTGGTCGCCGGCGGCCGGCTCTCCTACTCCGGCGCCGAGTTCACCCTGCCGCTGCCCGGCGGCGAGGCCGTCCCGATGCGGCTGTCCATGCGCGCCGAGCACGACATCCCCGTCCATCTCGCCGCCCTCTCCCCCGCGATGCTGCGGCTGACCGGCGAGGTCGCCGACGGCTGGCTCGGCACCAGCTTCGTGCCCGAGGGCGCCGCCGACGCCTACTTCGCCCACCTCGACGAGGGCCTGGCCCGCAGCGGTCGCAGCCGTGCGGACCTCGACGTCTGCCAGGGCGCGGAGGTCGCCTTCGCGGCCGACGAGGAGGCGCTCGGCGCCATGGTCGCCGGACGCCGGAAGGAACTCGCCTTCAGCCTGGGCGGGATGGGTTCGGCGTCCACCAACTTCTACAACAACGCCTACAGCCGCCAGGGCTGGGCCGAGGTCGCCGCCGAGGTGCGCGAGCGCTGGCAGGCCGGCGACCGGGACGGCGCGGCCGGTCTGGTGACCGACGAGATGGTGCTCGGCACGACGCTGATCGGCACGGAGGCCATGGTGCGCGAGCGGCTCGCGGTCTGGCGCGACGCCGGCGTCGACACCGTCCGCCTGTACCCGGCAGGTGAGACCCTGGAGGACCGGCTCAGCACGCTGGGGCGGGCGATCGAGCTGGTCCACGAGGTCGGCGGGGCCGCCTGAGCGCAGCCGGGTCAGTCGAGGGCGTCGCTGCGAGCGGGCTCCTGCCGCTGCCGGTGCTGCTCGTTCCAGAGGTCGGCGAGTTCGCCGAGGGCGTCGCTGACGCGGCTCAGCTCCCACAGCAGGTAGACGCCGGCCACGGCGAACGGGATCCACTCCCCCCAGTGGAAGAGCAGGACCGGCATGTACACCAGTCCGGCCAGGACGAGGAACCTGACCAGGATCTCGGCCACGTACCCCTTCCCGCGCGCGACGACGGCGTGCTCTCCGCGGCCGTGGGTCCACTGGAGGCGCGATGTCATGACTGCTCCCTCGGGGTTCTGGGCGCACACGCTGCTCGAACAGGCCGCCGCCGACTGACAGTCGCCAGTTTCGGGGCGCTTTCGGCGCGAGACCAGGCCCGCCCGAGGACTTCGGCATATCTCCATGTGACCGTCGCGACCGGAAGCTCGTGCTCCGTGTGCCGTTCCGCACGGGCCGCCAACACCGATCGCGCCACCGGGCGTTAGAGATCTCGCAGAGCGCCTGTCGCGAAACTCTCGCGGAATTGTCCGTGATCGGTAACGGAGGGATCCGGTGCCCGCCGTCTTCCGTCCTGACGGGTGCACGGGATCGACTCAACGGCAAGGATCGGGGCGGACATGGCGCGGCACGGCGGACGGGGATGGTACGGCCAGATGGTCGCGGCGGCGCTCGGGGTCACGGCCGTGACCGTGGCCGCCTCGCTGTGGACCGCTCAGGCAGGTCCCGTCGACCGCGCAACGGCAGCCGGCACCCCGGTGCACCGTCCCGTGCCGAAGGCGGCGCCCGCCGCGGTGTCCGTGGAGATCGCGCACGCCTCGGACCGGGGTGCGAGGGGCGTGAACATCACCATCGACGACGGACCGGACCCGGTCTGGACCCCCAAGGTGCTCCAGGTGCTCAAGGAGTACGGCGTGAAGGCCACGTTCTGCATGATCGGACCGCAGGCGAAGGCACATCCCGACCTGGTCAGGGCGGTGGTGGCGGCCGGTCACCGGCTCTGCGACCACACGGTCTCCCACGACGTCACCATGGACACCAAGTCCGAGGCCTACCAGTCCCGGCAGATCCTCGACGCCGAGCACATGATCACCGAGGCGTCCGGGGGCGTGCGGCCGCTCTACTACCGCGCCCCCGGCGGCGCCTTCACCCCGTACAGCCGCAAGGTCGCCGCCTCCCACGGCATGCGCCCGCTGGGCTGGAACGTCGACTCGAAGGACTTCGAGCGTCCCGGCACGGCCGCCATCGTCGCCACCGTCAAGGAGGAGCTGCCCAACGGGCCGACCGTCCTGTTCCACGACGCCGGCGGCGACCGCTCCCAGACGGTCGACGCCCTGCGCGAGGTGCTGCCCTGGCTGAAGGGACAGGGGTACTCGTTCGGCTTCCCGGTGCGCTGAGCCCGGGCCCCCCTCAGCGGCCCCGGCAAATGTTGCGGGCGGCCCGGCGGTGACCGCATATGGGTGGTGTGGGCGGTGCGGCGTCGGGGCCGGCCGCTCCGGGGCCGGCGGGAGGTGGACATGTCGGGGCGGGCGCCACGGTGGGTGACGTGGTTGCGCGGCAAGGACCCGGATCTCGCGGCGACCCGCCGGGCCGGGCGAACGGCGCTGGTGATGCCCGCCCTGTTCGCCCTGTGCAACGAGGTGCTGCACAACCCGACGATGGCGAGCTACGCCGCGTTCGGCTCGTTCTCGATGCTGCTGCTGGTGGACTACTCCGGGCCGATGGTGGAGCGGCTGCGGGCTCAGGTGGCGCTCACGGTGGCGTGGCTGGTGCTGATCTGCCTCGGCACGCTGGCCGCGCCGTGGCTCTGGCTCGCCGTGGCGGCCACGGTCGTGGTCGGGTTCGCGGTCCTCTTCGCCGGCGTGGTCAGCTCGGTGCTGGCCGGGAGTTCGACGGCGCTGCTGCTGGCCTTCGTGCTGCCGGTGACCGCCCCGGTGCCCCTGGAGCAACTGCCCGCGCGCCTGGCCGGCGCGGGCCTGGCGGGGGCGGTGGCCCTGCCGGCCGTCGCCCTGCTGTGGCCGCGTCCCGTCGCCGACCCGCTCAGCGCCCCGGCGGCGGCGGTCTGCCGGGCCGCCGCCGGGTATCTGCGGATCCGCGAGGCCCTGCCCGGGCCGGACGGGCCGGGGTCGGACGCCGAGCGGTGCCGGGCGGGGGCCGAGCACACCGCCAGGACCGGCGTGGAGCTGCGCGGGGTCTTCGACGCCACGACGTGCCGCCCCACCGGTCTGTCCGCGACCTCGCGTGCCCTGGTCCGGCTGGTGGACCAGCTCACCTGGCTGTGCGGCGTCCTCGTCGACCGGTCCGAGTACACCGACGAGCCGCCGGCCTGCGATCCGGCCGCGCACACCGTGCGCGGCGCCGCCGCCCACGTCCTGGAGGCGGCCTACGACCTGCTCACGGACCTGGACGGGGACACCGGTCCGCTGCGGACCCGGGAGAGCGACCTGCGGGCGGCCCTGGCCGGGATGGAGCACAGCTCCACCGTCCAGGTGCCGGCCGAACACCCGGGCGGCACCAGCACGGCGGAGGTCTACGGGTTCATCGCCACGCTCGACGTGTCCTTCCGCGCCCAGGAGATCGGGTTCGCCGTGCTGCAGATCGCCGAGAACGTCGACACGGCGGCCACCGCCTGGCAGCGCAGCTGGCCGGAGCGGCTCCTCGGCCTCGAACCCGGCGCGCTGACCGCACCCCTCGCGGCCGCGCGGGAACGCGCCGTCGCCCACCTCGAGCCCGACTCGGTGTGGCTGCACAACAGCCTGCGCGGCGCCGTGGGCCTCGGGATCGCCGTGTTCCTGACCGGGGTGACCGGTGTGGGGCACTCCTTCTGGGTGCTGCTGGGCACCCTGTCCGTGCTCCGCTCCAACGCGCTCAGCACCGGCCAGAACGCCGTCCGCGCCGTCCTCGGCACGGTCGGCGGATCGGTGGTGGGCGCCGCGCTGCTGTATCTGATCGGCCACCACGGCACGGCGCTGTGGTTCGTGCTCCCCGTGGCCGTCCTGGGCGCCGGGATCGCGCCCGCCGCCATCTCCTTCGCCGCCGGGCAGGCCGCGTTCACCGTCACGCTCGTGGTGCTGTTCAACATCGGCCACGACCCGAACTGGCACATCGCCCTGCTGCGCGTCCAGGACATCGCGCTCGGGTGCCTGGTCAGCGTGGTGGTGGCGGTGTTCTTCTGGCCGCGCGGCGCCCGGGCCGCCGTCCACAAGGCGCTCGCCGAGGCGTACGACGACAGCGCCCGCTACCTCGGGGACGCCGTGGACTTCGCGCTCGGTCACCGCACTCCCGCCGATCCCGAGCCGCAGGGCCGGATGGCGGCGGCCGCGGCCCGCCGCCTCGACGACGCGTTCCGCAGTTACCTCTCCGAACGCGGTGCCAAGCCGCTGTCGCTGCCCTGTGCGACCACGCTCGTCACCGGGGTCGTCGGGCTCCGGCTGGCCGCCGACGCCGTCGTCTCGCTGTGGCAGGGCGAGGACCTGGCGCGTGTCCAGGCCGTCCGGGCCGACGCCCACCGTGCCGTCCTCGGCTCGGCGGCCCTGGTCACCGACTGGTACCACGACTTCGCGGCCGGCCTCGGGGGCCGTACGGCCGTGCCCGACGCCGTCCCGCTCCGGCCCGAGGGGGCGGCACGGCTCGTGGAGTCCGTCCGCACCGAACTCAGCGACGGCCAAGGCCGGGCCACCCCGGTCGCGGTCCGGATCATCTGGACCGACGACCACGTCGACGCCGCCCGCCGCCTCCAGCCCGCCCTGTCCGAGGCCGCCAGGGCGCAGGCAAGGACCCGGCACCGCCGGGCGCGGCAGGCGCCCGCCGACCCGGCCGGGGCACCGGGGCCGGGCGTCCCGTCAGCGCCGCACGGCTCGGAGCGGTGATCCGGACGGGTGGGCCGGCGCGGCCGGGCGACGTCGTCGGCCGCCGGCCGCGGCGCGGTGGACACCGCGCGGGCGTCACCCCCCGCGCGGGGTCCTCGACGTGACCGCCGGGCCGGCGATCCCGCCCCCCGGTCCACCACGACGAGGCGACCTGGCTTCCGGTGGCTGTCCGGCCGGTCGCGGCGCTCCAGCGGGAGGACCTGCTGCTCCCGGTGACCCGCACCCTGGAACTCGCGCTCCCGTGGCACCCGCGGCGCCCGCCCGTCGGTCGACCTGCCGTCAGCTCGCGGTGCGCCGGATCCGTCCGGCGTACCGCTGCTCCAGCTCCAGGTTGCCCTCGAAGCCGCCGGGCACGTTGGCCGAGACGTAGACCGGCGGGCGGTCGCCGGAGGCGAGGAGGAGGCCGGCCGCCTCGGCCACCGCCATCTGCACCAGCATCACCCCGGTCAGCGTGGACAGCGCCGAGACCGCGCCGCCGCCCGGGAGTTCGAGCAGGGCGTCGCCGCGCGGGGCCGCGTTGTCGAGGACCACGTCGGCCAGGTCGGCGAGCTTCCTGCCGCTGGGATGGCCGGCCGGGACCGCCCGGGTGTGCGCGAGGGAGGTGAGCGCGAGGAGGCGGTGTCCGCGTTCCCTGGCGTGCAGGGCCATCCCCACGATCACGTTGTTCACCCCGGAGTTGGAGACCACGACGAACAGGTCCTGGGGGCGCGGGTCGGCGAGGGCGTAGAGGCGGGCGGCCACGTCGGGCGCGCGTTCCAGGAGCGGGTCGTCGAGGATGCTCGGGTGCTCGCCGCCGTAGAGGACCAGGTCGGCGATGCTGATCCGGTTGGTGGGGACCAGCCCGCCCGCCCGGCCGGCGACTTCGAGGACCACCGCCTGGGAGTGGCCGGTGCCGAAGGCCTGGACGACCCCGTCGGCGCGGACGCAGTCGGCAATGAGCCCGGCGGCCCTGGCGACGTCGGTGCGGGCGGACTCGGTGAGGCGGTGCAGGACGGCGAGGCCCTCACGGGCGAAGCGTTCGGCGCTCACCGGTTGGGTCCCGGACCCGCTGGCGGACTCGACGGACACGCGCGCACTCCCCACTGCCGGCACGACCGAGGCGCGTCACGGGGGCGGAACCGCCGAAACCCTGAACCGCCGGAACCCGCAACCGCCGGCGCCCGGAACCCGGATGCGACGGTGGATCGCAGCACTCCGGATTCACCCCGATCGACGAATCAATAAATCACGCACTCGCCGGCCGGTGCAACGGCGTGCAGTTCACGCCCGGTATTCAACTGACGGCTCATAAGGTGCCGGGTACGGTCTCCCCATGCCCACGACCGACGTCACCGCACTGATCCGAACCGAGCTGCCGCGCCTGGCCGGCTCCCTGCGGAAGGTGGGCGAGCTGATCCTCGAGGATCCGGCCGCCGTCGCACGCTGTTCGGCCGCGGAGCTGGGCCGCCGCACCGGCACCTCCCAGGCCACCGTCACCCGTTTCTGCCGGGCCGTCGGTCTCGACTCCTACCAGCACCTGTTGATCGCGCTCGCGCAGGAGCGGGGCCGCGGCGAGGTCTCCGACTGGGGCACGGCCGAGATCGGTCCGGACATCTCGCCGGACGACAGCCTGGAGCGGGTGGTGAAGGTGGTCGGCACCGCGGACCTGCGGGCCGTCCAGCAGACCCTGGACCGGATCGACCTGGACGCGGTCGAGCGGGCCGCGCAGGCGATGGCCCGGGCCCGCAGGATCGACGTCTACGGCGTCGGCGGCAGCGGCGCGGTGGCGCAGGAGACCGAGACCCGGCTGTTCCGGATCGGCTGTTCGGTGCGCGGCTGGACCGAGGTGCACGCCGCGGTCACCTCCGCGGCGCTGCTCACCCCGGCCGACGTCGCGCTCGGCATCTCGCACTCCGGGTCGACCCGGGAGACGACCGAGCCGTTCGAGACGGCCAGGGAGCGGGGCGCGACCACGATCGCACTCACCGCCGACCCGCGTTCCCCGCTCGCCCGTGCGGCCGGCATCCGGCTCATCTCGTCCACCCCGGAGACCAGCTTCCCCACCGGCATCATCGGCGCCCGCCACTCGGTGCTGCTGCTCATCGACTGCCTGTACGTCCGGGTCGCCCAGCTCACCTATCAACGGGCCAGCGCCGCACTGGCGTTGACCGACCACATCGCCGGGCAGCACACGGTGAAGGCCCGGCGTTCGTACTGAGCCGGCCGTGCCGGCCACCGAGTTCGGTGAGGCGACCGGTTCCGTCGCGCGTGTGCCACGGCCATCAGGCGCGGGGGTCGGCGGGTGCGGGTGGTCACGGGGCGTCCGGGGGCCGGTGGCCGGCGGCGAGCAGCCGTGCCAGCGCCACGGCCCCGGCACGGCCGTCCGCCACCGGCACGATCGTGAGGCCGGCGAGCCGCGCCGCGAGCGGGGTGAGCAGCGGACCGTCCGGGGCGGTCAGACCGCCCGTGACGACCAGGTGTTCGCCCGGGCGTGGCCGCAACGCCTCGACGGTCCGGGCCAGATGGGCGGCCGCCTCCCGGAGGATCGTCCGGGCGGCCACGTCGTCGTCCGCCGCCGCCTCCGGCACCAGCGGCGCGAGGTCGGCCAGCCGCACCGGCGGGCGGTCCAGCACGGCGGCCAGCAGCCACGCCCGGTAGGCGGCCCGCCGGGCGGGCGCCCAGAACCCGCCGCCGGCCGGCGGCAGCGTGTCGGCCGGAACCCCGAGGGCCCGGCCGACGGCCCCGGTCAGCAGCGTCGGCCCGCCCCGCCCGTCCACGGCCCGCAGCGCCGCGCGGGCCGCCTCACGGCCGATCCAGAACCCGCCGCCGTCGTCCCCGAGCAGCCAGCCGTCCCCGCCGGAGGTGGCGGCCGGCACCCGCCCCTCGATCCGGGCGGCGACCACTCCCGTGCCGGCCACCAGGGCGAGTCCGTCGGGCGGGTGCCCGGGTGCCCCGGCGAAGGCCGCCTCGATGTCGCTGTGGACCTCGACAGCCTCGGCGCGGATCCCCAGTCGTGACAGGGCCGCGCCGAGAGCGGCCAGCGCCCGTACCCGGCCGCGCTCCGCCTCCGGCGCCCGCGCGGCGCCCGCGAAACCGCCGGCCACCGCGCGGACCCGCCCCCGTATCGCCTCCGGTACGGCCGACCCGACCGCCTCGGCCAGATGGGCGGCGAGTTCGGCCCCCGTGACGGTCAGCGCGTTGCCCGGGCCGGCCTCGCCCTCCCCGCGGACCCGCCCGTCACGTGCGTCCGCGAGGACCGCACGGGTCCGGGTGCCGCCGGCGTCGATCCCGACGACCCAGCCGTCGCTCCGGTTCGCGTCACTTTTCATCGGGGCTCATGGTGGCCCCCGGACCCCGCTCCGGCGAAGGTGTGAGCATCCGCACTCCCTCCGGCATTGCGTCGGGCGGGCCGGCACGCAAGAGTGTTCCAACTGTCCCACCCGTCAAGCGAGAAACTTCCGTCGACCGCCGCACACGGTGGCCCGGGCGAAGAGGAAGAGAAGCGCGTGAGCCGCATAACGGTCCGGGGAATCGCGGTGGCGTCCGCCACCGCGGTCACCGCTGTCGGAAGTGTCGTCGGTGTCGCCTCGGGCAGCAGCGCGCAGAGCAATGACGCGGAGGCGACGGCGGCCGACGCCACCCTCCTCACCGACCTGCCCGCGGGGCAGCAGGCCCGGGTGCAGACCACGTCGCTGACCCAGCAGGCCGAGGCCATGGCCGTGCAGGCGGACGCGGGCGCCCGGAAGGACGCCGAGCAGGCCGCCCGGAACGCGGCGGCCAAGGCGGCCAGGGCCAAGAAGGCCGCGGCCGAGCAGAAGGCGGCGGCGAAGGCCGCGGCCGGCGACCCCGCCGCCAGCTTCCCGGTGCAGAGTTCCTACACCGTGGCGCAGATCAAGGCGATCGCCGCGGAGATCGTGGGCAGCGGCCAGTTCCAGTGCTTCAGCAACATCGTGGACCACGAGTCCACCTGGAACTACCTCGCGGTGAACCCCGAGTCCGGCGCCTACGGCCTCGTGCAGGCGCTGCCGGGCAACAAGATGGCCTCCGTCGCCGCCGACTGGCAGACCAATCCGGCCACGCAGATCAAGTGGGGCCTCAACTACATGAACACCACCTACGGCAGCCCCTGCCAGGCCTGGGCGTTCTGGCAGGTCCACCACGCCTACTGAGCGGCCCTGCCGAGGCAGGACCCGGCGGTCACCTCGTGTCCGCCGGGTGTCCGGGAGCCTCCTGAACGCTCAGGACTGGGACCCGGCGGAGCGGCCGGGGCGCCGGGTGAACCTGCGGAGCCCCCGGCGGGTGGGGCTGAGGGGCGTGTCCTCGGGGGCCATCGGTCCCTGACCCACCGTCAAGGCCGGTGCCGTGGCCGGGGCCGGGGCCGACAGTGGGCCGGGGCCCCGTTCGAGCCGGCTCCGGACGGCCCGGGCCATGGACTGGTGGGACGGTTCCAGCGGGATGCCCTCCGCGGCCAGGTGTTCCCACATGTGCAGCAGTTCCTGCCCACGGGTGGCGACCTGGCCGTCGTCCGTCAGCCGCTGCCACGCCGCGGTGGCGCGGGCCACCTCGGGGGCCGCCCGGTTCAGGTCGGTGCGGCAGCGGATGCGGGCGACGGTCAGCGCGAGGACGGTGGAGAGCATGTAGTCGCCGCGCTGGTACGCGAGGTACGCCTCGATCGCGCGCGCCTCCAGCGAGAGTTCGTCCTCGGCGCCCCGGCGCAGGGTGAGGTGCTCCCGCAGGGCGCTGGCGAGGACGGACGCGGCGTGCAGCTCCCCGCGCTGCGCGTGCTGGATGATGCGCTCGACGCGGGCGAGCGGCGGGAACGCCTCCTCCTCCGCGGCGGTGCGCTCGCGCCCGGGCGGCAGGTCCTCCTCGTCGGCGATGGTCCGGCTGGAGCCGTCGGGGTGGACCCGCAGCCGCGCCACCTGCAGGACGCTGCGGTCGATGACGGTGGCCGCCACCGGAGCGCCCAGGGTGCGGGCGAACATGGCGATCGCGTCGAGGATCGCCTCGTTGGGGGGCCGGGTGCCGCCCATCTCCAGCAGATGGCCGTTGACGACCGTCGATCCGTCCTCGGCCACGTAGGCGTCGAGCCGGATCAGCGGCGGCGCGCTCAGCGCGGGCAGGTTTCCCTCGTTGCGGGGGGTCAGTGAGGAGGTCATCCGCTCAGACTCCGGGTCGGACGACGCCGAGGATGGGCATGGAGGCGGCCGGGGCGGTCGTGACCGTGCGTCCGGGCCGCGGGGCGTGGACGATCTGTCCGTCGCCTATGTACATGCCCACGTGGGTGGCGTCGTAGTAGATGATCAGGTCGCCGGGCTGCACGGAGGACAGGCTGACCCGGGTCAGCCCCTGCCACTGCGCCTGCGAGGTGCGGGGTATGGGGTGCCCGGCGGCCGCCCACGCGGTGGAGGTCAGCCCCGAGCAGTCGTACGACGAGGGCCCTACGGCGCCCCACACGTACGGTTTGCCGATCTGCGCCAGCGCGAAGTCGACCGCCTTCCCGGCCGCTCCGCTCACCTTCGTGCGACCGTGGACCGAACCGGTCGCGGTGCTGCCGCCGGAACCGGGTCCCGTCCATCTGGCCTCGGCCTCCTTCGCCTCCTGCTTCTCCAACTGGGCCAGCTTGCTGGTCTGTTCCTTCTTCAGGCCCGCCTCGATCTGCTCGGCCTCGGCGATCCTCTGCTCGATCTTCTGCTTCGCCTCGGCCTTGTCCGCGCGGGCGTTCTTCAGTTCCCGCAGCTTCTCGGCGGCGGCGTCCGTCTGCCGGCCCAGCTCGGCGCGGGCGTTCGCCTGGCTCTCGGACACGGTCACCACGTCGCGCAGCGCCTGGCGGGCCTGGGCAGCGTCGTCCAGGGCGTGCTCGGGGTGGTCGCCGAGCAGCAGTTGGAGGCCCGTGGAGTCGAGATTGCCCCCGCGGTACTGCGTGCGGGCGGCCGCACCCGCGAGGTCGTGGAGGTCGGCGAGCCTGCTCTCGGTGCGGGCCAGGTCCTCGTGGAGCGACGCGAGCCGCTTCTCCTGCTCGGTCGCCTTCACCCCGGCGGCGTCGTACGCCTCGGTCGCCACCTCGGCCTGACGGTAGAGGCCGTTCAACTGGTCCTGGATGGCCTCGATCGACTGGCCGTCGCGCGGTTCCGGTGCGCCCGGGATTGCGTAACTCGGGCCTGGTAACACGGCGATCGCGCAGACGACGGCTGCGGTGGCGGCCCGGATCCGCAGCCGTCTGCCACGGGTCGACACGTTCATCGGCTCCATCTTCAGAGGTCACATGCGGGTGGCCCGGACGGCCCGGTCTCCCGTCGCAGCCGTCATCATGGTTCCCACGGGGAACTGTTCGACTCCTGAACACATTACCCCGCCGGGAACGACCCGCCGCTGTACCCCCGGGCGCGTCAACCTGCCCGCAAGCGCCTTCCGCACCACGCCCGGACACCGCCGGCGCGCCCCGGCGCGGCACCGGCGAGAAAGAACTCCCGGGCGGATGCCGCCACTTGTCCTCCGCTCAATCACCCGATCGAGGTCACTCCGCACGGCATGGGGCCCTCCTGGCCGACCATTCCGTTGCGAAACGGTCTGCTCGGCCAGGAGAACGGGCACCGTGAAGTGCCCGCGATGCAACCTCCGTTGCGCTGACGGCCGCGTCGGCTGTGCCGTCCGGCTAGCCGCAGGTCAGGGTCGGCAGCCCCCAGTCGCCGTGGTCGTTGCCGTTGCCGTCGCCGGCGTCGCCGACCTTGAGGTCGAGCACCTGGGCGCCGCTGACGTCGACGTCGATCGGCACCGCGGCCTGCTTCCCGCGGATCGTCGGCGTGGTCACCAGCGTCCTGCCGTCGGCGATCACGGAGAACGTCACCGTTCCCGCCCCGCCGGTCTCGTCGTCGACACCGACCTGCGCGGTCAGCCGGGAACACTGTCCGGCGAGGTAGAGCTGTACGTCGCTGACCGAGTTGGTGCCCAGGCCCTTGGGATAGCCGACGCCCGCGACGGTGATCGGACGGCCGTCCCCGGCCGCCTGTTCGCCGACGCTGGTGTCGCGTTCCACCGGGCCCCATCCATTGGTGGACGACAGGAACGGCAGGTCGCTCACCGCGCTCCGGCCGCCCGGCGGGGCCGGCGGGATCCCCCGGACGATGCGCTCGTCACCGCTGGTGGCCTGCCGTCCGCTCTGCACGTAGTCCACCGTGGCGGTGAGCGCCGAGGCGGACGGGAGGGTGCCGTCCGGCGGCTTCACCGTCCAGGTGAAGGTGGCCGACTCGCCCGGTTTCACCCGCTGGACCGAGGCAGGGCTCGTGGCGGTCACGCTCCAGCCGTCGGGGGCCGAGAGCGAAGCGGTCAGGTGGGAGGCGGACGGCCGGTCCTTCGGGATCCGGACCGTCGTCTCGGCCGTGAAGAGCTGGGCGGACTGCGCGGTGTCCGGCGCGTCCAGGGTGACGTCAGCCCCCGGGCGCTGCGGCATCGCGTACTTCCCGGCGTCGTAGCGGGGGCTGTCGTTCTGCGCGACGCGCAGGGACGAGGCGTAGCTGCCGTAGTCGGTGAGGGAGACCTTGCCGAGGCCGCCGGTGCTGCCGTCCAGGTTCCAGACGGCGATGGCGATGCTGTTGTGGCCGTTGGGGTTGAGGATGCCGTCGGGCACGGGGAAGGTGTGCTGCGGGCCGAGGTAGTTGACGTAGTTGCCGACCTGCCAGCCGTTCACGAAGATCGTGGCACGGTACTTGCGGGACGGGTCGTCGGTGAACGTCAGGCCGACCGAGGTGTCCTGGCCGTGGGGCAGGTCCAGGTCGGCGTCGGTGCGGTACCAGGAGACGCCGGGACGGGTGTCGGTCGTCGGCAGGGACACCTGGTCCCAGCCGCGGTCCGGGTAGCCGGGCAGGGACCAGCCGGCGCGTTCGCCGTACAGGCCGCCGGTGGAGAGCGGGCCACGCACGGTGTCCTGGAGGTCCTCACCGCCGCGTACGCCCTGCACCCGCCAGGTGACGGAGGTCAGCGGCGCCCCGGTCAGGGAGGCGCCGGTCAGGCCGCGGGCGGTCTTGTTGCCGTTGGTCGAGTTGTAGTCCTCCTCGTGTCCCATGTTCACGGTGAGGACGGAGACGACGTTGTCGCCCTTGGCGTTCACCGAGCCGGTGGGGAAGGTGAAGTCGGCGCTGCCGGTGGTGGAGCTGCCCAGGAAGGTGCCGTTGAGCCAGGCGGAGAACGCCTGCGCGCCGCCGCCGGAGTCGGAGACCAGGTGGACGCCGGTCTCCTTGCCACTGGCGCGGAAGCGGCCGCGGTACCAGGTGTTGCCGGTGTGGAAGCCGTAGTCGTCCGCGTAGAGCACCGGTTGCGAGTCGCTCCCCGAGACGCTGTTGGTGGCCGTCCTGTCGGCCACCTGCCAGCTGGAGTCGTCGAAGCCGGGGGCCGCTTCGGGGGACTCGTCGGCGTGTTTCCAGTTGGTCAGCTCCGGCAGGTGGACGGGGGCGGCCGTCGGTATGGTCCCGGTGCGGCTCGCCGTGCCGGTGGCCTCACCGCGAACCGTCCTGCCGTTCCAGGTGACGCGGTCGGCGGAGGTGAACACCTCGATGTTCTTGTCGTCGGCGTTGTCGCCGGTGAGGGCCACGGTGCGGCCGCCGTCCAGGCTGGTCGCCGTGCGCAGCAGGTGACTGCCGCGCACGAGTACCGGGCCGGCCGCCGTGTCCTGGCGCCAGAAGGTCTCGGCCGTGGCCTTGTCGCCGGCGAGCAGCAGGAGCGGGCGCTTGCCGTCGCCGCTGATGCTGATGCGGATCAGGCCTTTGTGCGTGTAGTCGAGGCGCAGGTCGCCGGTGGCCGCGTCCCAGGTGGTGGTGACCGTGCCGCCGGTGGCGGTGACGGTGGGCTCGGTGGCGTAGCGCAGGACGGTCTCGCCGTCGCTGCCCTGGTCGCCGTAGAGCACGGCGACGTCCCGGTCCCCGATCGTCGCGCTGGTCATGATCTCGGACGTCGAGTACTGCAACTGCGAGTCCCCGAGCCGGTAGTCGGCCACGATCACGTGCGAGTCGCGGCCGTCGAGGGTGATCGCGGTGCCGGGCTGCTGGGGCACGACCGGGTAGGTCGGCTCGGTGGCGGAGTCGCCCGTCGGTACGTCGATGGCGTCGACGGCCACGTAGTTGTCGGTCGACGCCGAGCTGTGGGTTCCGTCGACGACGATCTTCAGGGTGTGCGTACCCGGCGCGAGGCCGGTCTTCTGGAAGAGCACGGCCTGGTTCTCGCCGCCGGAGTCGTCGGCCGTCGCCACCTTGGTGCCGTCGAGGTAGACGTCGGCGTATCCGTGGTTGTCCGTCTTCGAGCCGATCCAGCGGATCGCGGTGCCGTCGAAGGGGACGGTGAGCGAGTCGCCGGCCTTGTTGGAGAACGACTCGGTGTGCTTGTAGTCGCCACCGGTGTAGCTGGTGTCGGCGACGTGCGACCACGAACCGGTGTACTGGAGCGCGGAGTCGGGGTCGTCCCAGGTGTAGGTGGTGTCCGCGGCCGGCTGGGCGTTGAGGTCCAGGGCGATGTGGGTCCTGTCGACCGCGGTGGACGTGGAGTTGCCGTGCCGCAGGACATGGAACTGGGTCCTGGTGTCGGGGTTCATCCGGGCGGTGTCGACGACGGCGGAGTCGTCCGGCGGGGTGGCCCTGATCGCCTCGGTCTTGGTCAGCGGAGCGACCGACTGCGTGAAGTACCCGATGAGCTTGTCCTCGTAGTACTTCGGGTCGAGCTGCCGGTTCTCGCGGATCGCGGCCCCGTAGTCGTACGACGTGTAGTTCTCCGGCATGCCCAGCCAGCCCCAGTTGGTGCCGCCGTAGGTCATGTAGAAGCTCTGCGCGGTCGTGCCGACGGCGATGTTCTGCTTGTAGAACACGTCCGCGAACCGGTCGTTGATCAGCTGGGCGCACTTGTCGTAGCCCGGGCCGCCCCACGGGTCGAAGGCGCCGCCCTGGAACTCCGGTGAGTACAGCGGCTTTCCGGCCGGGTGGTCGTAGCTGATGTCGGGGACACCGTTCCACTTCGCGGGGTTGGAGCAGTCGAAGCCCTGCGGGTAGGAGTCCGGGCCGTCGACGTCCAGGGCGCCGGTACCGGAGTTGAAGGTGCCGTTGTTGTTGCCGGTCAGCGGGACCGTGATGCCGTCGGCCCGGGCCTTGTCCTCCAGGTGCTGCATGTAGGAGCGGCCGGCGGCCGAGCCGTTGTAGTACTCGTTCTCGACCTGGTAGGCGATGACCGACCCGGTGCCGTTGGTCAGTTGGTGGCGGGCGATGATCCGGTCGATCTGCGTCAGCCACTCGTCCGCGTACTTCAGGAACCGCGGGTCGTCGCTGCGGTTGTTCCCGGCCTTGGTGGTCAGCCAGCCGGGCAGGCCGCCGCTGTCGACCTCCGCGTTGATGTAGGGCGCGGGGCGGGCGATGACGTAGAGCCCGGCCTCCTGGGCCATGTCGAGGAGCTTGTCGACGTCCCGCACCCCGCTGAAGTCGTACACGCCCGGCTTCGGCGAGTGGTACCCCCAGTCGAAGTAGAGCGAGGTGGAGTTGAAGCCGGCGGCCTTCATCTTCTGGAAGATGTCCCGCCACAGGTCCGGGCTCGGCAGCCGGAAGTAGTGGAACTCGCCGGACCACAGGTAGGTCCGCCTGCCGTCGACGAGGAACGAGTAGCCGTCCAGGCTCACCGTGTGGGCCTGCGGGGCCGCGGCGGCCGCGGCGGGCGCGGCGGGCGCCTGCCCGCCGACGTCCTGTGCCGCCGCGGCGGGGGCGATCATGCCCGCCGCCAGGGCGATGGTCGCCGCCGCCGCGAGGACGGGCCGCCACCATCGGCGCCCACCGGGTCTCGCAGCCTCCGAACCGATCCGATCACTCCGCACCGCGGCCTCCAGACCGACTGAGCAATCAACACCAAACAGACTCGGGCAAAGTCGAACAGTAAGGGGGTGCAAGGCTCAACACAATGGGGCGGGGGAGCACAGTCGAGGTGTTCGGCGGCGAGACGGACCCGTGGGTGGCGGGTCCGCCCTCGGCCGGCCGACGGAGCGGGCGTCAGGCCGTGAAGTGGTCCCTGCCGGGGCCTGACGGGGCAACAGCGTGGCGATCCTCAGCGTTCCGGTCGGAGCCCCGCGGCCGCCGCCCGGTCGAGGACGTCGTCGGCCGGGCAGCGGCCGCGTCGGACGTACCGGTCGGCGTACGCGGCGACGGCGTCCACGACCCCGGTGCTCGCCCCCAGGCGCGGCAGCGCGTCCAGGGCGGCGGCGAAGCAGGTCCCGGCGGCACGCCGGAGTTCCGGGTCGGCGAGACCGTGGCGGGCCGCGGCGGTCCACAGTGGATTGTGCGGTGCCGGGGTCCCGGCGGCCCGCTCGGCCAGGGGCCGCACCGCCCGGTGTGCGGTCACCGCGGCGTCCGGGTCGTCGAACAGGGCGGTGACGACCGCGAGCGGCACGATCCACCCGTCGTCGCCGGGTTGTGCGTCGATCATGCGGAGTTCCAGGTGTCCGCGCGGCCTGACCGGCGGAAACAGGGTGCTGATGTGGTAGT
Source organism: Streptomyces sp. NPDC086777 (assembly GCF_040702065.1). Classification (NCBI taxonomy): domain Bacteria; kingdom Bacillati; phylum Actinomycetota; class Actinomycetes; order Kitasatosporales; family Streptomycetaceae; genus Streptomyces; species Streptomyces sp. NPDC086777. The sequence goes on along the minus strand of NZ_JBFBJI010000015.1, from coordinate 145,340 downwards.
CGAGGTCCGCGTGGGTCGGCGGGCGCATGGTGCGCGAGCGGGTCCACGCGCGGAAGCTCACCCCGTCCGGGATCTCCCAGGGGCCGTCCCGCCGTACGCACATCACCGGGGCGTCGAGGACCCTCCGGACCCAGGCGTGCCGCGGATCCTGGGCCAGCGAGGGGCCGCCGGCCCGTCCCGGGTCGAGCTCCGCCCACATCAGCTGCCGGGTGGACAGCCAGCCGGTGATCCGGCCTTCGGCCATGGGCGAGTTCGCGAACGCCGCGACAGGACCGCGCCCAGGTGGTGCGCCAGCCACCAGCGGCGCGCGAATCCGAGGACGCCGGGCTCCTCGCGTCCGGCGTCGAGGCACACCTGGACGGAGGCCGAGGTGCACATCAGGGTGCGCCCCGCCGGGCCCGTCCGGTCGAGGCAGGCCTCCATCGCGTCGTAGCGGCGCTCCCGCAGGAAACGGCGGGGCCGTTGCCAGGGATCGACGCCCATGCCGGCGAGGGCCAGACCGTGCTCGCGCAGTGCGGTGCGCACCGCGCGCAGATCGGCGGAGACCTCGGCGACGCACACGGCCAGCGACGGGGCCGGCCGGGAGCTGAGTTCCACCTGGCCGCCGGGCTCCACGCTGAGCCCCGACAGCAGTGGCAGGGTGCGCAGGACGGCGTGGGCCGCGGCCAGTTCCTCCCGGCCGACGGAGTCGTGCGGCGTGCGCTCCCGGTGGACGAGCCACTCCACCTCGACGCCGACGCTGCGGGGCGGGCCCGTCTTGAAGCAGACCCCCTCGACCAGCGCCTCCGCCTGCCGTTCGGTGACAGCGGGACCGCCGACGCCGCACTCCGGTGAAACAGACATCCGGGAGCCTCCTGAGCCGCCTCAGGGCCGTCGGGGATCCGACGTCCGGTACGCGTGGCGCTGTGCCTTGCTGCCAGAGTCCGCCGTCCCGCCCCGTCACGACAAGAGCGCACTTTCCGGACGACCGGCCATTCGGCACCCCTTGTCCGGCGACGCGCCAGGACCCGGGGCCGCGGACCCCTGCGGCGTGCACGGGGACCGCGTCCGCGGTGACGTCTCCGACGTGGCCACGGGCAGGCGCGCCGCGGTCCGCCGGGCGTCACGGACGGACACGCGAGGTCCCGTCAGGGCCGCGGTCGCTCCGAGAGCGTCCGCGTGAAGTGGGTGACGGGGCGTTCCCGGCGTTCGCCGTCGACGGTGATGTCGACGGCCTCGTCGTAGAAGGCGAGCAGTCCCCTGACCGCGCCGGCCGCGGGCAGCGGGTCCGGATAGCTCCAGACGACGTTCGGGGGCACGTCGGACTCTCCGCGCCAGGACCAGTACTCGGCCGTGCCCTTGTAGGGGCAGCCGGTGTGGTGGCCGGTGGGTTCGAGCAGGTCGAGGCGGACGTCCTCGCGCGGCACGTAGTAGCGCGTGGGCAGGCCGGTCTCGAACAGCAGCACGGGACGGCGGGTGTCCGCGACGACCGTGCCGTCGATCTCCACCACCACGTGGCGGCTGCTCGGGATCGCGTCCACCCGTTTGTGCGGGTCACGGGGGTGGACGAAGATCTCTTCCTCCTCCTCGTACCAGTGGTCGAGGCCCCGGCCCACGCGCCGGAACCACTCGAAGGCGATGTGGTCGGCGAGGTCGGCGGCCGGGAAGGTCCAGGCGGCGTTCTCCAGCAGTTCGCCGCCGATGTCGAGGTCGTAGAAGACGCGGGAGCCGGTGTGCGTACCCGTCGGGGGGTTCTTCGCGGGGCGGAGCAGGTCCTCGCGGACCTCGGTGCGCGGGAAGGCGTACAGCGGGACGGGCACGCCCGGCTCCCAGACCAGGACGGGGTGCCGGCTGTCGACGACGGTCACCTCGCCCGTGCGCCCCCGTACCCAGCGCTCGCTCGGCTCCCACCGGAGGCCTTCCGGGGTGGTCCGCACGGCTCGCGCGTTCGGGGACGTGGTCACGAGCACCTCCTCCTGCCGGGGTACGGCGGTCGTGAGCAGCGGGGTACGGCGGTCGTAGCAGGCCGGCGACGACCCCGTTCTCCCGGACGGGCGTCACGGTACGGCATTGACGTACGACAAAACCGCTCCGTAGCATCGCCAACGGCATCGAGTGTCAGCGTCAGGCCCTGGCTCGCTGACCGGCAACCCTCCCGCGCGGTGGGGTGCTCCAGGTGAAAGCCCGGCGGGATCACCGACGAATTCCCGCAAGCGCGTGGCCCCGTGACCGGGGCCGGAGAAGGGGAGGGACCGGCATGCGACACAGCGACGACCCGGCCACCTCCCCCGCCGACGCCACGGCGTACTCCCGGCTCTCGCGCCGGCGCCACATCGATCTGAAGCGCTCGACCAGCTGCCTCTGTCGGGCCTGACCGGCCCGGCCGCCGCCGGCTGACATCCGTCGCCGGCCCCGGCACCTTCGCGCCGTCCTCTCCCCCGCCACCGGTTCCCGGTGTCGTCCGCATGCCGAACTCCCCTGTCAGCACAGCGCATCCCCGGCCGGAGGCGAACCGCCCGGGCCGCACACACCGTCATGCCCGCGCGCGTACGTGCGTGGTCGTGCCGCGGTGACACGAGTAGGAGAAGACCCTCCGTGACTGCACTTCCGGATCTCAGACCCTTCCGATGGGCGCCCCTGGCCGCGCTCCTGACCACCAGCGTCCTGCTGACCGCGTGCGGTTCGGGCGACGACGGCTCCGGCTCCGGAAGCGGCCGGGCGAGGGCGGGCGGCACCCTGACCTTCGCGGTGGGCTCCGACGCGGGCTGCATGGACCCGCAGCAGGTCGGCAGCAACGACACCATCTACTCGGTGCGCCAGATCGTGGACTCCCTCACCGACCAGGACCCGAAGACCGGCAGGATCGTGCCGTGGCTCGCCAAGAGCTGGGACATCAGCTCCGACGCGACGACGTTCACGTTCCACCTGCGGTCGGGTGTCACCTTCAGCGACGGCTCGAAGCTGACGGCGCAGGTGGTCAAGGACAACTTCGACGCGGTGCCGGGCCTCGGCGCCCTGGGCACCCTCGCCGAGGGCTACCTGAGCGGCGTCAAGAGCACCACCGTGGTCGATCCGCTCACCGTCAAGGTGACCTTCGAGCAGCCCAACGCCCAGTTCCTCCAGGCCACTTCGACCCACTCGCTGGGCATCGAGTCCTCGGCGAGCGTCAAGCGGAGCCCGCAGCGGAAGTGCAGCGACGGGGTGGTCGGGTCCGGGCCGTTCGTGCTCCGGCAGTACGTGCAGAACCAGTCGATCACCCTGGGCAGACGCACCGGGTACGACTGGGGCTCCGCCCTGTGGTCGAAGAAGGGCGAGGCCTACCTGGACAAGCTGGTGTTCAAGGTCGTGCCCGAGGCGGGGGTGCGGGCCGGCAGTCTCCGGTCGGGACAGGTGGACGCGATCAGCAGTGTCGGCAAGGCCAACGAGGCGGCGCTCGAGGGCGGCCCGGTCGGCCTGCTGAGCCGGGCCAACCCCGGTGTGGTGTTCGGCCTCGGGCTCAACAACGCGCGTCCGCTCCTGAAGGACGCGAAGGTCCGGCAGGCGATCTCGGCCGCCGTCGACCGGAAGCAGATCGCCGACACGGTCTTCCCGACCGGCACCCGGCCGGCGACCAGCGTCCTGGCGCACACCACGCCCGACTACACGGACCTCTCCGCGGACCTCGCGCTCGACACGTCCAAGGCGAAGTCGCTGCTGGACGCGGCCGGTTGGAAGGCGGGCAGCGACGGCATCCGCGCCAAGGACGGCAAGAAGCTGAGCCTGACCGTCACCTGGTTCCCCAACGCGGCCACCAACCAGCCGGCGCTGGAGCTGGTCCAGCAGCAGCTCAAGACCGTCGGGATCGACGTGGTGCTCAAGCAGCTCCCGGTCACCCAGTTCGCCACCACGCTCCAGTCGGGCGACTTCGACGTGGTGTGGGGGAACGTGACCCGCGCCGACCCGGACATCCTGCGCAGCTCCTTCTCCTCCCGGCTGGGCAACTTCTACCATCTGCCCGCCAGTTCGCTGGACACGGCGCTGTCCGCTCAGGCCGCGACCACGGACACCGCGAAGCGTGGGCAGTTGGTGGCCCGGGCGCAGAAGCTGATCGTGCAGAACGCGTACAACGTGCCGGTGGTGGAGCTCCAGACCCAGCTCGGCGTCTCGGACAGGGTGCACGACCTGGAATTCGACTCCGGCAGCCGCGTCCAGCTGCACGACACCTGGGTCGGGTAGCGGATGCGCCGCTATGTGATCAAACGGCTGGCCCAGGCGGTCGGGGTGCTGTGGGCGTCCTACACGGTGTCGTTCCTGGTACTGGACCTCCTGCCCGGTGACCCGGTCTCGGCGATGGCCGGGGCCGGGATGGACTCGGGGCAGGTCGACCCGGCCCAGCTCGCCGGGCTGCGCCACGAGTACGGCTTCGACAAGCCGGTGCCGGTGCAGTACGCGGAGTATCTGGGCCGGGCGGTGCGCGGGGACTTCGGCGATGCGGTCTCCACCGGCCGCCCGGTGACCTCCACGCTGGCCGACGCGTTGCCGCAGACGCTCCAGCTGACCGGTGCGGCGCTGCTGCTGGCAGTCGTCCTCGGCGGCGGTCTCGCGGTGGTGGCGACCTACACCTCGCGGCGGTGGCTGCGGCAGCTGCTGCTGTCGCTGCCCCCGCTCGGGGTGTCGGTCCCGACGTTCTGGGTGGGGCTGCTCCTCGTGGAGGCGTTCTCGTTCAAGCTGCGCTGGTTCCCGGCGTTCGGCAACGACGGACCGAGGGGTCTGGTGCTGCCGGCCCTGACGCTGGCGATCCCGACCGGCGCGCAGGTCGCCCAGGTGCTGGCGAAGAGCCTGCTGACCGCGCTGGACCAGGCCTACGTGGAGACCGCGCGAGCCAAGGGGGCCGGCCGCCGGCGGGTGCATCTGCGGCACGCGCTGCGCAACGCGTCGCTGCCGGCGCTGACGGTCGTCGGCCTCCTGGTCGGGCAGCTGATCGCCGGTTCGGTGGTGGTGGAGACGGTGTTCTCGCGCGACGGCCTGGGCCGGGTGACCGCCGGGGCGGTCACCACCCAGGACATCCCGCTGGTCCAGGGGGTGGTGGTGTTCGGCGCGCTGATCTTCGTGGCGACGAACCTGCTGGTGGACCTCGTCTGTCCGCTGCTGGACCCGCGCATCGCGGTGACCTCGGACAGAAGGGGGAGCTTCGCATGAGCCAGAGCCTTGTCGACGACCGGGCCGAGGCCGCCCTCGGCTTCGCCCGGCCGGCCGGGAACCGATCCCCCGGGGGGCCCGGCCGGCCTGCCGACGTCCGCCGGGTGCTCCGCTTCCTGGTGCGCCGCCCCGGCCTGCTGTTGTCCGTCGTCGTCCTCGTCCTGGTGGTGCTGGCCGCCTTCCGGCCGGACCTGTTCACCTCGCAGGACCCGCTGACGGGAGTGCCCTCGCAGAACTTCCGCGGCCCGAGCGGAAGTCACTGGTTCGGCACCGACGAGCTGGGCCGAGACGTCTTCTCCCGAGTGGTCCACGGCGCCCAGCTCTCGCTCAAGGCCACGCTGATCGCCGTCCTGGTGGCGTTCGTTATCGGCGGACTGCTCGGCGTGGTCGCCGGGTTCGTGGGCCGCTGGGTGGACGACGTGCTGATGCGTCTCGTGGACGTCCTCCTCTCCATCCCCGCGCTGTTCCTGTCCCTCGCGCTGGTCACCGCGCTCGGGTACGGGACGGTGAAGGTGGCCGTCGCGGTCGGCATCACCGGCGTGGCCTCCTTCGCCCGGGTGGCGCGGGCCGAGGTGCTGCGGGTGCGGCAGGCGGTGTTCGTCGAGGCATCCCGGTCCTGCGGGGCCCGCTGGTACTCGGTGCTCGGCCGGCACGTCCTGCCCAACGCCGCGGGACCGGTGATCGTGCTGGCCACCCTGGACTTCGGCGCCTCGATCCTGGCCGTGTCGGCGCTGAGCTTCCTCGGCTACGGCGCGCCGCCGCCCGCCCCGGAGTGGGGGACGTTGATCTCCGACGGCCGCAACTACCTGGCCAACGCCTGGTGGCTGACCGCACTGCCCGGTCTGGCGATCGCCGCGACCGTGCTGGCCGCCAACCGCGTCGCGCGGGCGCTGGACGGCGAATGGGCACGGCAGCGATGACCCACGACGCACGCGAGAACGACGACGCGCACAAGGACGGCGACGTGCACGGGAACAGAGACACGCACAAGGACGGCGGGGACGTGACCACACCACTTCTGGAGATCCGCGGCCTGTCGGTGTCGTACCGCACCCGCGGCGGCGCGGTACCGGCCGTACGGGGGGTCGACCTGGACGTGTGGCCCGGACAGGTGACCGCCGTGGTCGGCGAGTCCGGCTCCGGCAAGAGCACCACCGCACACGCCGTCACCCGGCTGCTGGCGGCGAACGGCAACATCGACGCGGGCACGGTCCGCTTCGGCCGGCACGACCTGGCCGCGCTCTCGGAGGCGGAGCTGCGCACCGTGCGCGGTGCGCAGATCGGGCTGGTCCCGCAGGACCCCACGGTCTCGCTGAACCCGGTGCAGCGGATCGGCGCGCAGGTGGCCGAGGTACTGCGGGTGCACGGCCTGGCGACCCGGCGCGGGGCGGCGGCCGAGGCGGTCGCCGTGCTCGACCGGGCGGGGCTGCCCGACGCGGCCGTCCGGGCTCGGCAGTACCCGCACGAGCTGTCCGGCGGCATGCGGCAGCGCGCCCTGATCGCGATCGCGATCGCGGCGAAGCCCCTGCTGATCATCGCAGACGAGCCGACCAGCGCGCTCGACGTCACCGTGCAGCGGGTCGTCCTCGACCATCTCCAGCGCCTCACCGAGGAGTCGGGCACCGCGATCCTGCTGGTCACCCACGACCTCGGGGTGGCCGCGGACCGGGCGCAGCACCTGGTGGTCATGGAGCAGGGCAGGGTCGTCGAGGCGGGCGATACCCGGACCCTGCTCGCCGCCCCGCAGCACGGGTACACCCGGCGGCTGCTGGCCGCCGCCCCGAGCCCGACCCCGGCCCGCCCCCGTGGCTGTACCCCGGTCGCCACCGCGCCGGCCGACACCGCGCCGCCCCTGGTCGAGGCGCGCAACCTGGTCAAGGAGTTCAGGCTGCCGCGGGCCGGCGGCCCGGCCCGGACCCTGCGCGCGGTCGACGACGTCAGCCTCACTCTGCGGCGCGGGCAGACCCTCGCCCTGGTCGGGGAGTCGGGCTCGGGCAAGTCCACCACCGCCCGGCTGGTGCTCCGCCTGGCCGAGGCGACCTCGGGACAGGTGCTGTTCGACGGCACCGACGTCACCACCGCCAGGGGCGCCGGGATCAGGGAACTGCGCCGGCGCGCCCAGCTCGTCTACCAGAACCCGTACGCCTCGCTCGACCCGCGCTTCTCCGTAGGTGAGATCGTCACCGAGCCGCTGCGGGCGTTCAGGGTCGGCGACCGTGCCGCCCGGCTGGACCGCGCCCGTGAACTCCTCGACCGGGTCGCGCTGCCCGCCGCGACCCTGGAGCGCCGCCCGGCGGAACTGTCCGGCGGGCAGCGCCAGCGGGTGGCCATCGCCCGTGCCCTGGCCCTCTCTCCCGACCTGGTGGTGTGCGACGAACCCGTCTCCGCGCTCGACGTCTCCGTCCAGGCCCAGGTCCTCGACCTGCTGGCCGAGTTGCAGGCGGACACCGGAGTCGCCTACCTGTTCATCTCCCACGACCTCGCCGTCGTAAGGCAGATCGCGCACCGGGTCGCCGTCATGCGAGGCGGACGTGTCGTCGAGACGGGACCGCCCGAGGACCTGTTCTCCGCGCCCCGGCACGCGTACACCCGCGAGCTGCTGGCGGCGATCCCGGGCCGAGGTGTCCCCGCCCCCGCCGCCGAGAACACCCCGAGCTGAGGACCGGCGCCCACGGCCACTCCGGCCGGCACCTCACCGGCGCTCCCGACGCCCGGCGACTTCGCGGACGACGCCCCCTGCCGGCGCCTCACGCGTCCTGGGCCGGAAGCGTGTACAGGCCGGGCAGGTTGACCACGATCGCCTCCTGGGTGGAGCGGGCGATGACGACCACGGCCTCCTCGGCGGGGTCCGGGTTCTCCTCGCGGTGCGGCACGAACGGGGGGACGAAGATGTAGTCGCCCGGCGCGGTGCGCAGCCGTACCTCCTCGGGCTGCCCGCCCGTGTCGTCCAGGAAGACGAACTCGGGATGGCCGCTCACGATGTAGATCGCGGTCTCGGACTCGCCGTGATGGTGGTCCGAGCTGGCGGTCGCGGGGGCGACGTGGGTCTGTCCCATCCAGAGCTTCTCGGAGCCCACGGTCCGTCCGCTGACGGCGGCGAACCGGCGCATGCCGCCGGACTGCGCGGTGTCGCCGTCGAGGGCGTCGGCGCGGACGTGGTGCAGCCGGGTGCGCAGGGGCGTCACCGGGCGGTCCTGGGGGTCGTGGAGATGGGGGTGGAAGCCTTCACCGGGGGTCGTCAGCGGCTCGCTCATAGCGGGACGCTAGGACCGTGCCAGAAAGGATGTCAAGAGGTGTCCTTTGCGGTTCACCTGCGGCAATGTTCCCGCAACGAACGAGCCGGGCGCCGCGAGGACCTCCGTCGCACACGGCCGGTCCGGCATGATGGGGGCATGTACATCTCCGCCAAGGCGGACTACGCCGCCCGCGCTCTGCTGGAGCTCGCCCGACAGCCGGACCGCCCCTTGACCTGTGAGGCGGTCGCCTCCTCGCAGGACATCCCGTTCCGGTTCCTCAAGTCCGTGGTGGGCGAGTTGCGCCGGGCCGGCCTGGTCCGCAGCCAGCGCGGCTGCGAGGGCGGGTACTGGCTGGGCAGGCCCGCCGCCGAGATAAGCCTGCTGGACGTCGCCCGGGCCGTGGACGGCGAGGTGATCACCCTGCGGGGGGAGCCGCTGGCCGGCCTCGGCTACCCCGGGCCCGCCGTCGGCCTGCCGGACGTCTGGCGGCGGATCGAGGCGGAGGCCACCGCCGTGCTGGCCGGGGTCACCATCGCCGGGCTGCTGCTGTCGGAGGGCGCGGGGCGGCCGGCCGCCCAGGGCGCCGCGTGACGGGCGGCCGGGCGATGCCGCCGGTCGAAGTCGTCGAGTACACCGACCCGTTGTGTCCCTGGGCATGGGGTTCGGAGCCCGTCTTCCGCGGACTGCGCGCGGCACTGGCCGGCCGGATCCGCTGGCGCCGGGTCTACTGCATCCTCTTCGACCACGACGACGACCCGGCCCCCGACCCGGTCGCCGAGACCGCCTGGTACGCCCGCTACGTCGAGGGCATCGCCGCTCACACCGGGGCGCCCCGGGCGCTGCGGCTGAGCCGGGTGGCCGCGAGTTCCTGGCCCTCCTCGCTGGTCGCGAAGGCGGCCGAGCTGCAGGGGCCCGAGGTGGCCGACCGGGTGCTGCGGCGGCTGCGGGAGTCCGTCTTCGTGCTCGGCGAGCCGGCGGACACCCTCGGTGCGGCGCTGGACGCGGCCGCCGGCGTACCCGGGCTCGACCCACGGCGGCTGGCGGCCGACGCCGCCTCGGCGGCCGTACTCGACGGGGTACGTGCGGACCACGCGGAGGCACGGCGGCCGGTGCCCGAAGTGCTGCCCGGGGCACCCGCCGCGGCCAGTGGTTCGCCGCATCCGGGAACCGCGAAGGAGACGCCCGACGGCGGGCACCGGTACGCGCTGCCGACGCTCGTCGTGTGCGGGCCCGGCGGCCGCCGCGTGGTGCCCGGGTGGCGGCCGTACGACGTGTACGCCGCCGCCGTCGGCGCCTTCTGCCCCGGGCTGCCGACGGCCCCTCAGGCGCTGTCCGGTGTGGTGGCGTTGGCCCTGCACCGCACCCTGACCGACCCCGAGCGCGCGCTGCTGACACGGGGCGTCTGGCCGCCGCCGGACGTGGTGCGGGTGGAGACCGCGGGCGGGCCGCTGTGGCTGGCCCCGGAGGAGGCCGGCACCCATCCCGCCACCCGGCCGAGGCCCTGACCGGCGGCGGAGCTCCGTCCCGCTGAATGAGACACCAATTGGTGTCCATTGACAGCCGCACCCCGCGGCCCGCACGATGTGGGGCATGCACACGACCCACCCCGGTGTGGTGTGCCGCTATGTGGATCTGCGGCGCACCTGCAGCGCTCTCTGTCGCTGACCGCCTGCCGCCCTCGCCCCGCAGGCGCCTGACCGCAGCCACCGGTACCGGCCCCTTCCCGTTCCGCCGGACCCGACCGCTCTGCGCGCCCCTCTTCTGACGCCGCGACGTTTTCCGCGCCCCGCCCGCCGCCGCACCCCCTGGGACCCGACAGGACCCGCATGTCCCCGTCGTGACAGGCCCGGTGCGGCACGCCCCGGGCCGCAGCCCGACGCCTTTTCCCGCTCCCCCGGTCGCCTTCGCGATGCGGACCGGGGCCGTAGCAGAGAGACAGCCATGTCCACACGCCGCACCCCCGCACGCCCCGGACCGGCCGCCCGCCGCACCCCGCGACCCGCCGCCCGGCTGCGCGCGACGGCCTTCGGTACCGTCCTCGCCGCCCTGCTCGTGCCCTCCCTCAGCGCCTGCGCGGGCGGGTCGTCCGCCGCGTCCGGCGGCGACGCCACCCTGAAGTGGGCCTCCTCCTACTTCCCCGCCCACTGGGACCCGGTGGTCTCCGGCAGCGGCGCCCAGTTCCGTGAACTCTCCCTGGTGTACGCGTCGTTGACGCGCACCGACGCGAAGGGCAACGCCGTTCCCGACCTGGCCAGGAGCTGGGACTACAACAGCAGGGGCGACCGGATCACCTTCCACCTGCGCCCCGGACTGAAGTTCAGCGACGGCACACCGGTGGACGCGACGGCGGTGAAGGACGCCGTCGAGCGTGCCCAGAAGCAGAAGAACTCCGCTCTGTTCGGCGACCTGACCTCCATCAGGTCGGTCGACGCCGACGGGCTGGACGCGGTCGTCCACCTCACCCAGGTCGACTACCAGATCCCGCAACTGCTCGGCGAGCGCGTACTGCAGATCGCCAGCCCGAAGGCGGCCGCGTCCCCGTCGAGGCTGGACCAGAACCCGGTCGGCGCGGGCCCGTTCATCGTGACCCAGCTGGTGCCCGGCACGAAGGTGGTGCTGAAGAAGAACCCGGACTACTGGGACGCGAAGAACATCCACATCGACCATGTCGAACTGACCTCCGCCCCCGACGCGTCGACCGTCGTCTCCGGACTGCAGACCGGCGTCTACAACTTCGCCGACATCGCGCCCAGTCAGGCGGACGCCGCGAAGAAGGCCGGCCTCGACGTCTTCGTGCAACCCGGGTTCAACGCCTCCAACATCAGCCTGAACACCAACAAGGCGCCCTTCACCAACGACAAGGTCGTCGACGCGGTCCGCTACGCCGTCGACCGCCGGGAGTTCGTGGACAAGCTGACCTTCGGCTACGGCGAGGCCACCGACCAGCCCTTCCCCAAGGGGTACGTCGCCTACGACCCGAAGTCGGCGAACGCCTACCCCTACGACCCGGCGAAGGCCGAGAAGCTGCTGGCCGAGGCGGGCTACAAGGCCGGGGACATCAAGCTGAACCTGGTCATCCCGGCGGAGGACCCGCAGGCCGAGATCGTGCAGTCGCAACTGGCGAAGGTCGGCATCACCGTCACCATCAAGATCGACAAGAACTGGGCCACCCCGTTCTTCGCCAAGGACCTGACGTTCTCCGTGTACGGCACCACCGGCCGGGACTCCGCCCTGCAGACGCTGACCGCGCACTTCGGCCCGAACGGCCCGCTCAACCTCAGCTCCCCGTACGAACCGGCCGGGTTCGAGGCAGCCGTCGCCAAGGTGCGCCAGACCCCGCTGGACTCCTCCGACTACCCGCAGGTGCTCCAGGCCGCGACCAGGGCCGGGCTGCAGAGCAAGGCGCTGGTCTTCACCTACTCCTCGCCGAACCTCTTCGCCAAGAGCAGCTCGATCTCCGACCTGCCGAAGAACCCGGCCCACGTCGACTGGACCGGAGTGACCATCTCCGGCTCGAACTGACCGCCGGCCGCCGGAAGGAGACACCGAGATGAGAGAGGGGGCAACACCATGACGACGACCGACACGGCGGCCGCGCCGGCCGCGTCCGGCGCGCCCGCCGTACCGGCACCGCGTCGCCGGGGTGCCACCGCCAGGACCCGGCGCGCGTCGGCCAGGATCCTGGCCGCCCTCGCCCGGTCCGTCGCGATCTTCGTACCCGTCTTCCTGGTCGCGACCTTCGTGACCTTCGCGCTGCGGTCGCTGAGCGGGCTCAGCCCGGCGCGCATCCAGCTGGGCGAGGACGCGACTCCCGAGGCGATCGCCCGCATCGAGGCCGAGTGGGGACTGAACCGGCCCTTCCTGGTGCAGTACGGGGACTGGCTCAACGGCGTCCTGCACGGACAGCTCGGCACCAGCTGGGTCAACGGTGCCGACATCTCCACCCTGATCGGCCTCGGGCTCGGCGTCAGCCTGTCCGTGGCGGTCCTCGCCCTCGTCATCGGCGTGGTGGTGGGCTTCGTCCTGGGCACCGTCGCCGCGCTGCGCCGCACCACCTGGGTCGACCGCGCGATCACCGGCTTCGTCACGGTGATCTCGGTGATGCCGGCGTTCGTCGTCGGTATCGTGCTGGTCGCGGTCTTCGCGGTCGGGCTGCACCTGTTCCCGTCGGCCGGCTACGTCCCGGCCGCCCAGGGGATCGGCCCGTGGCTCGCCCACATCACCCTGCCCGCGGTCGCGTTGAGCTTCGACGTGGTCGCCGACGTCGCCCGCCAGCTGCGCACCAGCCTGGTCGCGGCATACGGCGAGAACTACGTGACCGGCGCGGTCGTACGCGGGCTGAGCCCCCGTCGGATCTTCTTCGGCCATGTCCTGCGCAACGGGCTCGGCCCCGCGCTGGCCACCCTCGGGCTGAAGTTCCCCGCGCTGGTCGGCGCCTCCGTGGTCACCGAGTGGATCTTCGGTCTGCAGGGCTTCGGCCGGTTCGCCAACGACTCCGCGCAGGCCGGTGACGTGCCCGCCGTGCAGGGCGTCCTCGTGGTGTCGATCGTCCTGGTCGTCACCTTCAACCTGATCGTCAACCTGGTGCTGGCCCGGGTCACCCCGGCCGCCCGGCGGGGGGTGTGACCATGATCCGCCGCGTGCTCTCCCTCACCTCCGGCAGGATCGCCGTCGCCGTCCTGGTCCTGGTCGCCCTGCTCGCCCTGCTGGGCCCGCTGCTCGCCCCGCACAACCCGCTGGGCACCAGCGACGACACCCTTGCCGCCGTCTCCGGATCGCACTGGCTCGGCACCGACTACCTCGGCCGGGACGTGCTCAGCCGGCTCCTGGCCGGTTCCCGGATCAGCGTGCTCGGCTCCCTCGAAGTCGCCGTCACCGCGCTGGTCGTGGGCGTCGTCCCCGGCATCCTGTCCGTGCAGCTCGGCCGGGTCTTCGAGTGGATCACCCTGCGCCTTGCGGACACCCTCGTGGCGCTGCCGTTCCTGCTGTTCGCCGTCGCCGTGGTCGCGCTGCTCGGCAACGGCATCACCCAGGCGATGCTCGTCACCGGGGTGCTGGTCTCCCCGCTGTTCTACCGGGTGGCGCGGGCGGCGACCCTCTCGGTGACCCGCTCCCCGTACGTGGAGGCGGCGGTGATCTCCGGGGCGTCCACCGGCTGGATCGTGCGCCGGCACGTGTGGGCCAAGGTGCTGCCGCCGATCGCGGTCGCCCTCGCCCAGACGGTCGGCGTCGGCTTCGTCATCGTCTCCAGCCTCACGTTCCTCGGCATCGGAGTGCAGCCGCCCGCGCCCACCTGGGGCGGCCTGCTCGCCTCCGACCTCGGTTACCTGAGCCGGCGCCCGTGGGCCCCGGTCGCGCCCGCCCTGCTCATCACGGTCACCGTCTGGGCCTGCAACCTGCTCGCCGACGCCGTCCGGGACGTCTCCGGGGAGGCGGGGCGCGCCCTCGCCGACGACCGCCGCGCGCGGGCCAACCGGGCCGGCAAGGCCGAGCCCGTCACCTCCGGAGGTGCGTGATGACCACCCTGTCCGGCGACCTGGCCCCGGCCGGGACCCGTACCGCCGGGACACCGGCCGCGCCCGTGCTCGCGCTGCGCGGGATACGGATCACCGACCACGCGGGCGGCCGCGAGCTCGTGCACGGCGTGAGCTTCGACCTCACCCCCGGCCGGACGGTCGGCATCGTCGGCGAGTCCGGCAGCGGCAAGACCCTCACCTGCCGGGCCGCGCTCGGCATCCTGCCCCCGCACTTCGAGGTCACCGAAGGCACCGTCGAGATCGCCGGTACCGACATCGCGACCCTGACCGCGCGCCGGTGGACCGAGTTGCGGGGCGCCACCATCAGCGCGGTGTTCCAGGACCCGGCGTCCTACCTCAACCCGTCCGTCCGGGTCGGTGCGCAGATCGCCGAGGTGGTCCGGGTCAAACTCGGCCTCAAGCGGCGCGCGGCCCGGCAGCGGGCGCTGGACCTGCTCCGTGCGGTCCGGCTGCGCGACCCCGAGCTGGTCTACGACCAGTACCCCCACGAACTCTCCGGCGGCATGCTCCAGCGCGTCCTGATCGCCACCGCGGTCGCCGCCGACCCGCTGGTCCTCATCGCCGACGAGGCCACCACCGCCCTCGACGTCACCGTCCAGGCCGAGATCCTCGACCTCCTCGCCGATCTGCGCGAACGCACCGGGCTGGCCCTGGTGCTGGTCTCCCACGACCTGGCCCTGGTCGCCCAGTGGTGCGACGAGGTGCTGGTCATGCGCCAGGGCGAGGTGGTCGAGCAGGGCCCCACCCGCACCGTCCTCCACGAGCCCCGGCACGAGTACACCCGGCTGCTGATCGCGGAGCACGAGCAGTACGGCCTGGAGAAGTTCCTCGCCGCGAAGGAGGAAGCGTGAGCGGCATCGACGGAGCCGGACCCGCGAGCCCGGTGCCCACGGACGCCGGCCCCCCGGTCCCGGTCCTCACCGTCACCGGGCTCGACGTCGACTACGGCCCGCGCCGCCGACGCCGGCGCGCCCTGCACGGCGTGTCACTGGACGTCGCCCCCGGCGAAACCGTCGGCGTCATCGGGGAGACCGGATCCGGCAAGTCCACCCTCGCCCGCGCCGTGCTCGGCCTGGTGCGCCCGGCGGGCGGCTCGATCACCGTCGCGGGCGAGGAGGTCACCGGGTACGGCCGCCGCCGGTGGCGCGAGCTGCGCCGCCGGGGTGTCGTGCAGTACGTCTTCCAGGACCCGCTGCGCAGCCTCGACCCGGACCTCACGGTCGCGGACTCCCTCACCGAGCCGCTGCTCGTCCGGGGCGTCCCCCGCCAGGAGGCCGTCGAACGGGCCCGCGCGCTGCTGGACCGGGTGCGACTGGCGGCGGAACTCCTGGACCGGCTGCCGTCGGAGCTGTCCGGCGGCCAGCGGCAGCGGGTCGCGGTGGCGCGGGCGCTGATCACCCAACCGCGGCTGATCATCCTGGACGAGCCGGTCAGCGCCCTGGACTCCGCCAACCGTGTCCAGGTCCTGGAGATCCTCAAGGAGCTCCGGGACACCGGCGTGGCCCAGATCTTCATCTCCCACGACCTCGGCTCCGTGGCCGGCGTCGCCGACCGCATCGCGGTGCTCTACCGGGGCGAGCTGGTGGAGACCGGAACCGCCGGTGACGTCATCGCCCGTCCCCGGCACCCCTACACCCGGCTGCTCGTCGGCTCGGCGCCCACGCTGCGCGGTCCGGCCGGCGCCGGCCGCGCCGAACGCGAGGCGCTGCGTGCGCTGTTGCACGCCTGACGAATCCCCTGCGACTCCCCGAGCTGCGTACCCCTGACCCTGCGTACCCCTGACCTGCGCACCCTTGACCCTGCGCACCCCTGAGAGGACCCGTCATGTCCCGCAAGATCCACCTCGCGCTGCATCCCTACGGCGTCGGCGGCCCCGGCCAGCACGGCCTGTGGAAGGACCCCAGGATCGCCAAGAACGCCAGCGTCGACGTCAACTACTACATCCGGCAGGCCCAGGCCGCCGAACACGCCCTGTTCGACGCGCTGTTCATCGTCGACAGCCAGTTCATCAACGCCACCTACCCCGCCCACTACCTCAACCGCCTGGAGCCGCTGACCCTGTTGTCGGCGGTGGCCACCCACACCCGGCACATCGGTCTGGTGGGCACGGCCAGTTCGACGTACAACTCGCCGTTCAACCTCGCCCGCCGGTTCGCCTCGCTCGACCACATCAGCGGCGGGCGGGCCGGCTGGAACGTCGTCACCAGCTTCGACACCGGCACCTCGAAGAACTTCGGGCTCGACGAGCACCTCGACTACGCCACCCGCTACGGCAGGGCCCTGGAGTTCGTCGAGGTGGCGCGCGGTCTGTGGGACTCCTACGAGGACGACGCCTTCCCGGCCGACGTCGCACGCGACCTGTTCCTCGACCCGGGCAGGCTGCACGAACTCAACCACGTGGGCGAGCACTTCAAGGTGGCCGGCCCCCTCAACCTGTCCCGCTCGCCCCAGGGCCAGCCGGTGATCTTCCAGGCCGGGGTGTCCGAGGAGGGCCGCGAACTCGCCGCCCGCGTCGCCGAGGGCATCTACGCGCCGGGCGGCTCGCTGGAGCAGGCCCAGGACTACTACGCCGACATCAAGCGCCGTACCGCCGCCCACGGACGGGACCCCGAGCACATCAAGATCTTCATTCACGGCGGCCCGGTGGTCGCCGCGACCGACGGGGCCGCCCTGCGCCGGGAGCGGGAGATCTTCGAGGAGGACAACGACCTGGTGCGCAACCTGGCGCTGCTCGGCCGGTCGTTCGGCGCCTACGACTTCGGCGCCCATGATCTGGACGCGCCGTTCCCGGACATCGCCCACCTCGCCGAGAAGGGCGGCCGCACCAGCGCGGCCCGGATCGTCGAGCGGGCCCGGACCGAGCGGCTGACGCTGCGCCAGGTCGCCGAGTCGGCCAACGAGTTCCGCCGCTCGCCGTTCGTCGGGGCGCCGGAGACCGTCGCGGACACGATCGAGCGGTGGTTCGCCGCGGGCACCTTCGACGGCATCAACCTCGCCTTCCGCACCGAGGACGACCTCGAACTCTTCGTGGACGGGGTGGTCCCGCTGCTGCAGAAGCGCGGCCTGTTCCGCACCCGGTACGCCGCCGACACCCTGCGCGGCAACCTCGGCCTGCCGGTCCCGGTCAACCGCCACACCCGCGAGCGCGCCCTCGCGGAGGACTGAGAACACCCACCGCCAAGAACCACCGACGACCGACCGCAGGAGTGAGGACATGACCACGACCGAGTACACCGACCACCACGGCCCCGAGGGCCTGCTCGTCCGCGGCACGGTCGTGGTGGTGCCGGGCCGGGGAGAGAGCCGGGCGACCTACGAGCGGTTCGGCAGACGTCTCGCGGCCGACGCCTACCGGGTCCGCGTGATCGATCCCCCGGCCCTCGGCGCCACCCGCCTCTCCGACGTCCTGGACCGCTTCGGCGCCGCCCTCGCCACGGCCGTCGAGGACACCGTCCCCGAGGGCGCCGACGGTGTCGTACGACCCCTGGTGCTGGCCGGAGCGGACACCGGCGCCCTCGCGATCGCGGCCCTGCCGACCGGGCCTGAGCCCGACGGGGTGCCGCGTCCGGACGCCGTCGTCCTCGCGGGCCTCCCCGGCCCCGGCCGGACCGCCGCCACCGCCGCCGGCAGCTGGGAGGACGAACTCGACGTGCGCACCTCCTGCCCGACCCACCGCGCCCGGCTCGCCGACGACACCCGGTTCCGCCGGGGAACGCTCGCGGAGGCGGTGGACCCGGCCCTGCTCACGGCGGCCTACGAGAGCGAACCCGCCGTGCCCGCCCTGCTGCTGACCGGTGACGCAGACCCGCTCGCGGACCGCGACGCACTGGACCGCGCGGCCAAGTCCTGGCCCCGCGCCCGGCTCGCGGTCGTCCGCGGCGGCCGTCACGACGTCCTCAACGACCTCCAGCACCGCTCGGTGGCGGCCGAGGTCGTCACGTTCCTGGAGACGCTGCGCAACGGCCTCGTCCCGCTGGTCACGGTGGAGTCGAGCGCGTGGTGAGCCCCGTGGACAGTTCCGCTCCCTGACCGACCCCCGCCCCGACCCTGGAAGGTTCGCCATGGCCACAGTCCTGTCCGTCTCCGGAAGCCCGTCCGCCACCTCACGCACCGGCCGCCTGCTGCGCCACCTCGACCGCCGGCTGGCCGCGCACGGCCACGAGGTGATCGCCCTCGACGTGCGGACCCTGCCCGCGGAGGCCCTGCTGGGCGCGGACTTCGCGCATCCGGCCGTCGTCGAGGCCGCCGCGCTGTTCGAGCGGGCCGAGGGTGTGGTGATCGGCACGCCGATCTACAAGGCGGCCTACTCGGGCCTCCTGAAGTCGCTCCTCGACCTGCTCCCCCAGTACGCGCTGGCCGGCAAGACCGTGCTGCCGCTGGCGACCGGCGGCAGCACGGCGCACGTCCTGGCCATCGACTACGCCCTGCGCCCGGTGCTCAGCTCCATGGGCGCGGCGCACATCGTGCCGGGCTGGTTCACGCTCGACAGGGACATCGCGACGGACGCCGACGGACGCCTGACCGTGGCCCCCGCCTCGGCCGAGGCACTGGCCGAGGTCACCGACCGCTTCTCGGCGGCGCTGCACGGCCGCCCGGCCCACCTGGCGGCGGCGGGCTGAGCCCTGTCCCTCGCACGGGGGTTGCGGCCGCACCTCGCGCCATCCGCCCGATTTAGTGTTGACTGATACTATATCGAGTGAGACGATCTCGGGAGTACCGGACGGAGAGGGTGCTCGCGATCATGAACGTCTACGAGGCAGTCACGAGTCGGCGGGCCGTGCGGGACTTCACCGACCGGGAGGTCCCGCGGGAGGTGCTGGAGCGCGTGCTGTCCGCCGCGGCCTGGGCTCCGTCCGGGTCGAACCTTCAGCCGTGGCACGCCTACGTACTGACCGGCCCGCCGCTGGCCGAGCTCAAGAAGCGGGCCGGCGACCGCATAGCCGCGGGCGACCCCTGGGACGAGCCGGAGTACGAGCAGTATCCCCCGGTGCTCGAAAGCCCCTACCGGGAGCGCCGCGCCGCCTTCGGCGAGCAGCGCTACGGCGCGCTCGGCATCGCGCGCGAGGACCTGGAGGCGCGACAGCGGGCCGCCGCCGCGAACTGGGAGTGCTTCGGGGCGCCCGCCGCGCTGTTCTGCTACCTCGACCGCCGCATGGGCCGACCCCAGTGGTCGGACTTGGGCATGTACCTGCAGTCCGTGATGCTCCTGCTCCGCGCCGAAGGGCTGCACAGCTGCACACAGATGGCCTGGGCGAAATATCACCGGACCGTCGCGGAGATCGTGTCACCTCCGGATGACCTCCTCCTGTTCTGCGGCATGTCCATCGGCCACGAGGACGTCACGGCAGACCGGTCCCGTACCGGCCGGGCGCCGCTCGGGGAGACGGTCACCTTCGTGGACGGCCGGGGCCGGGGGGCTGGTCCTGGTTCCAGGAGCGCAGCTTGTCGGGGTTGAGGACGACCCAGACCTGTGCGACACGGTGTTCGGCGACGTCGAGGCTGATGACGGCGGCGACCTGGCGGCCGTACCGGGCGATGAGGCCGGTGCGCCCGTTGACGGGGTGGGTGGCCAGGGCGGTGCGGGGGTGGCGGGCCAGGAGCGTCAGCAGGCTGTGGGCGACCTGACGGCTGCCGTGCACGGGCCTGCTCAGTGCCCGGACCTTGCCGCCACCGTCGAAGAACGCCGTGACGTCCGGGCACAGCAGCGACTCGAGCAGTTCGGCGTCCTCGTCCACGCAGGCCTGGCGGACGGAACGGGCGAGGAGATCGTGGCCCTCCGGCGGAGTGGCGCGTGAACGCCGGCCGCGAAGACTGCGGCGGGCACGGTCGGCGAGTTCGGCGCACTCGGACTCCGGGCGTCCCACGATGTCGGCCACCGCGTCGGAGGCCATCCCGAAGACGTCGTTGAGCACGAACGCCGCCCGCTCGGCCGGCGACAGCGAGTCCAGCGCGTTCAGCAGAACCCGGCTGACCTCCTCCTCCACCATCGCATTCGGCCGGTGCCCCGCCGCGTCCTTCTCCGTCGCACCGCGGCAGGGGCGGGCGAGCAGGCCCAGGCAGATCGCGCCCGCGGTCTTCGCGAGCCAGTAGCGGGGAGCCGCGATCCGCCCGCGCCTCGCTTCGGACAGCCCGAACCACCGACGGTAGGTCTCGGCGACCACGGCCTCCGCCTCGGAGGGGTCGCCCAGCATCCAGTAGGTGACTTCCAGCAGGTGCCGACGCTCATCGAGCAACTCCGCGACCGGCACCGCGTCAGCATGGCCCATACGACTTCTCCCCCTGACAGAACTCAGCGCGACACGCGGCCGCCGACACGGCGGGTGCCGTACGTCCGCGATCCATCGGTTCAGTTCTTTGACCGGACAGACCGCGGGCTTGTGACGCACCCGACTCGCCCTCCCCGGCCTCGGACCGGTTCGGAGGGCCGCCCGCCGGAGCCGGTCCCGGCGCGTCACACAGGCCGGGGGCGCCCGGTCTTCACTCCAGGCAACGAAACGCTGCCGTCACCGGGTGTGACTCGAACGTCGAGAGGGAGGGCCTGACTGTGCTCGTTGTTCCGGATCCGAAGGTCGTCAGAGGACTGCTGACCCGGTACGCGTCTCTGCGGATCGCGCTCGCCGAAAGCGAGGGGCCGCAAAGGGCGCGCGAGCTCGAGGACGTGAGTTACACGCTGTGCATCACGATGGGCACCCAGAACGTGCACGAGGCCGTGGCGGCCGCGGACACGCTCCTCGGCGCACCCGTCAGCAGTCCGGCGCGTGCGCTGGGCGCGTGAACCCTGGGCGGTCCGCGCGGTCCGGCCGTGCCGAACCCGCGCGCTCATGACCTGCCGTCCTCGAGGGGATGGGCGAACCGGGTCAGCAGCTCCGTCAGCTGCTCGCGCTCGCCCTCCTCCAGGCCGGCCACCAGGCGCTCGGCCGGCGGTTCCGCCGCCACGTGCGCCGCGTCGAAGAGCTCCAGGCCCCGAGGGGTGATCTCAACGGCCCGCACCCGCCGGTCTCCCGGAACCGGCCGGCGCACCGCCAGCCCCATCCGCTCCAGGTCGTCGACGACCCTCATGACCCCTGCCTTGTCCGACCCCGTCGCAGGCCCCAGATCCCGCTGCACCGTCGGCCCGCGGTCCACCAGAACCAGCAGCACCGCGAAGTGCCGCAACTCGATACCCAGCGGCCGCAACGCCTCCGTCATGGCCCCCGCCGCCCGCCAGTGCGCCCGCCGCAGCAGCAGGCCGAGGGCGAAGGGAGAGGTGTCCCCGGGGCGGTCGGTCGCACGCGCGCCGGCCGAGGGGTGAGGGGAGTCGGTGGTCACCCTCCCAGAATACCCGTTGTCCACTCATTCGATACCGTAGCGTTTGAAACCATATGCCCTCGGGGCCGGCCGTCTCCTCGGGCGCCCGGTGACCGAGGAGATGCACAGCACTCCAGGCTTCGTTGTCACACCTTGCCGCGCTGTCCGGTCAGTAGTGCGTACCAGCAATTCTTCCAGGAGGGCTCATGGACGCACGTCTCGACTACTACGGCAATCCCTTCGCGGGCAAGGTGCTCAGGCACCTCATGTCGACCAGCAAGGTGCTGTCGGACTCGACGCTGCCGGCCACCGTCCAGCACCTGGTGGAGATCCGCGCCAGCCAGATCAACGGCTGCGGCTTCTGCACCGACATGCACACCAAGGAGGCCGCCCACGCCGGGGAGACCGACGTGCGGCTCAACCTGATCGCGGCCTGGCGGGAGGCGACGGTCTTCACCGAGGCCGAGCGCGCCGCGCTGGAGCTGGCCGAGCAGGGCACCCGGGTCGCGGACGCGGCCGGTGGCGTCACCGACGAGGCCTGGGCGAAGGCCGCCGAGCACTTCGACGACGAGCAGCTCGCCGCGCTGACGACCCTCATCGCCGTCATCAACGCCTACAACCGCATCAACATCATCACCCGGCAGCCGGCCGGCGGCTACAAGGTCGGCATGTTCGGCTGAACCGCTCCGCACGCCCGGCGTCACAGCCGGCAGCCGGATCGTGGCGGGCGGAGCGCCCGCCCGCTGTAAGGCAATCTGTCCTGAGCCCGGAGTCGGCCGACGCGAGATCGTCCGTTCCGGGCCGGCCTACGGAGGTCTAGCACCATGCACGAAATGCACTCAGGGGACGGCTTCGGACCCAGGATGCTGGCGGACGTCAAACCGCCCTTCGTTCCCGAGGGCGCTTCGGGAATGACCGTCCTCGTCGAGTGGGCGCCCGGGGACCCCGGGACTCCACCGCACCGGCACTCGGGGCCGTGTTTCGGCTACGTCATCGAAGGCGCGGTCCGCTGGGAGCTCGAAGGCGAGCCGGAGCACGTGATCAAGGCCGGCGAGACGTTCTGGGAGCCGGGCGGCGAGGTGATCCACTACCAGAACGGCAACGCCTCGCAGGACGAGCCGGCCAAGTACATCGTGTTCATGATGTGCGCGCCGAACCAGCCGATGCTCACCCTGGTCGACGACGAGGAACTGGCGCAGCGCGCCCACCTGCGCGCCCCGCGCCCCACCGACTGACCTGCCGCCGGCGCACACGCCGGTCACGGACGGTCTCCCGCACCGCCATGGTCCCGGCCATGGCGGTGCCGTCGTGCGACCGGGGCGCACACCCGATGCCCCGCCACGTCCGTGGGCACGAGTCGGTCAGGACAGCCAGTCGGCGTAGTGGGTGGGTGCGAGGTGGGCGTTCTTGTCGGTGAGGACATCGCCCTTGACCACGGCGAACATGCCGGCGGTGGGGTCGGTGACGACGGTACGGGGGTCACCCTTGCGGGACAGCGTGATCCGGCCCAGTTCGTCCAGGGGGAAGATCTCGGGGCCGGCGATGTTGCGGATCCCGTTCAGCGGGGGGCCCGCGGCGACCTCCGCCACCGCGGCCGCCACGTCCCCGGAGGCGATGGGCTGGATGGGCGTGGTGGGGAGCCGGACGCTGTCCGCGTCGGCGGTCCAGGACAGAACCGCGTCCATGAAGTCCATGAACTGCGTGGCCCGGACGATCGAGTAGGGGATCGGCCCGTCCGCCAGGATCTTCTCCTGCAGCGCCTTGGCGCGGTAGTAGTCCATCTCGGGCACCTGGTCCGTGCCGACGATCGAGAGGATCACGAAGTGGCCGACACCGGCCTTCTCGGCCGCCGCCAGGAGGTTGTCCATCGAGGTCCGGAAGAAGGCGAGGGAGGCGTCGTCGAAGGTCGGCGAGTTCGTCAGGTTGACGACCACGTCGGCCCCTGTGAGCGCCTCGTCCAGCCCCTGTCCGGTGATGATGTCGACCCCGGTCGACTGCGAGTGCGGTACGGCCTCGTGTCCGGCGGCGTTCAAGTCCTTGACGACCTGCGACCCGACCAGTCCCGTACCGCCGATGACTGCGAACTTCATGGCGTGCCCTTTCGCCGGGAGTGCACCCGAAGTGAGACATAAGACACTATATGTGGACCAAATGGGTTTCACCCGGGCACATGCCGCCCGCCTGCCGCGGGGGCCGGATCCCTGTCACAACAGCGGAGACGGGCTGGTCAACTGACTGTCCGCAGCTGGCAACCCTCCCTACGCGAAGGTGCACCGACATGGCATTCGACATCACCGGTCCGTGGGGCTCTGCCCGCGGCCCGGAACCCGGTATCGCACGGCGGCCCGACACGCAGAGGCCGCGTGCCGTGAACGGAGACACGCCGTGACCGAGCGGATCCCGTTGCCCGACCTGTCCACCGACAAGGACTTCGGCGGAGACGCGTTCGCCCCGATCTACGCCACGACCGTGACGGTGGACGGAGGGACGGCGAGTCACGGGCGGGCCTCCGGGAGGGCGCGCTCGGGCGACGGGGCCCTGGATCTCGACCTGCGCATGCCGGCGGAGCTGGGCGGAGACGGCGAGGGGACGAATCCCGAGCAGTTGTTCGCCGCCGGCATCGCCGCCTGTCTCCACGGGGCGCTGAGCCTGGTCGCACGGCAGGCCGCGCTCGACCCCGCGGTGATCTCCGTGGCAGCGACCGTGGCCTTCGGACGGGACCCGGAGGACGGCGGCTACCTCCTGCACGTCGACCTCCAGGTGAAGTGGCCGGGCATCGACCTCGCCGTCGCCGCCCCGCTGGTGGAGAAGGCCGACTCGCTGTGTCCCTACACGAAGATGGCCCTGCGGGGAACACCGACGAGGATCAGGCTGGCCGCATAGCCGACGGCGTCGGCCGTCCGTCCCGCGGTACGCCGTCCGCGTGGCCGTGGTGCGCCTCCTGCCGGCACACCACGGCCACGGAACCTGGTGCACCGCACATCCCGCCGCCGAGGACACCGGAGCCATGACCGTGCAGCCCACGAGAGTGTGACGGTCGGCGCCGGACCCGCGAGCTCGGAGGACGAAAGGTGTCACAGGTTCCCGGACGACCCGGTCGTACTGAGTGACAATGTCTCGGCGACCGGAGTAGATCGTGACTACCACCGAAAAACATATTTCCACGATGGTGCTGGTGATCGGGACCGGCGGCGCCGGGCTGCGGGCGGCGATCGAGCTGGCCGAGTCCGGCGTCGACGTCCTCGCGGTCGGCAAGCGCCCCAAGGAGGACGCCCACACGGCGCTCGCCGCCGGCGGAATCAACGCCGCCCTCGGCACCATGGACCCGGAGGACAGCTGGCAGCAGCACGCCGCCGACACCATCAAGGAGAGCTACCTGCTCGCCGATCCCCGCACCGTGGAGATCGTCACCCAGGGGGCCGCGCGGGGCATCGGCGACCTGGAGCGGTACGGCATGGCCTTCGCGCGCGAGGAGGACGGACGGATCTCCCAGCGCTTCTTCGGCGCTCACACGTTCCGGCGGACCGCGTTCGCCGGCGACTACACCGGTCTGGAGATCCAGCGCACCCTCATCCGGCGCGCGGACCAGCTCGGCGTTCCGGTGCTCGACGGTGTCTACATCACCCGGCTGCTGGTCCACGACGGCGCCGTCTTCGGTGCCTACGGCTTCGATCTCACCCACGGCACGCGGTACCTGATCCACGCCGACGCCGTCATCCTCGCCGCGGGTGGCCACACCCGCATCTGGCGGCGCACGTCGTCCCGGCGCGACGAGAACACCGGCGACTCGTTCCGGCTGGCCGTGGAGGCCGGCGCCCGTCTGCGCGACCCCGAACTGGTGCAGTTCCATCCCTCCGGGATCATCGAGCCCGAGAACGCGGCGGGCACCCTCGTCAGCGAGGCCGCGCGCGGCGAGGGCGGCATCCTGCGCAACGCGCTCGGCGAGCGGTTCATGAACCGCTACGACCCCGCACGCATGGAGTTGTCGACCCGCGACCGGGTGGCCCTCGCGTCCTACACCGAGATCAAGGAGGGGCGGGGCACCCCGAAGGGGGGTGTGTGGCTCGACGTGTCGCATCTGCCACGGCAGACGATCATGACGCGTCTCCCCCGTGTCTACCAGACCCTGCTCGACCTCCAGATGCTGGACATCACGCGCGATCCGATCGAGATCGCGCCCACCGCGCACTACTCGATGGGCGGGGTGTGGGTGCGTCCCGAGGACCACAGCACCGACGTGCGCGGCCTGTACGCCATCGGTGAGGCGTCGAGCGGCCTGCACGGCGCCAACCGCCTCGGCGGGAACAGTCTCATCGAGCTGCTGGTCTTCGGCCGTATCACGGGCCGGGCGGCCGCCGCCTACTCGCAGTCCCTGACCGCTCAGCCGCGGTCGGCGTCGGCTGTCGCACAGGCCCGCGCGGAGATCGACGACCTGCTGGTGGCCGACGGGCCGGAGAACGTCCGCGCCCTCCAGCGCGCCATCCGCAACACCATGACCGAGCACGCCGGAGTCGTACGCGACGAACAGGGTCTGCGCGCCGGGCTCGCGGAGCTCGCGGCGATCGAGAAGCGGATGGAGGACGTCGGCGTCCACCCGGACATCGCCGGCTTCCAGGATCTCGCGCACGCCTTCGATCTGAAGTCCGCGGCGCTGGCGGCCCGGGCCACCCTCGAAGCGGCCCTGGAGCGCCGCGAGACCCGCGGCTGCCACAACCGCAGCGATTATCCCCACCTGGATCCCGCCCAGCGGGTCAACCTCGTGTGGTCACCCGCGACCGGGATCACCCGCGAGAGCATTCCGGACATCCCCGACGAGATCTCCGCCCTGATGGCAGAGGTCTCGACCGACGGAAAGCTCGCCGAATAGCGCACGCCGGTGATCCGACCGGTACTCCGGTGCCGAACCCGGCGACGGGCGCGGCACCGGCGGTGGTTCCCGCGAGTGGCCCCTGGCAGCTGCCAGGGGCCACTCGCGGACGCGGATTCCGCGCCGCTCGGCGCCGTGTCCACCGGAGGCAGGCGCGGTGAGGCAGGAAACGGGGAGCGGCATCGACCCGGCGGCCGTGGTCGCAGCGCTGACCGCCGAAGCCGCCGAACTCCGCGCACGCGTCGACGCGCTGCGCGGGGAACTCGCCGCGCTCGACGAGCGGATGAAAGCCGTCTCGGCCGCTCAGCGGGAGACCGCGTCCCGTCGAGGCCGGCGCCTGCCCCGACCCGCAGGCCCCCGGCGACGGTGGGCGGCGCGACTGCCCTGCTCCGGGGCTGCTCTCCTCCTCCAGGACCTCGCCGCACCGTCGCCCGCGCGTACGGCCCGGCCGGGGACGGGACCGCTCAGCGCTCGCCGCCCGGCCCCGGCCACAGCGCCCGCACCGCGTCCGGCACCTCGGCCACGACGGCCTGGTCGAGCAGGGCCACTTGGAGAATGTAGCCGGGGAGCACGGAGAGCATCGTCGAAGCGATCCCCTCGGCCGTCGCGGTCGTCGGCAGAGCGCCCCGCTGCTGGTTCTCACGGACCAGGGTGACGAGGTTGGCGCGTATCCCGCCCATGAGGTGGTCGAGCTTGTCCGCCAGCGAGCGGTTGCGCATGGCCTCTCCCCAGACCAGGACCGCGAGACCGGCCACGTCCTCCTCGGCGGACTTGGCCCGGATCACGTCGAGCAGTTCCGCCATGACCTCCCCCATGGACCGGCCCTGCCGGTTCACGGCCACGGCGACCGTGATGTCGAGGACGTCGCGCATGTTCTCCTCGGCGATCGCGAGGATCATCTCGTCCTTGCTGGTGAAGTGCCGGTACACCGCACCCGCGGACAGCCCCGACTCCGCGAACAGGTCCTGCATGGACGTGGAGTGGAACCCGTCACGGAGAAAGCAGCGGCGCGCCGCGTCCAGGATCTGTTTGCGGCGGGCGTCCATGTGCTGCTGGGTGACCTTGGGCATGTGATCAGGCTATCAAAGAAAACGAACATTCGTGTTGACGCTGGCCGACCCGGCAGGCCAGACTGGGCCCTCAAGAAAAACGATCATTCTTTTTTGTGAGAGGGCAGGCCGTGAGGAACCCCTTGTCAGGACACCGGACATGGCGGGAAGTAGCCATTGCCGCCGTGGCGCTGCCCATAGTGATCACGCTGGCGGTGATGGCGTTCGCCTGGCCGGCGGGGCGGATCGCGCCGCGCGACGTCCCGGTCGGGATCGTGGGCACCGGGCCGGCCGGTCAGCACGCGGTGGAGGCCCTGACCCGGCAGCAGCCCGGCGCCTTCGACTTCCGCCTCTATCCCGACCAGCAGGCGGCGCGGTCGGCGATCAGGGACCGGGAGGTCTACGGCGCCCTCGCCGTCTCCGGGGGCAGCGTCACGGTGCTCAAGGCCAGTGCCGCAAGCCCCTCCGTGGCCCAGCTTCTGACCGACGTCGGACAGCAGTTGGCGGACAAGGCCACCCAGCAGAAGGCCGCCCTGCAGAAGGCCGCCGAGCAGAAGGCCGCTCAACTGAAGGCCGCCGAGCGGAAGGCCGGCAGTACACGTTCCCCGGCGAAGACCCACCGGCAGGAAGCCGCCGGTACCGATTCCCCGGTTCAGGTCCTCGCCAAGTCGGTCGACGTGGTGCCCGTCGCCGCGGACGACCCACGCGGCGCGGTGTTCAGCTCGTCGGTCTTCCCGCTCACCATCTGCGGCATCCTGATCGGGGCGTTCGTCACGATGGCCCGCGGTCTGGCCCGCCCGCGGCACCGCGTGCTGACCCTTCTCGTCGCCTGCGCCGTCGCGGCTCTCGGCGTCTATCTCGTGGCCCAGGGATTCCTCGGGGCGCTCCCCCACAACCACGTGGCCACATGGGCGGTCCTGACGCTCGACCTGCTCTCCGTCAGTGCCACCGCCGCCGGTGTGATCCGGCTCCTGGGGCCGGCGGGCCTCGGGCTCAGCGCCGCGCTGATGGTCTTCGTCGGAAACGCCTTCTCCGGCGCCACCTCCGCTCCGGAGCTGCTTCCCAAGGGTGCGGACGACGTCGGCCAGTGGCTGCCACCGGGCGCCGGAGCCGGCCTGCTGCGCGACACCGCCTACTTCGACGGCAACGCCGGCACCGGTCACCTCGCCGTGCTCGTCCTGTGGACCGTCTGCGGGCTCACAGCCGTCATGTGCGGGCACTGGGTCATCAGGGAGTCCCGCGCCACCACGACCGGGACGCCGGCATCCGGCGCACCGCTCCCGGCACTGCCCGGGTCCGGCTCCGCCCTGGCGGTCCGGCGTCACGCGCACGCCCGTGGCCATGACGGCGAGGACTGACACCCCGAGCGCTTCGTGAGGGCGAGCTGTCGCACCGCGACGGCTCGCGCCGCCGTACCGGAACGGACACCCACCATGCCCACCCCACAGGACCCCCACCCGGCACACCGGCCCGGACATCCGCGGTACGCGGGCTCCTCACCGGCCGTCGCCCGGGCCTTCGACCTGCTCAGCAACGGCTGGAACGGCCTGATCCTGATGGCGCTGGCCAACGGGCCGGCCGACGCCGCACGGATCCGCGCGCGCGTCCCCGGCATCAGCAGCCGCACGCTCGCCCGGCGGCTGCGGGAACTGACCGCGATCGACCTGGTCACCCGGGAGGCGCGGACCGGACCGTCGGCGCGGCCCCGGTACGCGCTCTCCGCGCACGGCAGCGCCTTCCTCGTCCCCCTGGCCGTTCTGTTCCTCTGGGCGGAGGACCACCTTCCGGCGAGCACCGCACAGGGCGCGGGCTGACCCTCCCGCAACTCCCCCCCGTTCCGGCCCTACCATGTCCCTTCGCGGCCCTCCGGCCGACCAGGGCGGCGGTGCACCGGACGAGGGAGCCTGGTTGATCTTGGACGTCTACGAGGCAGTGACCAGCCGACGAGCCGTACGTGGATTCACCGACCGGCCCGTCCCGAGGGAGGTGCTGGAGCGGGTGCTCTCCGCCGCGGCCTGGGCGCCCTCCGGATCGAACCTGCAGCCGTGGCGGGTCTACGTGGTCACCGGCCGGCCGCTGGACGAACTCAAGGAACTCGCAGGCGTACGCGTGGCCGCGTGCGACCCCTGGGACGAGCGGGAGTACGAGATGTACCCGCGGACACTGAAGTCCCCCTACCGCGAGCGCCGATCCGCCTTCGGTGCCGAGCGCTACAGCTCGCTCGGCATCGGCCGCGAGGACTGGGAGGCGCGCCAGCGGGCGGCCTCCGCGAACTGGGACTGCTTCGGCGCGCCCGCCGCCCTGTTCTGCTACATCGACCGGGACCTGGGCCGGCCCCAGTGGTCCGACGTGGGAATGTATCTGCAGACCGTGATGCTGCTGCTGCGCGCCGAAGGCCTGCACAGCTGCCCGCAGATGGCGTGGTCGGTCTATCGCAGGAGCGTCGCGGAGGTCCTCTCGCCCCCCGACGACCTCATCCTCTTCTGCGGCATGTCGATCGGATACGAGGACGCCGCCGTGCCCCACACCCGTACCGGCCGGGCACCGCTCGAACAGACGGTCACCTTCGTCGACGGCTAGGCCTCGGCCGACCGGGGGCACTCGGGCGTCGCGGCGTCAGGACGCGATGCCGCGGCTGTCCATGGCGTCCTCGACGATGTGCAGCCCCTCCAGGCCCGGCAGTTTCGCGATGTGCGCATCGATGCCGCGGACGAGCTTGCGGCCTTCGGGGCCCGCGAAGAGGTGCGTCATGACGTACGTGACCTCGGTCTCGGGCATGACGCCCGAACCGACCGGGCCCCAGGCCCTTTCGAGCGCCAGGCGGGCGACCACGCGGGCCTTCCTGCTCGCGGCGAGCCGGTCGCGTGCCTGCGACGCGTAGAACGCGACATGCTTCGTCTCCTGCTGAGCGATCCGCTTCAGCAGCGGTACCAGCACGGGGTGGCTCTCCAGCGCGGCGAGCCGGTGGTAGGCCGCGGTCGCCGACCACTCGTTCGCCGCCCCCCACGCCATGTGCACGGCGACGAAGTCGTTTCCGACCAGCCGTCCCATCACCGTCTGCTTCACCGTCCCCAGGCGGTCCCTCCAGCCGAGCCTGAGACGGGTCGCCTTGAGTTCGTCGAAGTCGACCCGGAGGCCGTGCCGCTCCAGCACGGCCGCGAGCGCTTCGCCGTGCCAGAACTCCTCGCGGTTCCACATCGTCATGAAGGCGCCCACCGCGGGCTCGTCGTGGGACGGGGTGGTCAGCAGATCACGCAGATAACACACCGTGTGGTATTCGATGTCACACATGTAGCGCAGGGTGCGCAGCGTCTCCTCGGGCAGCGGGTTGCGCTCGAACTCCTCGAAGTCGAGGTCGGCCCACTGCACGCCGGTGGAGTTCCTCGTGTACTTGTCCATGTCGAAGGCCATCAGTCGCCCTTCCCGTCGGTGCGCGCCGGAGCCGTCGTCACCCGGGCCGCGACGACCTCGCGGCGCGCCCGCGAACCGCCGCTCCGCCAGCGGTGGATGTCCCAGTTCCTCCTGTGTGACTCGCGCGCCAGCCCGGCGTCCGGGTTGATCGCCGAGGGCCGGCCCAGCAGTGACAGCCACGGCAGGTCGCAGTGGCTGTCGCCGTAGCCGTAGGAGGCGGTCAGGTCGTAACCGCCTTCCTCGGCGTACCGCTGGAGCCACGCGGCCCGCGCCTCGTCCACCAGCGGCGGCTTCGCCAGGTAGCCCGTGAGCACCCCGTCCCGGACGTGCATGGAGCTCCCGACGACCTCGTCGAACAGGTCGGCGAGCGGAGCGGCGAGAAGGGCGACCGAGCCGGTGACCAGCACCGTGCGGTGGCCCGCCGCACGGTGCTCACGGATGCGCGCGACGGCGTCGGCGCTCGTGTGCCGCAGCATCGTGTCGGCGTAGCCGCGCCGCACCACGTCCTCCAGCCGGGCGAGGGGCATACCGCGGTAGCGGCGCAGGAAGGCGCGGATGAACTCGCCGCGGTCGCGTCGCTCGTCGCGAAGGTAGCCGGGCAGCGAGACGAGCAGGTCCGCCGCCTCCTTCGGCCAGGCCGCCTTGCGCAGGCCCGTGGTGCGCACCCAGAGGTACTGCTCGACGATGTTGGAGTCGACGACGGTCCGTTCGAGATCGAAGACGGCGAGTACGTCGGTGCGCCGCGGCAGTTCGGGCCTCGGGCGGGCGGCCGTCGGGCGGGCGGCCGCGGCCCTGCGGCGCCGGTGGGCCGCCGTCAGCCCGCCGATGGCGGGGAGGTGCACCTTCTGCAGGTACTCCTCCCAGTCGATCCGCTCCACGTCGAAGCCCCGGTCCTCGCGCACCCCGGCCGGGAGGGCGTGGTGCAGCGCGCGGGCGTTGCGGTCGTCGAAGACGATCTCGGTCTGCGCGTACGCGCGGTAGAGGTCGACGAAGTTGCCGAGGGTGGCGATGCCGGCGCGCAGCCTGGCGTTCCGGGTCGCGAGAGCCCGGGTGCGCTCGTCGTTCGGCATCAGCCGCAGCGCGGCGTCCCACAGGTCGGCCTTGGCCCCGGCGAGCCGGAGGCCCCGGTTGAACCGGCGCTCGCCCGCGAACTTCCAGACCGGCACCTCGACGAATCCGTCGTCCTGCGCAACCGGGTGCCGTGTGTAGTAGTCGCGTACGTTCTCGTACATGCGGTGGAACGGCAGCGGGTTCGACGCGCCCGAGGCGATGTGGAAGTACTCCGGCTCGTCGGCCGGGGCCGGGTTGGCCGCCACGGCCAGGATGGCGTTGACGACGAAGTCGACGGGGATGACGTCGAGGATCGAGTCGGGCAGCCCCGGGAAGTCGGGCAACTGGCCCCGGCCGTAGGCGAAGATCAGCGGATCGGCGACCTTGAAGCCGTCGATCCAGCCGGGGAACGGATGGTGGAGCGCGCTCTCGATGATCGCGGGCCGGACCACCGAAAGCCGGTGACCGGCCTCGCCCCAGAGGTCCTCCGCGGCCCGTTCGGCGAGTGCCTTCGTCAGGGTGTAGACGTCGGTCCACCCCAGGCTCTGCGCGCGCCGCCGGCCGGCGGCGACGAGCTGGGAACGCACCCATTCGCGCCGCGCGTTCTCGCTCGCGCGGGCAGCCGCGATCGGGCCCTCCTTCCCGTGGTCGCCGCGGGCACGGGACATGAACCGCTCGAGCATGGCCGGCTCCCGCGAGGTGAGTTCGGTCTGCTGGTGGGTCCGTGTCGCCAGGGTCCACTCGGTGTGCCAGAGGACATCGTGTTCGAGCCTGGCCTCGGGCACCACGCCACGCCGGAGCCCGCCGACGTAACAGGTCGACACGTGGACGACGTGCGGGTCGGATCCGGACGCGAGCAGGGCCTCGTAGAGACCGACCGCGCCGTTGACGTTCGTGTCGAACGCCTCGTGGATGGGCGGGTCGAACGAGACGGTCGACGCCGAGTGGATGACGACGTCGAGGTCGGAGGGCAGCTCGGGGATGCTGGTCATGCTGCCGTCCAGCACGGTGACCCGTGCCCGGACGATGCGCTCGGCCTCTTCGGCGCCCACGGCGTCCCGCCAGCGCC
This sequence comes from Streptomyces sp. NPDC086777, assembly GCF_040702065.1. Classification (NCBI taxonomy): domain Bacteria; kingdom Bacillati; phylum Actinomycetota; class Actinomycetes; order Kitasatosporales; family Streptomycetaceae; genus Streptomyces; species Streptomyces sp. NPDC086777. Next base: position 112,677 of record NZ_JBFBJI010000015.1, on the reverse strand, counting down.
GGAAGACGGGTTTGCGCAGCAGTTGCCGGAGCCGGTCCTGCCCGGTCTGGCTGCCCTTGCGGCGCACGAGGAGCGAGACACGGGTGGCGGGGTGGTCGGTGAGCAGCCGCTCGAGCACGGCCTGGCCGACGAAACCGGTGGCGCCGGTCAGCAGGACATGTGCGTCGCCGAGTTCGGTGTTCGCGTGGTGCGGTGTCACGGAAGGAGCCTCGATTCCACGGTGGACGCGACACCGGGACGGATGCCGGGGAGCGCGGCGACCATCCCGCGGATACGGCGTGCCTCGGCCCGTCCGTTCCGGTCGCCGAAGACATGGCGTTCGAAGAAGGCGCGCTCGTGCTCGGCGCGGCCGGCCGAGCCGAGCGGCCAGGCGGTGTGCCGGAGTGCCCGGCAGGTGATGCGCCGGGCGCGGGCCGAGGCACGCAGCCGGCGCTCCGCCTCCTCGGCGAGGAAGCGGATGTGCCGGCGCTTGATCTCCACCACCGGGTCGACGATCGACGCCATGGCGCAGGACACCCCGGCCAGCCGCCGGTAGGCCGCCTGCGTGATCCATTCGTCCACGAGGCCCGTGGTCACGTGTTCGGCGACGATCTGCGTACCGGTGACGTTGGCGACGAGGGAGCGGCGGACCGGGCCGCGGCGTTCCCGGCGCTCCGCCCGTGCCCGCCGTGCCGGACCGTCGCTCGACGGGAGGTCACGGGCGGCGGGAGAAGCGTCCAGGACGGCGTCGAGGGCGTCGGCCGTCCAGAACCTCTCGAACATCCACGTGGTGAGGAAGGCGGTGACCCGGGCGTCCTTGTGCGTCGCCGTGACGAGGAGGTCGCGCACACGGTGCAGCGTCGTACGTTCCATGTCGCGCAGCGCGCGTACGAGTCGGAGGGAGTCGGCGTCGAGCGGTTCGTCGGCGAGCGGCCCGAGGTCGAGCCGTCCGCGGTGGCTGCCGTGTGCCGTACGGGCGAACTCCCGCACGTCGAAGCCCACCGGCTCGGACGGCACGGTCGTCGTCTCGTTGTTCGAGTTCATGCACGGGCTTTCTGGACGGGAGCGGGGAGACACTGCGCGATCGCCCCGGAGCCTGCGAGAAGCCGTCGGGGGCCGTCATCTGAGACCGGGCGACCGGCACATGTGTGACACCGTCCGTCTCCCCCGTGTGCGGATGCCGGTGTCACAGGACGGCGGCGTGGCCGGTCTAACGCGATGACCCCAGAGACGAAAGGTGTGTCACACGCGTGGACTCAGCCATCTGCAGTCGCGGTACCCGGGTCGCACTCGTCACCGGTGCCACGTCGGGGATCGGGGCGGCGTTCGTGCACGCCCTGGCGGACCGCGGCTGGGACCTGGTCCTGGTGGCGCGCGACAGGGAGCGGCTCGGCCGGGTGGCGGCCGAGCTCGAAGCCCGGGGCCGTGCCGTCGAGGTGCTGCCCGCCGACCTGTCCGACCGTGGCGACACCGAACGTGTCGCCGCCCGGCTGCGGGACCCGGCCCGTCCGGTGGACCTGCTCGTGAACAACGCCGGTTTCGGCGTGCGCGCACCGCTGACCGCTGCCGACACCGCTCCGCACGACCGGGCGATCGAGGTCATGGGGCGGGTGGTGCTGGTGCTCGCCGGCGCCGCCGGGCGCGCCATGCGCGAACGGGGGCACGGTGCGATCGTCAACGTGTCGAGCACGGCCGGGTTCGTCACGATGGGGAGCTATTCGGCGGTCAAGGCCTTCGTGACCGTGCTCTCGGAGGGACTGGCGAACGAGCTCCGCGGAAGCGGCGTCACCGTGACGGCACTCTGTCCGGGCTGGGTCCGCACCGAATTCCACACCCGGGCGGGAATCCGCTCGTCGGGCGTTCCTGACCTCCTCTGGCTCGACGCCCGCCGAGTCGTCGAGACGGCGCTGCGCGACGTGCGCCGCGGACGGGTGCTCTCCGTGCCGGATCTCCGGTACCGGTCGCTCATCTGGCTCACACGTCATCTGCCCCGCCGCACCGTGCGGTGGATCTCGCGACGGATCTCCTCCAGCCGCGACTCCAGCCGCGACGGCGGTCTCACTCACTGAAGGAATCAGTGCGGGCGTACCCGCACGGGAAGGACGCGGATGCCTGCGGCGATACGCGACCGGTTCACCTCACGCTCACACGCTGCGGCGCGGTTCGTCGCACAGCGGGGGCTCTTGAAGCCCCTCGTCTGGAGCGTGACCAGCGTCACGGTGCTCGGGCGGGAGCGGTTGGCGAACGTCGAGGACTCATATGTCGTCGTCGCCAATCACACCTCGCACCTCGACGCGCCACTCATCATGGGCGCGCTGCCGCGCCGGCTGGCGCGCTACCTCGCGGTCGGGGCCGCCGCGGACTACTTCTTCGACGTGTGGCGGCGGCGCGGCCTCACGGCCCTCTTCTTCAACGCCTTCCCGGTCGACCGTACCGGCGTGACCGCGCGCGCGGTGGACGCACGCGGAGCGAGCGCGCGCGGAGTGAGCGCCAAGGCCCTGCTGAACCGGGGAGTGCCGCTCCTGATCTTTCCCGAGGGGACCCGATCGCGCGACGGTTCGCTCGGCACGTTCAAGCCGGGTGCGGCGGCGCTCGCCTCGTCCGCCGAGGTGCCGGTGCTGCCCGTCGCGCTCATCGGCGCGCACGCGGCGCACCCCCGCGGATCGAACTGGCCGAAGCCCGGCCGGCTGCCGGTCGGGGTCGTCTTCGGCGAACCGCTCACCGCTCTTCCCGGCGAGTTGAGGACCGAGTTCACCGAGCGCATCCGCTCGGCGATCCTCGCCCTCACCGAGGAGAACTCCGACCGCATCCTCGGCGTGAGGACCACCTCGCGTCGTGTACCCGAAGGAGACCGTTCGTGACCGAACCCAACGAGCCCACCGGCCGCGCCGGCACGACGCGCACCGCCGATGTGACACACATGAAGTGGTGGGGCTGGGGCGTGGAAGGTGTCGGCTTCCGGCACGAGGACAAACCCGATTTCGCGCCGTTCGTGCAGCGGGCCGTCGGCCTCGATCTCCGGACGGCCGAACGCACCACGGAACGGCCCGACTTCTCGCGGCTGAAGGTGCCCGCCTCGACGGTGCCGGAGGAGTTCGTCGCGCTCCTCACGGACCTCGTCGGAGCCGGGAACGTCCTGGTGGACGACCTGTCCCGGCTCGTCCACACCTACGGCAAGAGCCTGCGCGACCTGGTCCGCATCCGGGCCGGCGAACTGGCGCGCAGTCCAGACGTGATCGTCTACCCGGCCGACGAGGCGGAGGTGCGGAGGGTCGTCGACGCGGCCGTCGCGGCGGACGCCGTGATCATTCCCTTCGGGGGCGGCAGCAACATCGCGGGCAGCCTGGAGCCGCATCCGGACGAGTCCCGGGTGGTCGTCTCGCTCGACCTCGGCCGCCTCGACCGGGTGCTCGAGATCGACTCCGGCTCCGGTCTGGCGCGTGTCCAGGCAGGGGCGCTGGGGCCCCATCTCGAGGCCCAACTCAACCGGGAGGGCTGGACGATGGGGCACTTCCCGGACTCGTTCAGCCACTCGTCGCTGGGCGGTTGGGTGGCCACGCGATCGTCCGGAATGCAGTCGGACAAGTACGGCGACATCGCGGACATCGTCAAGGGGCTGCGTGTCGTGCGGGCCGGCGGGGTCCTGGTGGTCCGAGCCGTTCCGAGCGCGTCGACCGGGCCGAGCGTCCGGGAGATGGTGGTGGGCTCCGAGGGGCGGCTCGGCGTCATCACCGAGGTCACCGTGCAGGTGCACCGGCTCCCGGCGGAGCGGGCCATCCACGCCTACTTCTTCAGGGATCTCGACCACGGGCTCGCGGCGATGCGGGAGATCGCGGAGAGCGACGTCTCGCCGTCGGTCACCCGCGTCTCGGACGCACACGAGACGGCCTTCTCCCTGGCGACGGCCAAGGAGTCGAAGGGCATACGGAGGACGGCGCAGGCCGGTCTCATGGCGTACCTGAGGAGGCGGGGCTGGAACCTCGACGAGATGTGCCTCTCCTTCATCGGCTTCGAGGGCGACGGGGCCCATGTGAAGCGGCAGAAGTCGATCGTCGACCGGATCGTGCGCAGGCATCACGGCATCGGCGTCGGCAGGGGGCCCGGTGCGCTCTACGACCAGAAGAAGTTCGACACGCCGTACATCCGCGACTTCCTGCTCGACCGCGGTGCCGCCGGCGACGTGAGCGAGACCGCCGGTCCGTGGTCGAAGCTCCGCGGCATCCACGCGGCGGTCTACGAGGCGGCCGACCTCGCCTACCAGAGGATCGGCCGCACCGGCTGGACCATGTCGCACATGTCGCACTCCTACCACTCCGGCGCCTGCCTCTACTTCACCTTCGCCTTCGTCTTCGGTGACGACCCGCTCGGCGAGTACGACACCGTCAAGCACGCGATCCAGCAGGCGTTCGTCGACGCCGGCGGCACCCTCTCGCACCACCACGGGGTGGGCCTGGAGCACGCGCCCTGGCTGGCGGAGGACATCTCGCCGCAGGGCGTCGCGCTCGTGTCGGGCCTGTTCGGCGCCGCCGACCCGGGCGGCAACTTCAACCCCCGCAAGATCGTGGTCTGACCGGGCGCCTCGGGGGCGGGCCTGTCACATTCCCGCCCCGCGCCCGGTCATAGGGGTGAAAGCAGTCATGAGCCTGCTCGCCCGAGGAGTGCGGATCAGGCACCCCAGGCTCATGGCGTCACGAACTCCCTTTCGGGCCGGGTGAGGAATGGTTGCCGGGCATGGATGATCAGATCCAGCAGGAAGAAACGGGCGAAGGAGGCGGTGGGGAGCGCGTGGCCCGCTGGGCGGAGGGACGCCTGGGGCCGTACAGCCTGATACGGGCCAGAGCACGCAGGGCTTTTCCGGACCACTGGTCCTTCCTGCTGGGGGAGATCTGTCTCTACAGTTTCGTCGTCATCGTCGTGACCGGGGTCTATCTGACCCTCTACTTCCATCCGTCGATGAAAGAGGTGCAGTACAGCGGAAGTTACCCGCCGTTGCGCGGGCGGACGGTGTCGGAGGCGTTCGACTCGACCATGCACCTCTCCTTCGACGTCCGGGGCGGCCTGCTGATCCGGCAGGCGCATCACTGGGCGGCCCTGGTGTTCATCGGGGCGATGCTCGCCCACATGATGCGCGTGTTCTTCACCGGCGCCTTCCGCAAGCCCCGTGAATTCCAGTGGCTGTTCGGCTTCCTGTTGCTGGTCCTCGGAATGTTCGGAGGGCTCACCGGATACGACCTGCCGGACGACCTCCTCTCCGGAACCGGGCTCGCCGTCGTGAACGGGACGATCCTCTCCGTACCGGTCGTCGGAACCTACCTGTCGATGTTTCTCTTCGGAGGCGAGTTCCCGGGCGGTGAACTGGTGGCGCGCTTCAACGCCATCCATGTTCTGGTCATCCCGGCCCTCATGGTGGGGCTGCTCGTGGGCCATCTGATCCTGCTGCTCCACCACAGGCACACGCAGTATCCGGGCCCGGGGCGGACCAACAGGAACGTGGTGGGCCCACCGTTCAAGGTCCGGGCGGTGAAGTCCGCGGGCTTCTTCTTCCTGGTCGCCGGCGTCATCTTCGCGATCGCGGCACTCACGCAGATCAACCCCATCTGGTTGTACGGCCCCTACCGCGCCGACCAGGTCTCGGCCGGGTCGCAGCCCGACTGGTACATGGGCGTGGCGGACGGGCTGCTGCGCGTCATGCCCGGCTGGGAGATCGCCCTCCGGGGGCACACCCTGGCCCTGGACAACCTGGTTCCGCTGGTGGCAGGCGTCGGCTTCTTCCTGGCCCTGGGCGCCTACCCGTTCATCGAGGGCTGGGTGACCGGGGACGGCCGTGATCAGCACCTTCTCGACAGACCGCGCAACCGGCCCGTGCGCACGGCGCTCGGAGTCGCCTGGATCAGCTTCTACGTGGTGTCGCTCGTCGGCGCCGCGAACGACATCATCGCCACCCGGTTCCACCTCGCGGTCGAGTCGGTGACGTGGGCGGTCCGCATCGGCCTCCTCGTCGTGCCGGTCCTGGCCTACGCCGTGGCGAAGCGGTGGGCCCTCGGTCTGCAACGCGCGGACCGCGACAAGGTGTTGCACGGCCGCGAGACAGGTGTCATCAAGCGCTTGCCGCAGGGCGAGTTCGTCGAGGTGCACGAGCCTCTCGGTCAGGCGGAGCTCCACCTGCTCACCCAGCACGAGCAGTACACGCCGATCGCACCCGGCGCGGACGACGGCCCGGGCGGCCGGGGCGCGGGCGCCCGCCTCGGCCGGCGCCTGCGGGTCGGGCTCAGCCGCGCTCTCTACGGCGAAGGCTCGCAGATCCGCAAGCCGACCCTGCCGGAGTACCGGGAGATCACCGACAAGCACCGTGTGTGACAACGCCGTCCGGCTGCCGGCAGACGGTGTGGGAGAGAGGTTCGGAAGACTGTGCCGAGAACATGTCTCATAGTGGACTTCGGCGGTGTGCTCACGACGTCGCTCGACGAGGCGGTGCGTGGCTTCGAGGCCCGCGAGGGCCTGCCCGCGGGGGCGGTGGAGCACGGCTGGTACCAAAACCCGGCGATGGTGGCGCTCACCCACGACCTGGAGCGTGGCAGGGCCACCCAGTTCGACTGGAACCGGCGTATGGGCCGGGCGCTGGGCGTCGACGGTACCGACCTGCTGGGCCGTGTCTTCGCGGATTCCCGTCTCGACGGATCCATGGTGTCGCTCCTGGCGCGGGCCCGCGCCGGCGGGCTGAAGACGGGTCTGCTGTCCAACAGCATGGGTCTGGCGCCGTGGAACATGTACCACGGCTTCGACATCGACGCGGCCTTCGACGCGGCCTTCGTCTCCGGGCGGCACGGGCTGCGCAAACCGGAGCCGGACGCGTACCGGCTTCTGCTCTCGATGCTCTCCTTGCCCGGCGAGGAATGTGTCTTCGTCGACGACAACGCGGAGAACCTGCCGCCCGCCGAGGCCCTGGGGATGGCCACGGTGCTGCATCGCAGCGCGGAGCGCTCCACGACGCTGCTCGGGGAACTGTTCGGCGTCGCCCTCAGGCCGGAACCCGGTACCGCGTTCGCGCCGGTGTAGGGCATGAATGCCACTGATGTCGTCCACTGCCTGCTGACCGTCCTGTTCTCGGTGGCCGCCGTCCGGGCGCTCCGCCAGGGTGTCCGGTCCCCGGCCGGCGGTTGCCGCGACCGCGTCGACCACCTGCTGCATGCCGCCATGGCGCTGGCCATGGCGGTGATGCCGTGGCGCCTCGGCGGCGTCCTGCCCGCGCTGCCGCAGTCGGTCTTCTTCGCCGCCGCCGCACTGTGGTTCCCGTGGACCGCCGTCAGGAGCGGCCGGGAGGGGCGGTTGGCGGCCACCGTGCGGCGACTGCCCTACGCGGTGGGCATGGCGGCGATGACCTGGATGTCCTACCGCGCGGCGGGTCATCAGGGGCACGAGACCATGGCCGGCGGCCTTCCGGCCGACGACGACGTCACCTGGGTGCTGGCGCTGTACCTGCTCATCTGTGCCCTGCGCTCGCTGACCCGCGACATGCCCGCACTGCGCGCGACCACCGGGACGGCCGGCGACTGCGCCGGTCCCAGGAGCGTGTACGACAACTTCTGGGACGGGGTGACGGCCATGGGCACGGTGGTCATGCTCCTGATGCCCCACTGACATCCCGGCCGCGCGAACCCGGTGTGCCGGCAGCCGTCACACACCGGCCGGCCCGTCGGTCAACTGGTGGTCCCGGAACCAAGAGCCACCAGGAGAACGACATGACCATCACTTCCGCCGCGCTGTCGGACGACCTGCTGGGCGCGGACTTCTACCGCTACGAAGCGCTTCTCCCGGACGGGGAGCGCGAGATACTGCGCAAGGCCCGCGTCTTCCTGCGCGACGAGGTGAAGCCGCTGGTCAACGGGTACTGGGCCAAGGGCGAGTTCCCCGTGGAGCTGATCGAGAAGTTCCGCGGGAGCGGCCTGACCGCCCTGTCGTACGAGGGATACGGCGATCACCTGCCCGCCGCGAGCCATCTGCTCGGCGGCATGCTCGCGATGGAGATGAGTCGCGTCGACGCCTCGGTCGCCACCTTCTTCGGCGTCCACAACGGGCTCAGCTTCTACTCCGTCTACACCGGCGGCGACCAGGAGCAGCGGGACAGGTGGCTGCCCGCCATGGCCTCGATGGAGAAGATCGGCGCCTTCGCCATGACCGAGCCGCTGGGCGGCTCCGACGTCTCCGGCGGCATGCGCACCACCGCCGAGCGCCGGGGCGACACCTGGGTCCTCGACGGGGCCAAGCGGTGGATCGGCAACGCCACCTTCGCCGACCACGTCGTGGTGTGGGCGCGGGACGTGGCCGACGACCAGGTCAAGGGCTTCGTCGTCGAGAAGGGCACCCCCGGGTTCGTGCCGGTGAAGATCGAGGGCAAGATCGCGCTCCGGATCGTCGAGAACGCCGAGATCACCCTGACCGGCGTACGGGTCCCGGAGGCCAACCGCCTCCAGAACATCAACTCCTTCAAGGACGTCGCGGAGATCCTGCGGTTCACCCGCAGCGGTGTCGCCTGGCAGGCGCTGGGGGTCATGATCGGCGCCTACGAGCTCGCCCTCGCCTACGCCAAGGAGCGCCGGCAGTTCGGGCGGCCGATCGCCGGGTTCCAGATGGTGCAGGACCTGCTGGTGCGGAGCCTGGGCGACATCACCGCGTCGTGGGGCATGCTGGTGCAGCTCGCCCGGCTGCAGGACCAGGGCGTCTTCCGCGACGACCACTCGGCGCTGGCCAAGGGGTTCGTCACGTCCCGGATGCGGGAGGTCGTCGCCGCCGCCCGCGAGATCTTCGGCGGCAACGGCATCGTCCTCGACCACGACGTGGCACGGTTCTTCGCCGACGCCGAGGCCCTCTACTCCTACGAGGGCACCCGCCAGATGCAGACCCTCATCGTCGGCAAGTCCATCACCGGGCAGAGCGCCTTCGTGTGAGCGGTGCCCCTTCTCACCCGGTCCCGTCGGCGGCGTCGCCCCGTTCGACGGCCAGCCGGGTCAGCTCGACACGGGTGTTGATGTCGAGCTTGGTGAAGATGTGTCTCATGTGGGTGTTGACGGTGTGCACGGAGACGTGGAGGCGGTCGGCGATCGCGCGGTTGGTGAGGCCGTCCACGACGAGCGGTATCAGTCTCCGCTCGGACGCCGTCAGGCTCTCCCACCCCGGGGAGCCGCCTGCCTCGGGCCGCGGGGCGGGCGAGCGCACGCCCAGCTGGCGTAGCCGCCGCCCGAGCCGTTCTTGATCGGCGAGGGCTCCCGAGGCCGACGCCAGCCGAGCCGCTTCTTCGAAGCAGTCGGTCGCCTGCGCCGTAGCGTCCGAGGCGGCCAGGATCTCACCGAGGTCCTCGCAGGCCGCGGCCAGGGCCAGCCGCCTGCCGGTGCTCCGGTAGCCGGCGACGGCGGACGCCAGTGCCCGGGGGTCGCCGTGGAGCAGGCCCTCCACATGGGTACGGACGGTCCTGCCGATCTCCTGGCTGTCGTCCCGGGCCGCCAGGGTGGTCAGTGCCCCGGACACGGCCTGCGCGACCGACGGTCGCGCGCCGCGCAGCGCGATGCGCACGATCGCGGGCCAATGGGACGGCGGCAGGGTGAGCAGCATCGTGGGCTCGTTGTCCTCGACGAAGCCCGTGAGTGCCGTTGCCGCCGCCTCGGCCCTGCCCTCCGCGTCCGCCAGGCAGGCGCGCGCGAGGGCCACCCACAGGGCGTACCGCCGGGTGTTCGTGCCGGAGCCGGCTTCGGCCGCGTGGAGATGGTCCCTCGCCCTGGCCAGGCCGCCGCGCCTGATCTCCACCAGCGCCAGCACGGCGCGGGCCTGCGCATTCGGCTGGGTGATCTCGAGCTCGTCCGCCACCGCGAGGCTCGCCTCGGCCTCCACGGCCGCGTCGTCCAGCGCGCCCTGTTCGAGCAGGGCGCAGGCACGGCGGGCGTGCCAGTGCGGAAGTGACCAGCCGAGGCCCAGCGCCTCCGCTTCGTGCTGGCCCTCACGCAGCACCCGCTCGGTGTCCGCGAGCCGGTCGGTGCTGGTCAGTACCGTGGCCAGCCACAGCGCCGGAATTCTCGGAGGCCTCAGGTAGGGCACGGTGGGCTCGGCACGGGCCCGCGCGGTGGCGGCCTCGGCGAGTTCCAGCGCTCGGGCCGGGCGCCCGCGGTAGAAGTACGTCTGCGACTGGAACACCATGACGCTGACGACGACGGCCGGATCGTGGCTCCGGTAGGAGGCCGCGACCAGGCCGGCGTCCGTCTGCTCGGCGGCGGTGAGGTCCCCGAGGTACAGGTGGCCCGTCGCCCGGGTCTTCAGCAGCAGGTCCCGCAGACCGGCCGGGAGCGCGGGGAGGTCCAGGGCCTCCTTCAGGTGTGTCATGGCGGCGGCGTCGTCACCGGCGGCCTGGTGTATCTCCGCGGCCACCAGCCGCAGGTTCGCCTCCTGGGACGGCTCCAGACCGTCCGACAGGGTCGCGTCGACCAGATCGAGTGCCTCGTGCACCCGGCGGGTGCGGCCGAGGTACTCGGCGGCGTCGGTCAGCAGACCGACGCGCCGCCGGTCGCGCGGGTTCAGCAGCCCGGCGATCCGCTGCGCCAGGTCCGCGGCCGCGTCGGGGGCCGTCGCCGACAGTTCCCGTACGGCGGTGTGCAGCGTGGTCACGGCGTCGTCGTCGACCGGGCCGCCCGCCATCACGACGTGCCAGGCCACCTCGGCCGATCGTGCGCCGGTGGCGCGCAGGCTCTCGGCGGCCTCCCGGTGCAGGGCCGTCCGTACGGCCGGCGGCAGGTTCTCGTGGACGGCCTGCCGCAGCAGGTCGTGGCGGAAGGCGAGTCGCGGGCCGTCCGCCGAGAGCAGGCCGCTGTTCAGAGCGGCTTCGGCTGCGGACAGCAGGCTGCCGACCCGCCTCCCGAGCATGCGGGCGACCGTGCCGAAGTCGAATTCGCGGCCGAGGACGGAGCCGATCTGGAGCAGGCGTACGGCGTCCTCCGGGAGCTGCTGCAAACGTGCGGCGACGCTCTGCCGGAAGCCGACGGGGATGTCGCGGTAGAGGCGGCCCGCGGCGCCCTGCTCCGCTTCCACGGTCTCCGGGTCGGGGAAGGAGCGCACCAGTTCGATCGCGAGGAACGGATTGCCCGCGACGCCTCGCAGCATCCTGACCAGGCCCGGTGAGGGTGCCGTCCCGAGCACGTCGGCCGCGATGTGCTCCAGGTCCTGCTGGGGCAGCGGGCCGAGGGTCAGCCACCGGGCGCCGAGACGTTCGAGGTCCTCCCGCACCCTGGCCACGGTCGGGCGCTCGGTCTCCGAACGCACCGCCAGCACCCAGAGGATGCGCGAGGAGGCCAGTCGTCCGGGCAGGGTGCGCAGCGCGAAGAGCGTGGCCGGGTCCGACCACTGCGCGTCGTCCACGAGCACGAGTACCGGCGCGCGTTGGGCCCGGTCCTCCAGAGCGTCCGCGATGCTGTCCAGCAGCCGGAGCCGCTGGTCGTTCAGGCCCGTGGCGACGCGCGCGGAACCGGCATGGGGCCGCAGCACGGACTGCAGGGCGGCTCCTGCCGCGTACTGGTCGAACTCGTCGGCCCGTACCGAGACCACGTCGAAGCCGCAGCGCCGCGCCCGCCCGTCCAGTTCCGCGAGGAGCCGGCTCTTGCCGACGCCGGGCGCCCCTTCCACGACGACGCAGGCGCCCCGTCCGCCGCGCACCGCCACCAGAGCTTCGCGGACGGCCGTGATCTCACGGTCGCGTCCCCTGAGGTGCAGCCCGGCACCGGCCCGGTCTCCGCGCCCGGGGTCCAGGTCGCCCGTGGGGTCTGAGCTGCCCATGGGGCAAGCATGCCGCAGGCCGGTCGTGCCCTCAACGCCGGTCCCTCCGGTCCCGTGGGCCGCGGCTCCCGCCCACGGCCCGGCGGATCAGTCGGTGGGGCGCGGGGCGCGCAGGTGGGCGCGCCGTGCCAGTTCCTCGTCGTCGACCAGGGTGAGCATCGGCTGGCCCGGTGCGCACATCATGAACACGATGTACTTGGCCGGCTCGTCCTGCGAGGCGTTGCCGTTCTGGTAGTGGATCACCTCGCCGCCCGGCTCCCAGAACGTCTCGCCGGCCTTGATCACGTGCTCCGGCTCGCCTTCGAGCTCCCAGCGGACCGCGCCTTCGATGACGTAGCCGAAACACGGCCCCGAGTGCCGGTGCGGTGGAGTCCCGGGGTCCCCGGGCGGCCACTCGACGAGCACGGTCATGCCCGAAGCGCCCTCGGGAACGAAGGGCGGTTTGACGTCCGCCAGCATCCTGGGTCCGAACGTCGACTCGTTGTCCTGTGCGGCGCTCTCGGTCGCCGCGTCCTCTGCCGACACCGCTGACACCTCCGTGGGCCTGACCGGAACGGATGGTCCGGCACTGCTGCTCCAGGAACCACCCTGCATCCTGTCGGCGGCCCTCACAAACGGGGAGCCGACGCCATGGCGGGCGCACTACCAGGGCAGGGACTCGCGTCCCGCGGGGACTCCGGAGCCCGCGCCCGTCGCGGACACCAGAACGGGCCGCTCCTCGGGCACGGGCGGCACCCCGACGGCCTCCGCGGGGGTCTGGGCGAGGGCGAGATCCTCCTCGGCCCAGACCACCTTGCCGCCCGACTCGGTGCGGAAGCCCCATCTGCGGGACAGCTGGGCGACCAGGAAGAGGCCGCGGCCGTTCTCGTCATGGGTGCGTGCGCTGACCAGGCGTGGGGCGCAGGCGCTCGAGTCGAACACCTCGCAGGTCAGGACCTGGTGCCGGACCATGCGCAGGGTGACCTGGCCGGTGCCGTGGCGGACGGCGTTGGTGACCAGTTCGCTGACGATCAGCATCGTGGCGTCCGCGAGACCTGCCAGGCCCCACTCGGCCAGCTGACGGGCTGCCAGGTGCCGGGCGCTGCGGGCGGCGGTCTGGTCGCCGGGCAGTGTCCAGGAGGCCACCTGGGCGGGGCTGAGCGTACGGGTCCGGACCAGGAGCAGCGTGGCGTCGTCGGAGGGTGCCTGCCCCGGGAAGGTCTCCATGGCGCGGCCGCAGAGCTCTTCCAGCGGGCGGCCCGGCTGGGCCAGGGCGCTGCCGAGGCGGTGCATTCCCACGTCGATGTCGTGGTCGCGGGTCTCGACGAGACCGTCGGTGTACAGGCCGAGGAGACTTCCCTCGGCCAGTTCCAGCTCCGCGGCCTCGAAGGGGACGCCCAGTCCCAGGCCCAGCGGGGTTCCGGTGGGCAGGTCGGGGAAGGTGACCCGCCCCTGCGGGTCGACGACCGCGGGCGGCGGGTGTCCGGCCCGTGCCATGGTGCACCGGCGGGTGACCGGGTCGTAGACCGCGTACAGACAGGTGGCGCCCACCGCGGCCGAGTACTGCTCGGGAGCGTCGGCGTCGTCCTCGGCCAGCCGCTGGACCGTGTCGTCGAGGTGGGTCAGCAGTTCGTCGGGGGGCAGTTCCATGTCGGCGAGGGTGCGTACGGCGGTGCGGAGCCGGCCCATGGTCGCGGCGGCGTTGATCCCGTGTCCGACCACGTCGCCGACGACGAGGGCCACCCGCGCGCCGGACAGCGGGATCACGTCGAACCAGTCGCCCCCGACGCCGTGGTCCATGTCGGCGGGGAGGTAGCGGGACGCCGTCTCGACCGCCGCGCCCCCCTTCAGACGGTGCGGGAGCAGGTTTCGCTGGAGGGCGAGGGCGGCGGTGTGCTCGCGGGCGTACTGGCGCGCGTTGTCCAGCGCCAGCGCGGCGCGGCTGACGAGTTCCTCGGCGAGGAGTACGTCGACCTCCTGGAACGGCCCCTGGTCCGAGGTGCGGACGAACAGCGCCATGCCCAGCAGGACGCGCCGCGCACGGATGGGTACGAGCATCAGGGAGTGGATGCCGTACTCGTGGATCGTGCGCGCCCGCTCCGGGTCCTGGTCGATCCAGGTGCCCGGCGCGGTGTCCAGGACCGGCTCCAGGTGGGGCATGCCGGTGCGCAGGACGTCGGTGAAGGGTGAGTCGGCCGGCCAGGGGACCACCTCGCCGTGCGTCCACGGGGACTCCGGGACACCCTGATGGATCGACGCCAGGCCGGCGCGCTGGAAGACGGGGAGGCGCCGGCCCATGGAGCCGATGCGGAACGGCGGCCCTTCGCCGAACGGCACCGACTGTTCGAGATCGACGGCGACGTAGTCGGCGAGCAGCGGGACGGCCAGGTCGGCCAGTTCCTGGCTGGTCCGCATCACGTCCAGGGTGCTGCCGAGGTGGCTGCTGCCCTCGCTGAGGATGGCCAGGCGATCGCGCGCCCGCAGGCTCTCGGTGAGGTCGACGCTGATGACGCACACCCCGAGCACCTGGCCGTCGGCGTCCTGGAGGCAGAAGATCGACGCCGCGTAGGTGTGCTCGCGGTGCGGGCTCGACGGCAGCCACGTCCGGTGGTCCTGGACCCTGGCCGGCCCGCCCCGCATCACGTCCCGCATCGCCGACTCGAGGATCTCGGCCTCGGCGCCCGGCCGCACCTCGGCGAACCGCCGTCCGAGCCGCTGGTCGCGGGAGATGCCGTCGTGGCTCTCCATCGTGTCGTTCACCCAGGTGCACCGCAGTTCCGGGTCCCGTACGACGATGCCCATGGGGACGCGGGCGAGCAGCGACTCCCGTACGAGTCCGTTCGTCGTCTCCCCGGAGGCCTCGCCGATGTCGGTCACGGAGACGAGCCACCGGACGCTTTCGCCGTGCCCCCACAGCATCGAGACCCGCAGGCTCACGTCGAGCCCGTGCCCTTCCCGGTGCCGTACCGTCGTCGTGCCCGACCAGCCGTGCTGCTCACGGCACCGGTCGACGAACTCCGCCGTCGTCGACGCCTCTTCGGAGTGCGGCAGTACGACCGCGGCCGACCGGCCCACGACGTCGCCGGCGGAGTAACCGACCAGCCGTTCGGCGGCCCGGGTCCATCCGACCACCGTCCCCTGCTCGTCGAGCATCGCGATCGCCGACTCCGAGGGCTCGCGGATGTTCTGCTGCCCACGGGATATCGCGCTGTCTGTGCTGATCATCTGTTCGTCACCCTCGGATAGGCGGCGGCGAGGCAGGCACCTGTGGCACGCGGTGCTTCGTCACCGTTCTCGGTTCCGGTCTCGGTCCCGGTCTCGGACATGAGCGCGATTGCGCCCCTACTTGTCCCTTTTCAGCGCATTGACCGGACGGCGCTCCGATCTGTGACAGGGGCCACTGCGCCGCCGGCGGCCCGGGCCGGCTCTCCCGCGCGGGGCCGGCCGGTGCGGACGTACGGTTCTGGTATGTGCGCCATGCGGGAAGAGGGCGCGGGTCGATCCCACGGGCCCGGTCCGTCCGCACCCGCCTCCGGGCCGGCTCGCGGGGCGGGGCTGGACCTGCTGCTGGAGGCCGCCGTGCGCGACACCGGGGTGCTCGCGGGCGCGGTCTTCCTGCTGACGTCCGACGGCCGGGCGCTGCAACTGGAGGTGGCCGCGGGGCTGCCGGTGGAAGCCCTGACGCCGTGGTCCCGGATGGCGCTGTCGAGCCCCGCTCCGGTGGCGGAGGCGCTGCGCCGGCGACGGCTGGTGTGGCTGAGCGACCCGGAGGAGGTCGCCCGGCGCTATCCGCGCACGGCCATCGCGCTTCCCTACCGCTGCGCGGCAGCGGCGGCGCCGATCGTCACCGGCACCACGGCGTGGGGCGCGCTGCTGCTCCTGTGGCCCGGGCCCGGCACCGCCGGAGCCGGCGCTCCGGGACCCGAGCGGGTCGCCGCCGCCTGCCGGAGCCTGGGGCGGTTCCTGCGCGACGCCGCCGGCACCGGCCACGCCGTACGTCCGGGACCGGCACCGCACGCCCTGCCGCGGCCGCACGCCCGCGGCCGGGATCCGGTCGAGGCGCTGGCCGCGGCGGACCTCGTCGAACGGCTGCCGGAGGGCAGCTGCTCGCTCGACCTCACGGGGACGTTCACCTACGTGAGCGTCACCGCCGCGACGCTGCTGGGCGGCGGCGTCGCCGAACTGACCGGCACACGTCCCTGGCAGTCCCTGCCCTGGTGCGCGGACTCGCCCCTCGAGGAGTGCTTCCGCGGCGCCCTGGTCAGCCGCAGGTCCGCCTACTTCACCGCGCTGCGGCCACCGGACCGGTGGCTCGCCTTCGAGCTCTACCCGGACGGATCCGGCGTCAGCCTGCGCATCACGCCGACAGGTACCGGGCCCACCTCGTCGGCCGGGCCCGCGAGAACGGGGACGTTCCTGGGCCAGGCGCTCCCCCTGGGCGAGGTCTACCAGGTGCTCCATCTGGCCGCCGCCCTCTCGGAGGCCGTGGGCGTGTCCGACGTGGTCGACCTGATCACCGAGGAGATGCTGCCGGCCTTCGGTGCCGGGACCGTGGCCCTGCTCGCCGCAGAGGACGGCAGGATGCGTGTCATCGGCCGTCGCGGGTACGGCCCCGAGCTCCTCGACCGCTTCGACGGGGCGCCGCTGACCTGCCTGGCGCCCGCGGTCCGGGTGCTCGCCACCGGCCGGCCCGCCTTCTTCGCCACGTTCGGGGAACTCACCCGTGCCTACCCGCGCGCCGTCCGTCAGGAAGGCCTGCACGCCTGGGCCTTCCTGCCGCTCATCGCCTCCGGGCGCCGGGTGGGCTCGTGCGTGTTCGCCTTCGACCGCCCCCACACCTTCTCCGAGCAGGAACGGGTCGTCTTCACCGCGCTCGCCGGACTCATCGCGCAGGCACTGGAACGGGCCCGCCTGTACGACGCCGGCAAGGAGCTCGCGCAGACCCTGCAAGCCGCCCTGCTCCCCGACTCGCTGCCCGACGTCCCGGGCCTGGACGCGGCCGCCCGCTACCTCCCCGCCGCCCGGGACCTGGACGTGGGCGGCGACTTCTACGATCTGGTCCGGGTGGACGGCACCACCGCGGCCGCGTTCATCGGCGACGTCCAGGGCCACAACGTCACCGCCGCCGCGCTCATGGGCCGGATCCGCCCCACCCTCCGCTCCCACGCCGCCACCGGAGCAGCGCCGGGGCAGGCCCTCGCGATGGCCAACCGCCAGCTGGTCGACCTCGACCCGGGCCGCTTCGTCAGCTGTCTGTACGCGCATCTCGACCTCGCCCGACACCGTGCCGTCCTGGCCACCGCCGGGCATCCCCCGCCGGTCCTGCGTCACCCCGACGGACGCGCCGAGGTCCTCTCCCTGCCACCCGGGCTGCTGCTCGGTATCGACGGCGACACGGACTACCCCGACGCCGAGATCCCGCTGACGCCCGGCACGGTCCTCGCCCTGTACACCGACGGACTCGTCGAAACTCCCGGAGTCGACCTGGACGACGCCATGTCCGGGCTCGCCACCCAGCTCGCCCGGGCCCGGTCCCAGCCGATGGACGGGCTTGCCACGGCCCTGATCGACCACGCACGGCGAACCGCCCCCAGGACGGACGACATCGCCCTGCTGCTCCTCGGGGTCGCCGCGACCGGCTAGAGAGCGTGTTGGCGTCGTGCGCGTCAGCCGGGGGTGCGGCTCACCCGTCGGCGGGCGCGCCCCCGGGGACGGTTGCGTGGCAGGCGCCGGACTCCAGGAACGCGGCGACCTTGCCGGGGTTGAACACCCACATCACCCTGCGGATGCCTTCTCCGGAAGCACCGACCGTCAGGATGGTGGTGGGGGAACCGTCGCGGCAGATCAGCATGCCCGCACGGCCGTTGGCCTGGACCGGTCGCAGCTCCGTCCCCTGCCAGAACCGCCGGGTGGCGGTGGCCAGGTTGGCCACCCGCGCCCGGCCCACCACGGGTACCTGGGCGGCCCCCCGCAGGCCGTTGCCGTCGGACAGGCTGACGACGTCGGGGGCGAGGACGGCCTCCAACGAGGCGACGTCCCCCGTGCGAGCCGCCGAGACGAAGGCGTCCAGCAGGCGCCGGTGCTCCACCGCGTCCACGCTCGCGCGCGGCTCGCCCGCCAGGCGTCTGCGCGAACGGCTCACGATCTGGCGGATGTTGACGACGCTGAGCCGCAGGATCTCGGCGATCTCGGGGTAGGAGTAGTCGAACGCCTCGCGCAGGACGTACGCGGCCCGCTCGGTGGGGCTCAGCTTCTCCAGCACGAGCAGCAGGGCCAGCTCCAGAGCCTCCGCCCGCTGCGCGCCCAGCTCCGGATCGCCACTGGTGTCGACGGGCTCGGGCAGCCACGGGCCGATGTAGGTCTCCCGGCGCACCCGCGCCGACTGGGCCACGTTGATGGCGAGGCGGGTCGTCGCACTGGACAGGAAGGCCACGGGGCTCACCACCACGGAGCGGTCGGTCTTCTGCCAGCGCAGCCACACCTCCTGGACCACGTCCTCGGCCTCGGCCACACTGCCGAGCACGCGGTAGGCGATCCCGAAGAGGCGTGCCCGGTACTGCACGAAGACGGAGACGGCGTCGTCAAGGTCACACGTCGTGGGGGACGACTCGAGATGCATGATGCTGGGGTCCTCGTTGTTCCGGATACGGCAGTCGCGGGGCGGGATCACCTCGCTGCCGCGGGCCGGCGGACGGCTTCGGCGGGCCGTCCCGCGATGTGCTGCGCACGGCCGGCGCGCTGCCGGGCACGAGGGTCCCCCTGGCTCGTTCGGGTGGTGCGGGAAAAGCGGCAACCAAAAATCACGACTGTCCAATCGCAGCTGAACCAGAGAACCGGCGGCCCCGCTCTTGGACAGAACCGGCCCGTGGAAGGGCCGCGGGCCGTTGTCGGGGCGGCGGCGGTCAGGCAGAGACGTCCAGGTCTCGCGACCCGCCCCTCGACTCACCTCAGGACTCTGGTCAGGTAGTGAGTGCATTCTTCGCCAACAAGGCCAGACTGGTTCATAACACTGCCCGGACACATCGCATGATCGAGTGATTCGGCAGGCACCGCGACCGGCAGTGGATCGCGCGGCGCGCGCGCCTCCCGCCGCCTGGCACGTCGCACCACTGACCGGTGAGGATCAAAAGGTGTGACACCGTGCCGACACAGCATGTGCGCGCCTGGACGGCGGGAGTGGCACGGTTCGCTCAGGGACGCATCGCATGATCTGACGACTCGGCTCCGCCGGCCCGGCGTCGGGGAACGCACGCCCTCCGGGGGCGGACGCCCGGCGGTTCAGCCCGACGACTTCAGGAGCACGGTGCAGCACGCGGCCATGGCCACGCTGGTCAGGACCATCGCGGTGAGCGTGCCGCGCAGCCAGCGCGTGAACCGGACGCGGTGCCGCTGCCGCATCTCGTCGGCGTTCGCCGCGATGTGTTCCGTCACCATACGTGCGACGTACGTCTGTTCCCTGAGGTACCAGCTCTCGATGTCCGCCTTCTGCTCCAAGGTCAGTCCCGGCACCAGGGTGGTGAAGACCTCGACGCGCTGCCGTGCGGCTTCCAGATGGGCGTGCCGGTACAGGAAGGTCTCGATGTCGCTCAGGCCGCGCGCGGCCTCCTTGCTCGCCTTCATGGTGTGCTCCACGGTCATGCGGCCGTGCGGCCGCTCGCCGGGCCCTCGCCGGGACGCCGCGGGTCGCCGCTCGTGACGAACGCGTCCCGCGGATGCTGGACGGAGGCGAGGGAGACGAGGTCCCGGCCGAAGAAGGCGGCCGTGAGCCAGACCGTCAGGACTCGGATCTTGCGTTCCCACGAGGGCACGGCGAGGACGTGATAGCCCCGGTGCATGAGCCAGGCCGGAAGCCCCTTGATGACGATCCTCCGGTACTGGAAGATGCCCCGGCCCAGCCCGAGCGTGGCCACCACGCCCAGGCTGCTGTGGCGGTAGTCCTTGACGCGTCCGCCGCGCAGGTCGGCCACGATGTTCTTGGCGAGGCGTCTGCCCTGCCGTACGGCGTGCTGGGCGTTCGGTACCGTGTGGGCCCCCGGCACCGGGGACGCCAGATCGGGCACGGCCGCGTCGTCCCCGGCCGCCCATGCGTCCGGGACGAGTTCGCCGCCGGTGCCCACGCGCAGGTCGGCGCGGACCACGAGCAGGCCCCGTTCGTCGACCGGGAGGTCCGAGTGGTTGTGCACGACCGGATTGGAGGCGTTGCCGGCGGTCCACACGATGAGCCCGGAGTCGAACTCCTCCCCGTCGGAGAGCACCACCCGGCCGTCGGCGAGGGAGCGGACCTGGGTGTCGAGGTGAACGTGCGCGCCCCGGCGCTCCAGGGAGCGGACCACCCAGGCGCCCGGCTTGTCCCCCACCTCGGGCAGGATGCGGCCCCGGGCCTCGACCAGGTGGAAGGAGAGTTCGTCGCCGCTCAGCTCCGGATACGACTTGAGCATCGCCGTCGCGAGCGACAGCAGCTCCCCGAAGCCCTCGACTCCGGAGAACCCGCCCCCCACGAACGTGACGGTCAGCAGCCGCCGCCGCTCGGCGCCGGGAGGAAGGGACGCCGCCTGGTCGAACGCGGTCATCAGCCGGTCGCGGATGGCCACCGCCTCTTCGACGTGCTTGAGACCGATCGCGTGCTGGGCGAGCCCCGGGACGGGGAAGGTACGGGTCACGGCCCCGGCCGTCACGACGAGGGTGTCGTAGCGCAGTTCGTAGTCCGCCCCGTCGGTGGGACGTACCGTGATCGTCCGGTCCGCGTGGCGGATCCCGGTCACGGTACCCGAGATCAGCCGGGCGCGGCGCAGGTGCCGTCGCAGTGAGACGGCGGCGTGCCGGGCCTCCACCGATCCGGCCGTCACCTCCGGCAGGAACGGCTGGTAGGTCATGTAGGGGCGGGGGTCGACGACCGTGACCCGCGCCTCTGCCGCGCCGAGCCTCTTCTCCAGGCCCCATGCGGCGTAGAAGCCCGCATAGCCGCCACCGACGATCACAATTTCGCGCATCAGACCCTCTGTTCGTTGTTCGACACCCCTTAGACAAGGCGGGGCCGGAAGGTGTGACACGGTGATCCCACGACCCGGCGGAGCACGATCCGGGCCGACAGCGCCGCGATGCCGCTGGTCCGTCCGTCGCGGTGGAACCGGGGCCACAGGGCGAGGGCACCCACGGGCGCGCGGCGGCGCCGCGCGCCCGGGCGGACACCTGGCGCGTGGGTCGCCACGACACACCCGACCTGGCTGCGGTGGGCCCGAAGGTGCCGGTCCGATACTCGGTCCATGCGTGTGGAATACACCCCTGAGGCCATGAGCAGTGTCGACTTCTACAGGTTTCTGACATCGGTCGTCATCCCGCGGCCGATCGCATGGGTCTCCACGATCACACCCGACGGACGCACCGAGAACCTCGCCCCGCACTCCTTCTTCAGCATCGCCAGCACCGATCCCCCGATCGTCCAGTTCACCTCGATCGGCCGGAAGGACTCGCTGCGCAACGTCGAGGCGACCGGGGAGTTCGTCGTCAACTTCTCGTCCGAACCACTCCTGCCGCTGATCAACGCCACGGCCACCGACTTCCCGCGCTCGGTGAGCGAGTTCGACATCGCGGGCATCGAGCGGGAGGCCAGCAAAAGCGTCCGCCCGCCCAGGGTGGCGGCCGCCCACGTGGCTCTGGAGTGCCGTTCCCACACCACCCTGCGCATGGGAAACTGCACCCTGGTCTTCGGGCGGGTGCTGCAGGCCGCGGTCGACGAGAACTACCTCGCCGGCGGTCGCCCCGCCAGCGAGCTGCTGCGGCCTTTGACCAAGCTGGGCGGCGACGAGTGGGGCACCCTGGGCGAGGTCCTGCACCTGAACCGCATCCCGTACGAGGAACCCGGCCCCGCCTGATTCCCGCCCGTCCCGCCCGGGCGGCACGCCCTCCTGGCGGCACCTCGCCCCCGCACCCGCGCTCACAGGAGTTTGACAGCGCCGACGGACATCCACCATGCTTCCATTAATTCATTAGTACAAGCATGGTGGAACCGAGGAAGGCGACGTGATCGACTACCGGATCGACCGCGGCAGCGGCGTACCGGCCTATGTACAGATCGTCGAGCAGACCGAGCGAGCGCTCCGGATGGGGTTCCTCAAGGTCGGGGACAAGCTGCCCACGGCCAAGGAGGTGGTGGCGGCGACCGCCATCAACCCCAACACCGTGCTCCGGGCCTACCGCGACCTGGAGCAGGCCGGCCTGGTCGAGCTCCGCCGCGGCCTCGGAACCTTCGTGACGCGATCACTCGCCCGGCCCGGCGCGGAGGACGACTCCCCGCTGCGCCGGGAGGTCACCGGCTGGGTGGCCCGCGCCCGGGCCGGAGGCCTGGAACGGGCCGACGTCCTCGCCATGGTCACAGCGGCCCTGGACGCCCACGACAACGAACACGACAGCCACACCCCGGGCGACCGGGGACGCACGAAGGAGGACGCATGACCGGGCCTGACGCGCCGGCCGCGGTGCGCGCCACGGGACTCGGATTCCGGTACCGAAGGCGGGGCGGCTGGGCCCTGCGGGACTGCGAGTTCACCGTACCCGGCGGCCGTATAGCCGCCCTCGTCGGACGCAACGGCGCGGGCAAGAGCACCCTGCTGCACCTGGCCGGCGGCCTCCTGCGACCCGCCACCGGGGACCTGCAGGTGCTGGGCGCCGCGCCCGGCACCCCCGAGGCCCGCAGCCGGGTCGCCCTGCTCACCCAGGACAAGCCGCTCTACCCCCGCTTCACCGTGGCGGACACCCTGCTGATGGGCGAGAAGCTGAGCTCCACGTGGGACCGGGCGGCCGCCGAGCGGATCGTCGACGAGGGCGGCATCCCGCTGCACGCCCGCGTCGGCGACCTCTCCCCCGGCCGGCGCACCCGCGTCGCGCTCGCCCTGGCCCTCGGCAAGCGGCCGGACCTCCTGCTGCTCGACGAACCGCTGGCCGACCTCGACCCGGTGGCCCGGGGCGAGATCATGGCGGCGCTGATGTCCGAGGCCGCCGAGCGCGGCACGAGCATCGTGCTCTCCTCGCACGTCCTGCCCGAACTGGAGGAGACCTGCGACTGGGTGCTGGTGCTGCGCGACGGCCGGGCCGAGCTGAGCGAGGACGCCGAGGCGCTGCGCGAGAGCCACGCCCTGCTGACCGGACCCGCCGACCGGGCCGACGCCCTGGCCGCACAGCACACCGTCGTACAGCGACGTACCGCCGGCAGGCAACTGACCGCCCTGGTACGGCAACGCGGACCGCTGCGCGGCGACTGGCACACGGCACGGCCACGGCTGGAGGACATCCTGATCGGCTACCTACGGACCGAACAGGAACCGGGCGGGCCCGCCGCGGACGAGCGGACGGAGGCGGCGGCGTGAAGGGCTCCCTGTGGCTCGCCTGGCGCCAGCAGCGCGTCCCGGCCGCCGTCGGCGCGGCCGTCCTGCTGCTCACCGCGGCGATCGCCGCGTACTACCGCTCGGGCATGCTGGACGCCCTGCACAGCGGGCTGTTCGACCACTGCGCCACCGGGCCGCTGTACTGCACGCAGTCCGGTACCGGCCTGCCGCTGCTGCTGGACGTCGAGCCGCTGAAGTACCTCGGGGCGCTGAACATCGTCCTGCCCGTCGTCGTCGGCGTCTTCTGGGGCGCCCCGCTGCTCGGCCGCGACCGGGAACTGGGCACGCATCGCATGGTCCTCGCCCAGGGGCCGAGCCGCGGTCAGTGGTTCGCCTCCCGGTTCGCCCTGGCCGCGGTGGCCACCACCGCCCTCTCCGGCCTGCTCGCGGGAGTGTTCGCCTGGTGGTGGCACCCGGCCGCCGACCGCAGCTACGGCCTGTTCTGGTACGACACCACCGCGCTGAGCGGCTCGGGCCCCCGCGTCGTCGCGGCCGCCCTGTTCGGGCTGGCGGCCGGCACCCTGCTGGGCCTGCTGACCCGCCGGGTGCTGGCGGCGATGGGGCTGACCCTGCTGGTGACGGGGGTGACGACCCTCCTGCTGGAGTGGACGCACTGGACCCGGCTCCTGGTACCGCCGCACACCTATGTCAGCGCCGGCAGCACCCCCAAGGCGCCGATGGGCGAGAAGTGGTCGACCGGGAACTACGGCCTGATCACGGCCTCCGGCCGCCACGACTCCGTGTTCAACTGCGCCTTCCCCTCCGGTGACCGGCTCAGGGAGTGCATGACGGCACACGGGTACGTGGCCCGCTTCTACGAGGCCAACCCGGCCGGTGACTACTGGACCTTCCAGTGGACCGACACCGCGGTCCTCGGCGGACTGGCCCTCCTGCTCACGGTCCTCACCGTGCTGCTGCTGCGCCGCCGCGTCTGAACCGTCGCCGCACCCTCGCCCGCCGCCTCTCACCCGCCGCCTCTCAGCCCGCACCGGGATTCCCCCGACTCCCCACCTCTCAACTCTCCCCGCACGGAGGTCGCCTCGCCATGCCCGCCGACGCCGAGTCGCCGCAGAAACCGCTCCCGAACGGCCGGTCCGGGATATCCGTCAGCCGCCCGCTGCCCAGCGTCTGCTGACCGGGCCCCGGTTCCGAGATGCCGTCCCCCGAACCTCCCAGCGGGCCCTCGCGCCTGGTCGCGATCGACGGGCTTCGCCTGGTCGCCGCGCTGATGGTCGCCGCGTACCACTTCCTGGGCACGCCCACCCCGCACTTCTGGGGCAAAACCGAACTCCGGGAATCCGCCCCGCTCCTGCACGAGATCAGCGGCTACGGCTGGCTCGGCGTCGAGTTCTTCTTCCTCATCAGCGGCTTCGTGATCTGCATGAGCTGCTGGGGGCGGACCCCGGCGCAGTTCACCGTCTCCCGCGTCTCACGGCTCTTCCCGGCCTACTGGTGCGCGGTGCTCCTGGTCGTCCTGCTCGTCCTGGTCTCACGGCTGGTCCGGTGGCCCGCCGCCACCCCCATCGACCCGCGAACGGTACTGGGGAACCTGACCATGGCCCCGGGGCCGCTGGGACTCGACCCCGTCGACGGAGTCAGCTGGACCCTCTGGGTGGAGGCACGCTTCTACCTGCTGATGGTCGCGCTCCTCGTCTTCGGCCTGACCTACCGGCGGGTGGTGGCCTGCTGCGGAGCCTGGCTGCTGGCCGCCGTCGTCGCCCGTGAACTCCGCTCGCCTCTGCTCGACGAATTCGTCCTGACCCGGTACACCGGCCTGTTCGTCGCCGGGATCGTGCTCTACCTCATGCACAGGTTCGGGCAGAGCCTGCTGCTCTGGCTGCTGCTCGGCTTCGCCTGGTGCTACCAGCTCACCGTGCTCGACCTACGGGTGGCCGACCACGCCGCCGTACCCCCTGGCGAGGCCAGAGCCTCCTGGGCCGTCTGCGCGGTGGTGCTCACCCTCTGCCTCGGGCTGCTGGCCCTGGCCGGCACCGGCCCGCTGACCGGGCTGCGATGGCGCTGGCCGGTCACCGCCGGGGCGCTCACCTACCCCTTCTACCTCGTCCACCAGAGCCTCGGAATCCCCCTGGCCAAGGGCCTGGTCCGGGCGTTCCCGGGGCTGGGGCCGCTGCCCGCGACGGCGCTGTCCGTCCTGTGCATGCTGGGACTCTCCCTGCTGGTCCACCGCCTGGTGGAGCGTCGGCTCGGACGCCGGCTGAGGCAACGCCTGACCCTCGACATGCGGCCGCCGGAACTCTCCGCGCAGCCCGCCCTCACCCGCACGCGGTGAACTCCCCGACCCGACCCAGGAAAGGGTTCGTATGCTCCTCAACACACGTACCAGACGCAACCGCATACTCATCGCCGTCGTGGCCGTGGCCGCCGCCGTCGTGGCCGTCGCCGTGACCCTGGCCCTGACGGTGACGACCTACGATCACACCTCGCCGCGCGCCGCCCGGGACAAGGCATCGGGATCGGTGAGCGGAGGCGTCGACTGCCGCAAGGCCAAGTGCGTGGCCCTCAGCTTCGACGGCGGCCCCAGTCCGACCACCCCCAAGCTGCTGGACATCCTCGAACAGCGGCATCTGCACGCCACGTTCTTCGTTCAGGGCAGGGGACACATCTCGAAGTACCCCGACATCCTGCGCCGCATCGCGGAGGCGGGCGAGGAGATCGGCAACCACACCTGGACCCACCCGAGGCTGACGGACCTGGACGAGGCCGGCGCCCGTGCGGAGCTGAGCAGGACCCAGACCGCCATCGAGAAGATCACCGGCACCAGGCCCGTCCTGATGCGTCCGCCGGAGGGCCGCACCGACCGCAAGGTGGCCGAGGTCTGCCGGGAACTGGGCCTTGCCCAGGTGCTGTGGAGCGTCACCGCCAAGGACTACGAGACGACCGACTCGGCGCTGATCACCAAGCGGGTGCTCGACCAGACCCACCGCGACGGCATCATCCTGCTGCACGACCTGCACAAGGGGACGGTGCCCGCCGTTCCCGGCATTCTGGAGGCGCTCAAGCAGCGTGGCTACACCGTCGTCACGGTGTCGCAGCTGCTCGCCCCCGCGAAGCCCCGGCCCGGGATGGTCTACCGGCCCTGAGGCGCCTCGACGGCGCTCCCGCCCCTTGTCGCCCTGCCCCGCAGGAACCTAGACTCCCTGGGTGAACTGAAGTTGGTTCAGTTCACGATCCGTCTCGGGCGGAAGGGAGCGGACGATGGATGGTTCCCTGGAGGGCAGGGTCGCTCTCGTCACCGGCGCGGGCCAGGGCATCGGCCGGGCCGTCGCGGTGGAGCTGGCCCGGCAGGGTGCGAGGGCCGTGGTGGTCGCCGACCTGAACGCGGCGGCCGTCGGCCGGACCGCCGAACTGGTGCGCGCCGAGGGGGCGAAGGCCGAGGCGGTCGGCTGCGACCTGCGGGTGCGCGCCGACATCGAGGGCATGGTGGCGCGGTGTGCCGAGCGTTTCGGTGGCCTCGACGTGCTGGTCAACAACGCCGGAGTGATCGACACCGCGTTCACGACCGGCCAGGACCACGGGGTCGGCTCGCTCCCGGAGGAGGTCTGGGACGCCGTCTACGAGGTCAACCTCAAGGCCGTCTGGCTGACGACCAGGTTCGCGGCGCCGCTGCTGCTGCGGTCGACGCGCGGCCCGGCCATCGTCAACAACGCCTCCGTGTCCGGCCTGGTCGGCTTCCCCAACTGCCCCGCCTACGGCGTCACCAAGGCCGCTGTCATCCACCTGACCAGGGTCACCGCGGTCGACCTGGCCCCGGTGCGCTGCAACTGCCTCTGCCCCGGCGTCATCGACACCCAGCTGACGCAGGACCACTTCGCCGCGGCCGAGGATCGCGGGGCGACGGAACGGGCGCTGGCGGCACCGCAGTTGGTGGAGCGGCTGGGGCGGCCGGAGGAGGTGGCGCGGCTGGCCTGCTTCCTGGCCTCGGACAGCGCGGCGTTCATCACGGGCGCCGCCCATGTGATCGACGGCGGCGCGCTGGCCTGGCGCGGTGTCAGGCGCTGAGGGAGGGACGGACATGACGGAGACGAGGCTGGGCGGTCGGGTGGCCCTGGTGACCGGCGCGACCGGAGGCATCGGCGACGCCGTCGCACGACGGCTCGCGGCCGAGGGTGCCGCGGTGGTGGTGACGGACGTCGACGCGGAGCGCTGCGAGAAGCTCGCCGCGGAGATCGGGGGCGGGGCCCTCGGACTGGCGCTGGACGTGACCGACGAGTCGGCCTGGGAGTCCGTCGTGGACCGGGTGACCGGCCGGCTCGGCTCGCTGTCCGTGCTGGTGAACAACGCCGGGATCGCCGCGATGCGGACCGTCGAGACGGAGACCAGGGAGTCCTGGGACCAGGTGATCGCGGTCACCCAGACCGGGGTCTGGCTGGGCATGAAGCACGCCGGTGCGGCCATCGAGAGGTCCGGCGGCGGCTCGGTCGTCAACGTCGCGTCGATCTTCGGCACGGTCGGCGGCTTCGGTTCCCAGTTCTCCTACCACGCGGCCAAGGGCGCCGTACGCCTCATGACGAAGAACGCCGCGCTGCACTGGGCGCGGCGCGGGGTCCGGGTCAACTCCCTGCATCCCGGCTTCATCGAGACGCCCCGCTCCCGTGAGCTGTGGCGGGACACACCGCGGTTGGCCGCGATGCTCGACGGCACGCCGCTCGGCCGGCTCGGCACGCCCGAGGAGGTCGCGGCGGCCGTGGCGTTCCTGGCCTCCGACGACGCGAGCTTCATGACCGGCTCGGAGCTGTACGTCGACGGAGGCTGGACGGCACGTTAACCGGCGGACGCGGTGTAGTGGTCGACGCCGTCGGCCGACCGGGTACGCCGGACGTGACCGCGGGCCGCCAGTACGTCGAGGTGGGCCGCGGTCTCGTTGACCGCGAGCATCTGGTTGAAGGCGTCCAGGTCGGCGAAGGCGAGCTTGCGCCGCGTCCACCCCAACTCCCCCGCCACGTCGTGGGCGTCGAGCGTTCGGTCACCGAGGACCGCCAGGGTCTGGGCAAGCCGGTCGTCGTGGTGGGCCAGCAGCTCGCCGACCCGGGCGTGCACGCTGTCGCCCACCGGGCCGTGCGCCGGCAGCAGCCGGGCGTCCGCGAGCGTCGTCATCGTCCGCAGCGAGTCGAGGTAGTCCCCCAACGGCAGCTCGGACGGGCCCAGTTCGAAGCCGATCGACGGGGTGATGTGCGGGAGGACGTGGTCCCCGGAGAAGAGCAGGCCGCGGGCGTGGTCGAGGTAGACGACGTGGCCCCGGGTGTGACCCGGTGTCGGGACGACCTGCAACGTGGCGTCGCCGAAGCGGAGTTCCTCCGCCTCCAGCCAGCGGTCCGGGGCCTCCCACACGCCCGGGTCGAAGTCGCCGTGGTCCATCGCGGCCACCCGTTCGGCGAGTTCGCCCGCGCCGGAGCGCGTCAGCGTCTCCAGGGAACCGGCCGGCTGCGTGGTACGGAGCGATCCGAGCAGGTCCAGGCCCCGGCGCTCGCCCGAGCCCAGGTAGACCCGGGAACCGAGCAGTCTGCGCAGTGCGACGGCCTGGGTGTAGTGGTCGCGGTGGATGTGGGTGACCAGGATGTGGCTGATCTCGCCGAGGTCGTGGCCGAGGCCGGCGAGCGCGTCCTCCAGCGCCGCGCGGGACTCGGGGACCGACCAGCCCCCGTCGACCAGGACCAGCCCTTCCGCCAGGCCTTCCAGCGCGTACACGTTGACCGCGCGCAGTCCGTCGTCCGGCAGCGGCAGCGGGATGCGGTGGACCCCGGGACGTACCGTCTCGGCGCCCGCCTCCGCCCACCGGCCGCGGTCGAAGCGGGGGGTGCGGGTCGTGGGGGAGGTCATGCGTCTCCTTGCTGGTGCGACGGCCGGTGGGGGTGCGAGACCGGCTCCGGGGTGAGCCGGGTGTGCAGTTCGTGCGCGAGCCTGCGGGCTCCGGAGCGGTCGAGCTTGCCCACCGTGGTCTGCGGCAACTCGGCCACGGTGAAGGCGAATTCGGGCCACTTGGCCTTGGACAGGCCGGTGCGGTCGAGGTGTGCGGTGAGATCGCCGAGGCCGATGCCGTCGTGGCCGTCCTCCGGGACCACGAGCACGGCCGCCCGTTCGCCGAGCAGCGGGTCCGGCACCGGCACCACACACGCCCGGGCGACCCCCGGGTGGGCGGCGACGGCACGCTCGATCTCGGTGATGTCGAGGTTGCGGCCGCCCCGGATGATGACGTCCTTCTCCCGGCCCATGACGGTGACCGTCCCGTCGTCGCCGGTGACCAGCAGGTCCCCGGTGGGGAAGAAGCCGTCCGGGGTGAGGGCGGGCGGTTCGACCTTGCCGTCACGGGCGTAGCCCAGGAAGAGGGAGGGGCCGCGCACCTGGGCCCGGCCGGTCGTGCCGGGGCCGAGGACGGCGCCGTCGGCGCCGACCGCGCGCAGCTCGGTGCCGGGGAACGGGCGTCCGTCCCGGCCCAGCCGGATCTCCTCGGGGTCGTCCGGCCGGGGGGAGGTGTGCCCGAGACATTCCGACATGCCGAAGACACGCAGGATCCGGGTCCCGAGGGAGCGTTCGGCACGGGCGAGGGCGCCACGGTCCATGGGGCCACCGCCGACGGTGAGGGAGCGGACGCCTTCGAGGACCCGTGACCCGGCGGCCGCCGAGCCCATCTGCAGTGCCATGGTCGGCACGCACATGGTCCACCGGACGTCGTTCGCGGACATCCGCGCCAGTGCCTCCTCGCGGTCCCACCGGCCGCTCAGCACGAGCGGGCCGCCGAGCATCAGCGCCATGGCGACGCCGAAGCAGTAGGCGGCGGTCGAGGAGAGGGGCACGATCGCCGCCACCGCGTCGCCGGTCCGCAGTCCGTTGATCTCCGCGGTACGGGCGCACGCGTAGCGCAGGGCGCCCTCGGACTGGACCACCCCTTTGGGCCGGCCGGTGGAGCCGGAGGTGAGGCCGATGAGCGCGCCCCCGGACCAGCGGGAGACATCGCGCGGCCCGTGGCCGGTGAGGACCTGCCAGCCGTCGAGCACCTCGGCGGTCCGCGCGCCCGCCACCCCCTCCCCCGCCCGCCATTCCCCGGCCGCGGACGGCTCGGCGACGACGGCGTCGGGGCGGATGTCCTCCAGGGCCGCCGCGAACTCGGCCCGGGTCGTGTGCCGGTTGACCAGGGCCAGGACGCCACCGGTCAGCCCCACGGCGAGGGTGGCGGCCACGGTGCGCCAGGAGTTGTCGGCCTGGAGCAGGACGGTCCCGCCGGGCGAGCCGTCCGGGGCCATGGCGTCGGCCAGTCGGACCGCGCGCGCCAGCAGGTCGCGCGCGCCGTACCGGCCCGTGTCGTCGACGACGGCGGTGAAGTCGCCCTTCTCCGCGCGTTGCTGGAACTCCCGCACTGTCTGTCGCATCCGCTGCTTCCTCGCCTCTTCGCGCGAAAGATGGTGGTGGCTGTCAGGCCCCGACGGGCGTTCAGCCCGGGTACATGTCCATCTCGCCGCCCATGACGGCGATCCTCCGGCCCCGCATGTCCCCGACCTGGGCGACCGCGGCCGCCCACTCGGGGCTCTCCAGGGCCTCGCGCAGGGCCTCCGCGGTGTCGAAGCCCAGGACGGAGACCCCGTCCCAGCCCTCGGAGCGCGGTTCGAGGGCCGTGTCGACGTCGGTGTGCCGCCAGGACCGCAGGCCGGGCAGGGTACGGGTGAGTTCGGCGTGTTCGCCGCGCCACCAGGCGATGAACCGCTCGTGCGTCCACTCGGGCGGCCGGGCGGCCAGCAGGACCAGGTTGTACATCGCGCCCTCCTCGGGTTTGTCAGGTGAACAGCACCTCGGGCGAGCGCCCGATCATCAGCCGCCGCAGCCGGCCGTTCTCGTCCAGCCGTGCGCCGGCCACGAAGGTCGCCTCCGGCACCCCGGAGCGCCGCACCTCGCCGAGGAACAGCTCGTCCCGGCCGACGGTGCCCGCCGTGAGCAGGTGGTGGGTGCGGACGCCCACCTGCCGCTGGGCGAGGTACCCCACCATCTCGGGCCGGCCACCGTGGAAGTCGGCAGCGCCGCCGTCGCCGGTCGAGAACAGGATGGAGAACGAGAAGTCGTCGCTGATCAGGTCCAGGATGCGGTCCGCGTCCTCGCTGTCGAGGATGGCGAACCACCGGGTCAGGAACGCTGCGGTGGACTGCGCGGCGGGGGCGGTCACGGCCGGTCCACCAGGTCGAAGCCGGTGGTGAAGAAGGACTGGTAGCGGGCCATCAGCCCGGCGGGCGAGACCTGTACGGCGGAGAGGAACGCCCCCGTGGTCACGCCCTGCTCGACGACGAAGCCGTACGCGGTCTCGACGTCGCCGTCGACCGCGTACCTCTTGATCTCGTGGGTACGGTCCACGGCCCGGCGCCCGGCTATGTACGCGGCGAACTCCTCGCGTGAGGATCCGCTGCGCTCACCGCCGGGCAGGGCGATGAGGAAACGGAATCCGGGCTCCACCAGTTCCAGGGCCTTCTCCGGATCCTGGCCGTCCATGCGGGCCATGTATTCGCGAAGCACCATTGCCGATCGCTCTCCCTACCAGAACCTTGCAGCAACCTGAGTTCAGTTCAGTTTGATCCCGGGACGGCCGCCCCGGCAAGGGGCGGGACGGACCCGGAGGTTATTCGGCGACCATGCGCACCACGCACCCCTCGATCATCTCGCTGATCTCGGAGAGCGGGATCGCCCCGGTCGGGCGGTACCAGCGCCAGACGCTGACGATCATGCCGAGCACGGCCAGGCCCAGGGTGTGGGCGTCACGCAGCGGGAAGGCCCCCTTGGACATGCCCCGCATCAGCAGGTTGGTCCAGTCCCGCTCGACCATCTGCACGAGCTGGCGGGCCGCGACCCGCTCGGTCTCCTCCCGCTTGGACTTGCGCGGGTTGGCCAGCAGGGACATGTTCGCCTGGAGGATGCGCATCTGGCGGATCTCCTGTTCGGTGACGGCGAAAGCGGTGCGCACCGCCGCGCGCACCTCCTCGACCGGCTCCGTCACGTCCTTCGTGGCCTCGACGAACTGGTCGTGGGAGCGCTGGAGCTCCAGGCGCATGATGGTGAGCAGGCAGTGGGCCTTCGACTCGAAGTAGTGGTAGAGCGCCGTCTGCCCGATGCCGACCCGGTCGGCGACCTCGGACCACTTGGTGCTCTCGTAGCCGTCCTCCCCGAACCGCTCCACCGCGGCCACCAGGATGGCCGCCCGCTTCGACCTGGGCCCCTCCTCCGGATCCACGATCCGTGCCCTTGCCATCGTCTCTCCCTCTGCTCCACGGCCGGTTCCGATCACCGTCCGGTCGTCCGAGAGTAGACCCAAGTTCAGGTCGGCTACGACTCGACGGGACGCACGGGTTCGGACGGCCCGGCCCGGCCCGTCACCGCGCCGCCGCACGCCCGAAGTCCGGCGGGCGCCGGCCGAGGAACGCGGCCATGCCCTCCTGCCCTTCCGCCGACACGGCGGCCGCGGCCAGCCGGCCGGCCTCCGCGTCGAGCTGTTCGTCCAGCCCCGCCGAGAACGCGCCGGCGACCAGCCGCCGGGTCACGCCGCAGGCGCCGGGGGCCCCGCGTGCCAGTGTCCGCGCGGCGGCCTCGGCCTCCGCAAGGAGCCGTTCCGGCGCGACCACCCTGCTCACGAGCCCGATCTCCAGGGCCTCCGCGGCCGACACCCTCCGGTTGGTCAGCAGGAGGTCCAGGGCCCGCCTCGGGCCGACGAGACGGGGCAGCAGCCAGCTCACCCCGGCGTCCGGTGTGTACCCGATCGCGGTGTATGCCGCGGTGAAGTGGGCGTCCGCGGCGGCGAACCCGAGGTCGGCGGCCATGGCCAGCCCGAGACCGGCCCCCGCGGCCGCCCCCTGCACGGCCGCCACCACCGGCGCGTCGAGGCGGGCGAAGATCCGCAGCGCCCCGTGCAACGCCCCGGTGACGTCGGTGAGATGCCCGGCCAGCCGCTCCCCGGGCAGGGCCCCGAACTCCTTCAGGTCACCGCCCACGCAGAAGGACGGCCCCCGCCCGGTGAGCAGCACCGCCCGCACCCGGGCCGCCTCGCACTCCCGAGCCGCCTCCAGCAGTCCCCGGGCCGTCGCGAGGTCGATCGCGTTGCCCGCGCCGCGGCACATCTCGACGTGCGCCACCCCGGCGTCGTCGACCCCGACCGTGACCCTCATCGCGCCGTCCACCCGCCGTCCACGGTGAGCACCTGGCCCGTGCAGTACGAGGACGCGTCCGATGCCAGGTACAGCAGCGCTCCGTCCAGCTCGCCCGGCGCGCCGCCGCGCCCGAGCATCGTGCCGCGCTCCACCCAGCGCCGGGAGCGTTCGTCGGTGAACAGCCCGTCGGTCATCTCGGAGCGGAACCACCCGGGTGCGAGGGCGTTCACCCGCACCCCCGCCTCGCCCCACTGTCCGGCCAGTTCGCGCGTCAGCCCGAGGAGCCCCGCCTTGGAGGCGGCGTAGGCGGCCCCGCCGAGCGGGGCACCGGCCACGAGCCCGAGGACGGAGGAGACGTTGACGACCGATCGCGTACGGCCGTCCACGCACCGCGCCTCGGCGAGCAGCCGGGCGAGATGGAAGGGGGCCACGAGGTTGACGGCCAGGACGTCCGCGAAGTCGCCGGGGCTCTCGTCCTCGGCGCGCACGGCGCCGGGTGCCCCCGCGTTGTTGACCAGGACGTCGAGCCGGCCGCCGTGCCCGAAGGCGGTCTCCGTCAGCCGGACCCGGTCCGCCTCCCTCGCCACGTCGCAGACGACCGGGTGGATGCGCGGGTCGCCGTCGGCCAGGTCCTTCAGCCGGTCCGGCCGCCTGGCCGCCGCGAACACGGTGGCCCCGGCGGCGGCCAGCACCGTGGCGAAGCGCGCGCCCAGCCCCGACGAGGCCCCGGTGACCACGGCCGTCCGGCCGTCGAGCGAGAACAGGTCCGCGCCCGCGCCGGTCATCCCTCCACCCCGATCGGCAGTGCGGTAGCCCCGCCGTCCAGGACGAGGGTCTGTCCGGTCATCCAGGAGGAGGCCCCGGACGCGAGGAACACCGCCGCATTCGCCACGTCCTCGACGGTGCCCAGCCGGCGCAGGGGCAGCTTCGCGGTGAGGATCGGCTCCCTCGGCTCCCATACGGCCCGCGCCAGTTCGGTCTTGATCAGGCCGGGCGCGATGGCGTTGACCCTGGCGTGCGGCCCGAGTTCGTAGGCGAGCTGCCGGGTCAGGTGGAGCATCGCCGCCTTGGTGGCGTTGTACCAGCCGATGTGCGGATCGACGACCAGCCCGCCGACCGAGGCGATGTTGACGACGGCTCCCCCGTGCTCGCGCATCCACGCCTGCCAGGCGTGCCTGGTCCAGACGACCATGCCGTACTGGTTGACCTCGACGGTCTTGCGGGCGCGCGCCGGGTCGAGGTCGAGGAGCGGGCCCATGTAGGGGTTCGTGGCCGCGTTGTTGACCAGGACGTCGAGCCGGCCGAACCGGCCCATGGTCTCCGCGACGCAGCGTTCGGCGTCCTCGGGCCGGCCCGCGTGGGCGACCACCCGGTGCACCTCGCCGTCACCCTTGGCCCGCAGCAACTCCTCGCGCGCGACGGCCAGTCCGTCCGGCTTGCGGGCGGCGACCACCACATGGGCGCCCGCCTCCCGGTACGCCTTCGCGATGCCGAGCCCGATCCCCCGGGAGCCGCCGGTGATCACGGCCACCCGTCCCTCCAGTGCCTGTCCGGTCACGCCGACTCCTCGGGGTACTTCGCCAGTTCGCGCCGGGCCACGGTGCGCAGGTGCACCTCGTCCGGGCCGTCCGCGATCCGCAGCGCCCGGGTGATGGCGTAGAGGCGGCCCAGCACGGTGTCGTCGCTGACCCCGGCCGCCCCGTGCGCCTGGACCGCCCGGTCCACCACCCGGTGGGCCACCTCCAGCGCGGCCACCTTGATCGCGGCGACCTCCGTGCGGGCGGCCGCGTTGCCCGAGGTGTCCATCAGCCAGGCCGACTTCAGGACCAGCAGGCGCAGCTGCTCGATCTCGATCCGGCTGCGGGCGATCCACTCGCGCACGACGCCCTGTTCGGCGAGCGGGCCGCCGAAGGCGGTGCGGGTCAGGGCCCGTCGGCACATCAGCTCCATGGCGCGTTCGGCGAATCCGACCGCCCGCATGGCGTAGTGCATCCGGCCCGGCCCCAGCCGTCCCTGGGCCAGTGCGAACCCGTCGCCCTCGCCGCCGAGCAGCGCGGACACCGGCACCCGCACGTTCTCGAAGAGCACGTCCCCGTGCCCGCAGCGGTCGGTGTAGCCGAACATGGGCAGATCGCGCAGGACGGTGATGCCCGGGGTGTCGCGCGGGATCAGCAGCATGCTCTGCTGCCGGTAGGCGGGTGCGCCGGGATCCGAGACCCCCATCAGGATGATCAGCCGGCAGTCCGGGTCCAGGATCCCCGAGGTGTACCACTTGTGGCCGTCGACGACGTACTCGTCGCCGTCCCGCGTGATCCGGGTGCGGATGTTGCGTGCGTCGGAGCTGGCCACCTCGGGCTCGGTCATGGCGAAGCAGGAGCGGATCTCGGCGGCCAGGAGCGGCCGCAGCCAGCGGTCCTGCTGTTCCGGTGTGCCGTAGAGGGCGAGGAGTTCCATGTTGCCGGTGTCGGGGGCCGCGCAGTTGAAGACCTCGGGTCCGATGACGGAGCGGCCCGCCAGCTCGGCGAGTGGCGCGTATTCGAGGTTGGTGAGCCCGGCGCCCCAGCCGCCGTGGGCGAGGAAGAGGTTCCACAGTCCCTCGGCGCGTGCCTTCTCGCGCAGCTCCCGCATGATCGGGGGGAGTTCGTGCGGGTCGTCCGCCTCGGCGAGCTGACGGTCGTGGACGGGTTCGGCGGGCAGGACGTACTCCGCCATGAACGCGGCCATGCGCGAGCGGAGTTGTTCGGCCCTCGGGGAGAGTCCGAAATCCATGGGATGGCTCCTTCAGGACCGTGGGGAGCGTCGGGCGAGGATGCCGGCGGCCGCGCGGATCATCGCCGCGATGGTCGGGGGCAGCCGTTCCTGGTCGGGGTCGTGGTGCTTGCCCTCGCGGTGCCTGCGCAGGTTGTGGCCCATGATCGCGGCCATCTTGGTGCGGGCCAGGGCGCGGAACCAGTCGAGGGCGGCCGGTTCGGGACGGCCGTCGAGGTAGGCGGTGAGCAGTTCCTCCTCGGTGGGCAGGCCGGGGACCGGGCGACCGAGGCGGGGGAAGTTGCGGTGGTCGGCGAAGAGCAGGAACCACGCGAGGTCGATCCGCGGATCGCCGTACGCCCAGATCTCCCAGTCCACGACGGCGACGGGCCGCTCGCCGCGGCACAGGACGTTGCCGAGACGGAAGTCGCCGTGGGTGAGGGCGGGGCTCGTGCGGCCGGGGATCCGCGCGGCCAGAGCCGTCAGCACCGCCGCCGAACCGGGCCGGAGTTCGTCCGGGACGGCCCGCATGGTGCGGCTCCACCGGTCCAGCTCTCCCGCCGGATCCAGCGTCTCGGGAGCCGCCGCGCCCGGCGTCGCGTGCAGGTCCCGCAGCACGCCGGCCAGGGCCAGCATGCGGGTCCGGCACAGACCGGGATCGAGCCGGTGTTCGTCGAGGACCGGCTCGACGGCCTCGCCGTCCACGAACTCCATGGCGAACCAGGCAGGTTCGGTCTCGTCCACGGCCACCACGGCCGGGACGGGCACCGGCGATCCGGCGAGGGCGCGCAGGATCCGGGCCTGCCGCAGGACGTCGTTGCGGCCGACGGCGCGCTGTCCCGGTGGCACCGCCTTCACGACGTACGACACCTCTCCGGCCGTGACCGAGTAGGTGAGGCCCGAGTGGCCGCCGGGCAGGGTGCGCAGGTCGCCCGGCGGCTCGTGCGGGTGCCGGGCGGCGAGTCGTGCGCGGACCCGCCGTCCGAGTTCGGCCGCTTCGGTCGTCGTATTCAATTCCCTGTCCCCTTCGGCTCTTTGGGCAGCCCGAGCACGCGCTCGGCCAGGATGTTGCGCTGGATCTCGTCGCTGCCGCCGGCGATGCGGTAGCCGGGAGCGCCGAGCAGGTGCTCGGTCCAGGCGAAGGTGCCCCACTCCCCCGTGTCGGCGGCGAGCCGTGGTCCGAGGAGCTGCTGGACGAGATCGGTGGTGGCGCGCATGGTGGCGGTGGCGTGCAGCTTGCCGACGGATGCCTCGGCGCCCGGCTCCCGGCCGGCCGCCAGGGCCGCCGTCACCCGCAGTCCGGTGAGCCGCTGGACGAGCGTGCGGACGTAGAGCCCGGCCGCCTGCTGCTGTTCTCCGCCGGTGAGCGGGCGATCCAGGTGCCGGGCGAGGTCCAGGGCCCGGTCGGCGTTGTCGAGGCCCAGGCCGCCGGAGTCGAGGCGCTCGGCCGCGAGCACGGTGAGCGTGACCCGCCAGCCCTCGCCGACCGGGCCGAGCCGGTCGGTGTCGGGCACGAAGACGTCGTCCAGGTAGACCTCGTTGAAGCTGGAGCCGCCGGTCATCTGCCGGATGGGCCGCACGGTCACGCCCGGCGCGTCCATCCGGACCAGGAGGACCGTGATGCCCGCGTGTCGGGGGGCGTCCGGGTCGGTGCGGCAGACGGCCACGCCCCAGGTGGCGACCCCGGCACCGGACGTCCACACCTTGTGGCCGCGCACCACCCAGCCGTCGCCCTCCCGTACGGCCCGGGTGCGGACGCCGGCCAGGTCGGACCCGGCCTCGGTCTCCGAGAAGAGCTGGCAGGCGAGTTCGTCGGTGCGGAGCATGGGGCGCAGCCAGCGGCGCTTCTGTTCGTCCGTGCCCCAGATGCGGACGGCCGGCGCGACGAGCTGCTGGGTGACCGGGAAGACCTCGGTGCGCCGCGGCACGTCGAAGGCAGCCTCCTCGGCGCGGTACAACTGTTCGTAGTACGGGGGAAGTTCGCGGCCCCCGTACTCCGGCGGCCAGCCGAGGGCGCCCCAGCCCTGGTCGTACCGGGTCCGCTCCCACCGCCGTACCAGGTCGGTGTGGGCACGCTCCTGCGCTTCGGTCCGGTTCTCGAAGACCGCCACCGAGTCGTCGCCGCGGCCCCAGTCCTGGTGCGCCGCGCGCTCCTTCGCCACGCCGGCCAGCCAGTTCCGGGCCTCGGCGCGGAACTCCGCGGGCTCGGGAATGCCGCTCATGGTCCTCCGACCTCCCTTCTTCTCCTCGATGCCTGGATGCGTCGACCCCTGGACGCGTCGATGTCTGGATGCGTCGATGCCTGGACGCCTGGACGCCTGGACGCGGTCAGCGGGTCAGCACGGTGCAGGCGCTGACGCCCGGCGCCCCGTAGACGTGGGTGAAACCGGCCGCCGGGTCACCCGGCACCTGGCGTTCACCGGCCCGGCCGCGCAGTTGCTGGACGACCTCGTGGACCTGGCGCAGTCCGGAGGCGCCGACGGGTTCGCCGTTGGCGATGCAGCCGCCGTCGGTGTTGACGGGCAGCGAGCCGCCGATGCCGGTCGCTCCGAACGGGATGAGCGACTCCTGCTCGCCGTGTGCGCAGAACCCGCACTCGGCCAGGTGCATCACCTCGGCCCCGCTCTCGGTGTCCTGGAGCTGGCAGACGTCGATGTCTCCCGGGCCGAGCCCGGCCTCCTCGAAGGCGTGCCGGGCGGCGTCCGCGCTGACGCTGGTCGGGCTCCCGGGCGGCGCCCAGGGGCTGAACACCTCGAAGGAGCCGAACCGCCGGGTCCGTACGACGGCCGCCCGCAGCGTGACCGGTGTACCGCCGAGTTCGCGGGCCATGGCGCGGCTGCACAGGACCAGGGCGACCGCCCCCTGGCCCGGCGAGCAGAACATGTACCGGGTCAGCGGGTCGTTGACCATGCCGGACGCGAGGATCTCGTCGGCGTCGAGCCGCCCCCGCCGCCAGGCAAGGGGGTTGAGCGCCCCGTTGGCGTACGCCTTCTCGGCCACCAGGGCGAGGGTGCGGGCGCTGATGCCGTGGTCGTGCATGTACCGCTGGATCTTCATCGCGAAGAACTGGGTGGTGACCATCAGCCCGTCGCGGCCGTAGGCCTCGTCGAGGCCCCAGTCGGCGGGCCGTGGGTCGAAGGCGCCGCGCGGGTGCTTGTCGAAGCCGACGGCGAGCGCCACGTCCGCCGCCCCCGACCGGATGGCGTTGACCGCCGACACCAGCGCGCTGCCGCCGGTCGCGCAGCCGTTGCGGACGTTGGTGAACGGCACCCCGGTCAGGCCGAGTTCGGCGACCAGCGTGTCGGCGTTGCCGGCGGCGTCGCTGCCGCCGTACGCGGCCCGCACCCGCGACCACGGCAGGCCGGCGTCCTGGAGCGCGTCGCGGACGGCCCGCACGGCCAGCTCCCGGCCGCTCGCCTCCGTCCGGGCGAAGGAGGTGATCCCGGCACCGCAGACGAGCACGTCCTCGCCGCTCATGCGACCGCTCCGGTGGCCCTCGGCACGCCGTCGGCCGCGGTGACGGTGACCGGCATGCCGATCTCCGCGTCCTCGGGCGCGATGTCGAGGGCGGCCAGCACCCGTACGCCTTCGGGGAGTTCGACGTATCCGACGGTGAACGGCGTGAACCCGGCGGCGGGCGGGAGGTACGGCGGCGACTTGGGCGCGTACCGCTGCACGGTCCAGGTCCACAGCGTGCCCGTGGCGGAGAGCACCACCGGCTCGGCCGGTCCCCCGCAGCGGGGGCACCCGGGGCGGGCCGGGTACACGGCGACCGCGCAGTCGGCGCACCGGGAGCCGCGCAGCCGGCTCCCGGTCCCCGCCGGGGCGCTCAGCGGCCCTTCCACTGCGGTTCCCGCTTCTCCAGGAAGGCCGCCACGCCCTCCGCCGCGTCCTCGGAGTTGAGCATCACGCCGACGGCGAGGTGCTCCATGACCATCAGGGACTGGATGTCGGCGTCGAGGCTCCGGTCGATGGTCATCTTGGTGATCCACATGGTGAACGGGCTCTTGTCGACGAGCTGGTCGGCGAACTCCTCGACGGTGGCGTCGAGTTTGTCGGCGGGCGCCGAGGAATTGATGAGCCCGAACTCCGCGGCCTCCACCCCGGTGAGCAGCTTGCCGGTGAGCATGAGCTCCTTGGTCTTGCGGACGCCGATCATGCGCGGCACCCGGTAGATCGGCCCCGCGCCGCCGAACAGGGCGCGGCGGATGTGGAAGTCGCCGATCAGGGCGTCGTCCGCGGCGATCGCGAAGTCGCAGGAGATCATCAGCTCGAAGCCGCCGGCGGTGACGTGCCCTTCGAGGACCGCGATGGACGGGGTCTTCATCGAGTACAGCCGGTCGCAGACCTTGGCCGACAGCACGGCGACGTCGATCGCGTTGGACCTGCCGACGAAGTCGGCCTTGAGGCTGTCCAGGTCGAACCCGGAGCAGAAGGTGTTGCCGCGCCCACGCAGCACCAGCACGCGCAGTTCGGGGTCCGCGTCGACCTCGGTGATGATCTCGTCGAGGCGGTTGAGGATCGGCACGGTCACACAGTTCTTCTTGTGCGGGCGGTTCAGCCAGACCCGCGCCACGTGCCCGTCCCGCTCGAACTGGATCTCGTCTTCGACTGCCATAAGCTCCTCCAAACTGAACTGAATTGAGTTCGATTCTGGGGGCGGTGGATGCCCCTGTCAATGGTCGGGACGGCCGACGAGCGGCGAACGGTCAGTCGCCGTCGCGGGCCAGGCCCAGCAGGCGGGCCAGGCGCGGGCACTGGTCGTCCGCCGTGCCGAACAGCGCCTCGTCGGCCCTGGCGCGGCGCACGTAGAGGTGGGCCGGATGCTCCCAGGTGAAGCCGATTCCGCCGTGGAGCTGGACGTACTCGGTGACGGCCAGGCGGTACGCACCGGTGCAGACGACCGCCGCGGCGCTCGCGGCGACGGGCAGTTCCGGCCGCCGCGCGGCCAGGCAGGCGCTCGCGTACGACGACGCCGAGCGGGCGCCCTCGACCGCGACGAGGAGGTCGGCCAGCCGGTGCTTGACCGCCTGAAAGGATCCGACCTTCCGACCGAACTGAGTTCGGCTGGACACATAGTCGAGGGTCGCGTCGAGCGCGTGGGTACTGCCGCCCACGTGTTCGGCGGCCAGTGCCACCCGCCCGGCGTCCAGCACCGCGGCGGCGATCGCCGGGGCCTGCCCCGGCGCACCGACCGGATCGGCCGGGGCTCCGGCGAAGCGGACCAGCGCCTGCCGCCGGGTGGGGTCGAGGACACGGCGCGCCGTGCGCCGGCAGGTCGCGGCGTGAGGGGTGCAGGCGAACAGCCGCTCACCGTCCGGGGCGCGGGCGGCGACGAGCAGCAGATCGGCACCCTCGCCGTCCGGCACGAAGTCCGCCTCGCCGCGCAGCACCCAGCCCTCGGGACCGCGCTCGGCGGTGACCCGGGCCGGGTGCAGCACTCCGGCGACAGTGGCCGTACGGGCTCCGGAGGCGATGCCGGGCAGCCCGCGTTCGCAGGCCCGCCGGTCGCCACTGGCCAGCAGGGCCTCCGCGGCGAGCACCACGGTCGGCAGCAGCGGCGCGGGCCACAGGACACGGCCCGTCTCCTGCAGGGCGACGGCGAGTTCCGCGAAG
Organism: Streptomyces sp. NPDC086777; assembly: GCF_040702065.1. Classification (NCBI taxonomy): domain Bacteria; kingdom Bacillati; phylum Actinomycetota; class Actinomycetes; order Kitasatosporales; family Streptomycetaceae; genus Streptomyces; species Streptomyces sp. NPDC086777. The sequence goes on along the minus strand of NZ_JBFBJI010000015.1, from coordinate 71,027 downwards.
GTGTAGCCGGCGCCGCCGTACTCCTGCGGGATCGCGAGGCCGTGCACGCCGATCTCGCCGGCGAGCCTGTCCCACAGCGCCCGGTCGAATCCGCGCGGGCTCGCGGCCTGTTCGCGGACCTGCCCGGGCCCGCAGGAACGGCTGAGCACCTCCCTCAGCACCGTTCGTAGTTGACGCTGCTCCCCGGTCTCCACCAGCAGCGCGGGATCGACATCGAGCCGGACCATCCGAACCTCCCTCACACCGTGAACCGTCCACCGTTGGCCAGCAGCACCGCGCCCACGAGATTCGCCGCGTCCCCGCTCGCCAGGAACAGGGCGATGTCGGCGATCTCCTCCGGCGTGGCGTAGGGCCGGACCCGCGGGTCGGCGAAGCCGCGTCTCAGCACCGTGGGCGTGCGTTCCGCCATGCCCGTCCGCGTCGGCCCCGGCGCCACCGTGTTGACGCGGACGCCGAACGCGAACGCCTCCTTGGCGACGGCCTGGCTGAGCGCGTGCGCTCCGGCCTTCGACGCCGCGTAGTGCGGGTAGCCGGCCAGGGTGTCGAAGGCCGAGGAGGAACCGACGGTGACGACCGCGCCGGACCTGCGGGGCACCATGACGCGCAGCGCGGCGCGCAGCACGTGGAAGGTGCCGTCGAGGTTGACCCGCAGCACCCGCCGCCACGCGTCGTCGTCCAGCCTCGCGGTCACCTCGGGCGGCCGGTCGCCGAGCAGCGCCTCGGCGATCCACTCCTTGGCCGCCGGGTCGTCGACACCGGCCGCGTGCACCACCACGTCAAGACGCCCGTGCGCCGCGGTCGCCGCCGTGAACGCCCGGTCGACCTGTGCGGGGTCCGCGACGTCCATGGCCAGCGCGTGCGCGCCGGACAGCTCCCCGGCCACGGCCGCGGCGGCGGCGCCGTCGATGTCGGCGGCGACGACCTCCGCGCCCTGGTCCGCCAGTCGCCGGGCGACCGCCGCGCCGATACCGGAACCCGCACCGGTGACCAGAGCGACGCGTCCGCCGAACCGGCCCGCCCTCCCGTCACCGCGTTCGCCACCCATACGGCCACCTCTCCCTCCACCCACGCCATCTCTACTGAACTGACTTCATTTTTGTTACCGTCTCAGCCATGTCAACAGCCAGAACAAGAGCGGTCCGGCTGACGCGCTGGGGCGGGCCCCCCGTCCTCACCGACGTGCCGCGGCCGGTGCCCACGGGCGAGGAAGTGGTGGTGAGGGTCGAGGCGGCCGGGCTGTGCCGGTCGGACCTGCACGTCGTCGACGCGGCTCCGGGCGGTCTCCCCTACCGGCTGCCGTTCACCCTCGGCCACGAGATCGCCGGCCGGGTGCTGGAGCGGGGGCCGCGGGCCGTGGGTCCGGCGGTCGGCGAGCGCGTCGTCGTGTACGGGCCGTGGGGCTGCGGGCGGTGCGCGAACTGCCGTACGGGCGCGGAGAACTACTGCGACCGGCGACCGGACCTCGACCGGGAGCTGACCGGCACCGGGGCGGGACTGGGCCGGGACGGCGGGATGGCCGACACGGTGCTCGTACCGTCCGGGCGGCTGCTGGTCCCGGTGGGCGACCTGGACGCGGTCCAGGCGGCGCCGCTGACCGACGCCGGGCTCACCGCGTACCACGCCGTCACCGGCGCGGGGCGCCCGCTCGCCGACGGCGCGAGCGTGGTCGTCCTCGGCGTCGGCGGGCTGGGGCACCTCGCGGTCCGGATCCTGCGGGCCACGACCACCGCGCAGGTGCTCGCCGTGGACGTGCGGGAGGAGGCGCTGGTGCTGGCCCACGCGTGCGGCGCGCACTTCTCGACGCTGCTGCGGCCCGACACCGCCCAGGTCCTGCGGGCCCGGACGGGCGGCGCCGGCGCGGTGACCGTGCTCGACTTCGCCGGCAGCCGCTCCAGCCTGGAGCTCGCCGTCGCGGTACTGCGGTCCGGCGGGGAGCTGGTCGTCGTCGGCAGCGGGGGCGGCGAGCTGACGGTCCGCAAGCCCGGCGCGCTCCCTCCCGGGACGCGCATCTCGCTGCCCTTCTGGGGAACGGTCACCGAGCTCGAACGGGTGGTCGCACTGGCCCGCGAGGGTGCCCTGCACGTGGCGGTGGAGCAGTTCGCGCTGTCGAGCGCACCGGAGGCGTTCGAGAGGCTGCGTGCCGGTGCGGTACGGGGGCGCGCGGTCGTCGTTCCCGACTGAACGCCCGGCGGGGTCCTGGACCGTGTTCCCGGCCCAGGCGCCCGTCCGGCCGAAACCGTACCGCCGCAGCCCCCGCATGCCGACCTCTCGACTCCAGAAGTGAGTTCAATTAGCGTCGTGTCTCGGTCAGTGACGCAGAGGCGGAGGCGGCCCATGGGCGCGGACACGGTGGACCTGCTGGTGATCGGGGGCGGCATGGCGGGGCTTTCCGCCGCCGCCCGGGTGGCGGCCGGGGGCGGCTCGGTGGTGCTGGTGGAGAAGGCGGAACGCGTGGGCGGTTCCGCGCGGTTCGCCGGCTTCATCTGGACCGCGCCGACGGTCGGGGAGTTGCGGCGGGTCAATCCGGACGGCGACCCGGAACTGGCGGCGGCCCTGGTCGAGGGGTTCGCGGACGGGGTGGCCTGGGTCCGGTCGGTCGGCGTGGAGTGCAGGCCGCCGGTGCCCGTGCTCGGCTTCGGCCGCGGGCACCAGGTCGACACCAACCACTACCTCGACACCTGCGAACGGCTCGTCCGGGACCACGGCCAGGAGGTGCTGACCGGCACCCGGACCCGGACCCTCCTGACGGAGGACGGCCGGGTGACGGGGGCCGAGTGCCTCCTGCCGGACGGCTCCGCCCGCCGTATCGGGGCCACCTGGACCCTGCTCGCGACCGGCGGCTTCCAGGGCGATCCGGAGCTGCGCGCCCAGCACCTCCACCCGCGCGCCGCGGGCCTCCCGCTGCGTGCCAACCCGCACAGCCGGGGCGACGGACTGACGCTCGGCCTGGCCGCGGGAGGGGCGTTCGGCGCGAAGGACGCCGGTTTCTACGGCCACCTGATGCCGGCGGGCGTCTCCCTGGCCGACCCGGCACGCTTCGTCGACCTCGCGCTCTACTACAGCGAGCACGCCCTGCTGTTCGACACCGCGGGTGAGCGCTTCGTCGACGAGACGGCCGGTGACCACCTCACCGCCATGGCCCTGCTGGACCGGCCGCGGGCCCGCGGTCTGCTGGTCGCCGACGCGCGCGTGCACCGGGAGTGGATGAGCGCCTCGTACGTCGAGGGCATCCCGGGCGTCGACAAGTTCCAGCTGTGCCATCGCGCGGGGGCCCGCTGCGCGGTGGCGGAGGACCTGGCGGACTTCGCGTCGATGCCCGGGGAGTGGGGCTATCCCGGCGCCGTGATCCGTGACCGCATCGGGGAGTTCAACGCCACCGCGGCGTCGGGCGCGGCGCCGGCACCCGGGCGCCTGCTGGACCGCCGACCGCTGGACGAACCGCCCTTCTACGTCGTCGAGGCCGCGCCGGCGGTCACGTTCACCTTCGGGGGCCTGCTGATCGACTCGGCCGCCCGCGTCCTGTCCGGGTCCGCGGACACCGGAACCGACGGGCGCCGGCCCGTCCCCGGGCTGCTGGCGGCCGGCGCGGACGCGGGCGGGCTGTACCGGCGCGCCTACGCGGGCGGCCTCGCCCCCGCCCTGGTCTTCGGGCTGGCGGCGGCCCGCACCGCGCTCACCGGGCGACCCGCGGCCGACGACCGCTGAGACCGCCCACGGGCGGCCCGCACAAATCCCGTGCACGAGTCTTGCCCGTCCGGCCCCGCAGTGCCTAGCTTACTGAAGTGAGTTCACTTTGACTCGGCGCCCGCCGCGGTGCCCGTACATCCCGCACGCGTGGCGTGAAACGCGCTCTTCCCCGAGGGAGGGACTGTGAGTCAGTTCCTGCTTGTCCTGGTCAGCGGTGTGGCGAGTGGAGCCGTCTACGGCCTCATGGGCCTCGGGCTGGTCATCATCTACCGGGCCACGGACGTCGTGAACTTCGCGATGGCGTCGCTCGCGACGCTGGGCCTGTACGTGGCGGTCTCGCTGCACGACCGCGGCGTGGCGACGGTGCTCGGCCTGCTCGCCGCCGTCGTGGTCACCGTCGCGGCGGGCCTGCTGGTGCGCGAGACCGTGATCCGGCCGCTGGGCCAGGGGCAGCTGTTCTCCGCGCTCGTCGTGACCATGGGGGTCTCGCTGATCGCCGAGAACCTGGCCGGGTCGGTCTGGGGCGAGCAGCCCAGGGACTTCCCCAACCTGGTGGACGGCACGGTGCGCTGGTCGGGCGCGGCGCTGCCGGTGCAGAGCCTGGTGACGATCGGTGTCGCCGCGGTGGCGATGGCGCTGGTGGGCTTCCTGTTCTCGCGCACCACGCTGGGCTCGGCGATGCGTGCCGTGGCCGAGTCGGCCGAGACGGCCCGGGTCGTCGGCCTCGGCGCCCAGCGGCTCGCCCGGATCTCCTGGGCCCTCGGCCTCGGTCTCGCCGCGCTGGCCGCGTGCCTGTACGCGCCACGCTCGGGTCTGGCGACCACCGCGCTCACCGCACCGCTGTTCCGGGCCTTCGCGGGAATCTTCCTGGGCGGTCTGACCAGCATGTACGGCGCCGTCGTCGGCGGGTTGGCCATCGGTGTCCTGGACAACCTGGCGGCGAACTACGTCTCCGCCGGCTTCCGCGACACGTTCGTGTTCTCGTTCACCGTGCTGGTGCTGCTGATCCGCCCCCAGGGCCTGTTCGGCACCCGCACCTTCCAGCGCGTCTGAGGGGTCGCATCCATGGTCTTCAACCGTTCGGTCCTGGCGAGGGCCGCCCTGGGACCGGCCGCCGGCGCGGTGCTCATGGTCTTCATGGCGGCCGGGGCGATCCCGGCGTACCAGATGTACTCGGTGGCCCTGGCGGCCGTGTACACGATCGTCGTGCTCTCGGTCGGCCTGCTCGCCGGCTGGTCCGGCATCTGGTCGGTGGGGCACCCCGCGTTCTTCGCCGTCGGCGCCTACTTCGCGGCGTACGGCAGCGCGCACGGCTGGGCGCTGGAGACGGTGGTCCTGGGGGCGGTCGCCGCCGGTGCCGCCCTGGGCGCCTTCCTCGGGTACGCGGGCGCCCGGTTCTCGGTGCTCTACATCGCCCTGCTGACCCTCGCCTTCACCACGGTGACCCTGGAACTGGTCAACAGGTGGAGCAGCGTGACCGGGGGCGACCAGGGAGTGCCGGTGCTCGAATTGCGCAGCGCCCTGGGTCTCGGCACGTTCGCGGGCGGTGGCACGCAGGCCCAGTACCTGGCGGTGGGCGCGGCGGCCGTGGTCCTCGCGCTGGCCGTGCCGGCCCGCGCCTCGGCGCTGCGGATGCGCCTGGTGGCCGCCAAGTCGCATCCGATGGCCGCCCGTACGGTCGGCATCGCGCCGGAGGCCCAGTCGTCGCTGTCGTTCGCGGTGAGCGGGGCGTGCACGAGCTGCGCGGGCGTGCTGCTGGGCCTGATCACCGGGTTCGTCAGCCCGGACCCGTTCTCGCTCGCCTTCGGCATCTCGCTGATCGCGGCGTGCGTGCTCGGCGGGGTCGGCTCGGTCCTCGGCGCCGTGGCCGGCGGCGTCTACCTGACCTGGAGCCCGTCGCTCTCGTCCACCGTGGGGATGCCCCAGCCGGTGGTGCAGGGCGTGGTCCTGATCGCGGTGCTCCTCTTCCTGCCCGCGGGCGCCGTACCGTCCCTCGCGGGGCCCGCGCGGAGCATCCTGCGCCGGGTACGGCGACGGCCGGGGACCGCCTGCCCGCCCGCCCCCGAGCCCGCCGCGGGACAGCCGGAGACGGCACCGCCCCCCTCCTCGGGCTCGCCCGCCGGTCGGCCGCCGGAGGCGTGCGGCGCGGCCCCCGCCCTTCTGCGCCTGGAGCACGTGTCCGTCGCGTACGGCGGGCTCAAGGCCCTGGAGGACGCCTCGCTGTCCGTGCGGCAGGACGAGGTCCTGGCCGTCATCGGGCCCAACGGGGCGGGGAAGACGACCCTGTTGAACGTGCTGTCCGGACTGACCGGCAACGGGCGGGTCAGCGGCACGGCCGACTTCGCGGGACGGCCGCTGCTGACGGCCAGGGCGACCGCGCGACGGCGGCTGGGGATCGGCCGCACCTTCCAGCACGCGGAGGTGTTCTCCGAACTCACCGTCGCCGAGAACGTGCTGTGCACCCGCCGCCGCGTCACGGCCCGCGACCGGGACGCCGTCGCCCGGCTGCTGAGCTCCGTGGGCCTCGCGGACGTGGCGGACCGTCGCCCCGCGGAACTGCCCTTCGGCCTGCAGAAGCGGCTCGACCTCGCGCGGGCGATGGCCGAGCGGCCCCGGCTGCTGATCCTGGACGAACCCTTCGGCGGCCTCGACGCGGGCGAACGGGCCCTGCTGGCCGGGCACATCAGGCGGCTCAACGCCGAGGGCACCGCCGTGGTCGTCATCGACCACGTCCTGGACGACCTGTTCTCCGTCGCCCACCGGGTGCTCGCCTTCGACTTCGGCCGCACCGTCGGCGACGGCGCCCCGGACACCGTGCTCCAGGACCCGAAGGTGCGGTCGTCCTACCTGGGCACGGTCGGCAACCGGGCCCAGCTGCCGGACGCCGTGGGCGAACGGAACCTGATCCGGCTGCGCGGAACGGGTCACTCGTACGGCGGTGTGGCCGCGCTGCGGGACGTCGACCTCGACGTCCGCGAAGGAAGCGTCCTCGGCGTCGCCGGGGCCAACGGCGCGGGCAAGAGCACCCTTGCCGGGATCCTGCACGGCTCGCTCCGGCCGACCCACGGCGTACGGGAGTCGGGCGGTTCGGTCCGCACGAGCCTGGCTCCCGAGGGCCGCGGGCTGTTCAAGACGCTGTCGCTGCGCGAGAACCTGGAGGTCGCGGCGTACGCGGCCGGCATCACCGGCTCGGAGCTGCGCGCGCGCCTGGCGGACACCGTGCAGTGGCTGCCGGCGCGGCTGCGCGACCGGATGTCCGCCCCGGCCGCCGGGCTGTCCGGCGGCGAGCAGCAGATGCTCGCCGTCGCCCGCGCGCTGATCGCCCGGCCGGACGTCCTGATCGTCGACGAACCGGCCCTGGGACTGGCCCCCGCCCTGGTGGACGAGGTCTACGACCGCCTGATCGGGCTGACCCACGACGGCCTGACGGTGGTGCTGCTGGAGCAGTCCCTCAGCCGGGCCCTGTCCGTCTGCCACGAGGTGGCCGTCCTGCACGAGGGCGTCGTCGCCGCTCAAGGACGGCCGGACGACCCGGAGTTCGCGGCCCTGGCGGAAGCCGCGTACTTCAGCGGCGGCCCGGTGCCGGCCACGGCCGAAGCGGCCGCCGCCCGGACCTCCCAGGTGCGGTGACATCCGTCGCGCCTGCCGCACCCCTTGCACCCGCACTAACCGTTGTGATCGTAGTGAACGAGGTGGACCGTGTTCCGGACAACCAGCAGATCCCGCCGCGCCGCGGGAGCGACAGCCGTGCTCGCCGTACTGGCACTGACCGCAAGCGCGTGCGCCGGTCAGGACTCGGCGTCGGCGGGCGGCGACTCCTCCGAGATCCACATCGGCGCGTGGCTGCCCCTCACGGGCTCCACCGCCACGTACGGCGTGGCCGAGAAGGCGGGCGCCGACGCGTACTTCAAGATGCTCAACGCGCAGGGCGGCGTCAACGGCCGCAAGGTCGACTGGACCGTCAAGGACAACGCGGCCGATCCGCAGCAGACCGTGCAGATCGCACGTGAACTGGTCGGCCAGGACAAGGTCGTGGCCATCGTCAACGCGAACGGCACCTCCCAGGCGGAGGCGGCCTTCCCGTTCGTCCTCACCCAGTCCAAGGTGCCGGTCCTCAACGAGGTGGGCGGCGCCGAGAACTGGTACAAGCCGCCGCGCGCCGGTCTGTTCGGCACCCAGACCCTCTACGAGGACCAGGCCGCGGCGGTCGCCGCGTGGGCGGTGCAGGACGGCGCGAAGAAGATCCTCGTCGTGCACAGCGACCCGGCCGCGTTCGTGAACGTCGCCGAACAGGTGGCGCCCGTGGCGAAGAAGCTGGACCCGTCGGTCGACGTCGAGCGGCTGCCGGTCAAGTACCAGACCACCGACTACACACCGGTCATCAGCAAGGTGAAGTCGGCGAAGCCGCAGGCGGTCGTCCTGATCCTCACCTCCCCCGAGGCGGCCGCCTTCCTCAAGGAGGCCAAGCTGCAGGGTCTCTCCCTGCCCACGTACGCCTACGCCCCGGTGGCGGCCGAGTCGACGATCGCCCTGGCCAAGGACGCCGCGGAGGGGCTCAAGGCCGTCCAGCTGGTCAAGGCGCCCTCGGACGACGATCCGGCGGTCAAGGAGTTCCGGACCGCGATGGCCACGTACGAGCCCGGCCAGACCGCCGGCTTCCTCGCCCTGTGGGGCTGGAGCAACGCCAAGGTGTTCGCCGAGATCGCGAAGAGCGTCAAGGGCCCGGTCACGGCCCGGTCCCTCACCGCGGCCTACCAGAAGGCGGCCAAGGTGGACCCGGGGGTGTCGCCGGTCATGAGCTTCAGCGCCGACAACCACCTGGGGACACGCAGCGTGCAGAAGGTGGTGGTGAGGAACGGCGTCTGGACCTCTGTGGGCGACTTCTACACTCCCCCGGCACGCGACTGAGGCTCCCCGCACGACGCGGTTCCGCCCGCCTCGGGGGTCTCGGGCAGGGGCGGGGCCGGTCACCCGAGCGCGCTCCAGAACGCGCAGTGGTGGCGGGACTCCGCCGTCCGGGTGGGGACGACCTGGTCCGGTGCCAGGGAGAGCACCGTGTGCCGGGACCAGGCGGGCGTCGACGGGCCGTTCGGGTCGGCGGTGCGGGCGAAGCCGGCCCAGTAGTCGATCATGGTGTCGGCCAGCCGGTGCTGTGCCGCGGTCAGTTCGCGGGCGCGGCCGCCCAGGTCGAAGAGGTAGGGCAGCTCACTCGCGTGCGGCGCGCCGAGCGGGAACGGCGGTGTGCCCGGGGTGAGGGGCGGGGCGTGCTCGTCGGCGAACTCGTAGCGCCAGACGGGCACCCGGGACGCGAGCAGGCCTGCGGTGCGCGCCGTCGGGCAGGCGAAGTCCGCGTCACCGATGACCGCGCCGAACACCGGGCCGCCGTCGGTGCCGCGCACCGGGTACTCGCGGACGACCGCCTCGGCCTGCCCCGGGGCGGGGAAGAAGGCGGCGGCGACGTCGGGCCAGGTGGCGGGGGTGACGGCGGTGCCGGCCTCGATGATGCCGGCGGACCAGGCGGTGCCCTCGTCGTGGTTGTTCCCGATGAGCACGGGGACCCGGTGGAAGCGGCCGCGGGCGATCGCCGCCGCGGGATCACCGGGCAGCAACGGGGTGCCGTAGGCGGGCTGTTGATCCGTGTCCTGGTCCGCGAGCAGCCGGGAGACACGCACCCGCCGCAGACAGGCGAGGACGTCGCCGGAGGAGCCGCAACCGGCTTTCGCCGCGAGGTCCGCGCCTGCCTCGCGGGCCGTGGACAGGGGGACGGCGGACGGTGCGAAGGGGCGGTCGGGGCTGCCGGTGCAGGGGCCGCTCTCGATGATCGCCCGGTCGAAGAGTCCGGCGGCCGCGGGGGAGGCGAGCTGGGCGCAGACGCTGTAGCCGCCCGCGGACTCGCCGGCCAGCGTCACGTCGTGCGGGTCGCCGCCGAAGGCACCGATGCCGGCGCGCACCCAGCGCAGCGCCGCCTGCTGGTCGGCCAGCCCGAAGGTGCCGGAGCCGGGCAGCCCCGCGTGCGCGAGGAAACCCAGCGCCCCGAGACGGTAGTCGACGGTGACGACCACGACGTCGCCCCGGACGGCCATGCGGTGGGCGTCGTACGAGCTGCCCGCCCCGGTGGTGAGACCGCCGCCGTGCAGCCACACGATCACCGGCCTGGGGCGCGCGGGGCGCGCGCCGTCGGGTGTCGTGACGTTCAGGTGGAGGCAGTCCTCGTCGGTGCTGCCGCCGGGCACCTCGCCGGCCTGCTGTGGGCAGGCGCTCGCGGGCCGGGTCGCGTCCCGTGTCCCGGCCCAGGCGGCCGGACGGCGCGGCGCCGCCCAGCGCAGCGCGCCGACCGGCGCGGCCGCGTAGGGGATGCCCTCGAAGGTGCGGTATCCGTCGTGCGCGGCCCCCCGCACCAGTCCGTCGGGGGTGCGCACCGTCGTGGCCACGGCGGGCCGGGCGGGTGGCACCGGAGACCAGGCCGTCGCCAGTACGGCGGTCAGGGCGCAGGCCAGTGTGGTCAGGGTGCGGTGCATGGTCGTCGTCTCCCCCTTGCGATCGGTCGTCCCGCAATACGGCCGGTCGTCCGGCCCTGCGGCAAGTCGGCTGGTGATGCAGCCGGGCGTCCGGCCCTGCGGTGAGTCACCCGGCATTGCAGACACCCGTCCGGCCCGCGGCCGGTCGCCCGGCGTCGCGGCCGGCCGTCCAGCGTCGCGGCCAGCCCTCCGGCCCCACGGCCACTCGCCCGACGTCGCGGCCAGCCGCCCAGCGTCGCGGCCAGCCCTCCGGCCCCGCGGCCGGTCGCCCGGCGTCGCGGTCAGCTGCCGCCCATGCCGCCCTGGGCGGCGATCATGGTCGTCGGCAGCGCGCGTACGGCGTGTTCCAGGCCGGGCGCGAGGGTGCCGAGGCGCCTCGTGCAGGCGTCGATACGGGCCCGGCGGCTCTTCCGGTCCTGCCGTGACACGACCGCGCGGACCCGGCCCGCCGCGGCCAGCGCCACCAGCACGGCGTCGGCGTCGGGGACCTCGCGCACGGGGCCGACGCCGTGCAGCGCCGCGGACACCCTGGCGCGCAGTGCCGCGGGGACGGCGCGGTCCGTCACGGTCGACCGGCGGGCGCCGAGGCGGAAGCGGGGCGCCCGCAGGGTGAGCAGTCCGGCCGCGGCCAACCGGTCCTCGACCTCCGTCAGGCTCTGCCTGCGGTGGCGGCGCACGAGCTGCTGCCAGCCGTGCCCGCCGACGGCGTCGCGCAGCACCCCGTCCAGGACGGGGTCGCCGGTCGGTTCCGTGCCGGACACGGTGACCGTGCCGCGGTCCTCCCCCAGCCGGCCGCGCAGGGCTAGGTCGGCGAGGGCGGCGGCGCGGACCAGCAGCTCGGCCCGGGAACGGTCGTACGGGCCTTCGGCCGCGTCGTCGTGGGCGAGCAGGTACATGAGGCAGGCCAGGTCTTCGGTCACATCTCGACGCTAGGGCCGGTCACCCGGGCCGCGGATCGGCCGCCGGGACGGGCCGGGACCGGGAGCACGGGAGGACTGCGGCCCGGTCTCCTCCCTGAGGAGGAGGGGCCGGTCCCCGGCGGCGTCAGGCGCGGCGCGGTCGTACGAGGCCGTGGTCGTAGGCGGCGACGACGGCCTGGACGCGGTCGCGCAGGCCCAGCTTCCGCAGCACCGCCGTGACGTGGTTCTTCACGGTGGCCTCCGAAAGACGCAGCCGCTCGGCGATCTCCGCGTTCGACAGCGCCTGCCCGATCAGGGTGAGCACCTCCCGCTCCCGGCCGGAGAGCTCCCGCAGGGACGGCGGCGGCGCGGGGTCGGGCGTGGTGCGCAGGAACCGGTCGAGGACGCGGCTGAGCACGGTGGGCGCCAGCAGCGCGTCACCGCGCGCGGTGACGCGGATGGCATCGACGAGTTCGGGGGCGCGGATGTCCTTCAGCAGGAACCCGCTGGCACCGGCCCGCAGCGCGTCGACCACGTGCGCGTCCACGTCCCAGGTGGTCAGCACGAGCACCCGGGCCCGGCCCCCCTCCGCCACGATCCGGCGGGTCGCCTCGATGCCGTCCATGACGGGCATCCGGACGTCCATCAGCACCACGTCGGGCGCCAGCTCCCGGGTGAGCCGCACCGCTTCGCCGCCGTCGGACGCCTCGCCGACCACCTCCAGGTCGTCCCGGGCATCGATGATCATGCGGAAGCCGGTACGGACCAGGGCCTGGTCGTCGGCGAGGACCACACGCAACGTCATGACACGCCCTCCACCGGCAGCCGCGCCGCCACCTCGAACCCGCCGCCGGGCAGCGGGCCCGCACGCAGGGTGCCGCCCACCAGCCGCACCCGCTCCCGCATGCCCACAAGCCCGCGCCCCGCTCCCGTCGTACCCGAACGCCCCTGCCCGCTAAGGCCGTTGTCGACCACGGTGACCTCCACACACGTCCCTTCCCGCAGCACCCGCACGCTCACCTCGTCGGCGCCCGCCGCGTGGCGCAGGGTGTTGGTCAGGGCCTCCTGCACGATCCGGTACGCCGCCAGGTCCACCGCGGCCGGCAGTCCGCCGATGGCGCCGTCGCGCTCGACGCGCACACTCATCCCGGTCGCCCGCACGGTGTCGGCCAGTTCGTCCAGACGCGCGAGCGAGGGCCCCGGCCGCCGCAGCTCGCCGGTTCCCCCCTCGCCCTCGTCGGGTCCGAACGCCCGCAGCAGCAGCCGCAGTTCGCCGAGCGCCGAGCGGGCACCCGACTCGATGGCCCGCAACGCCTGACGGGCCTGTTCGGGCTGCCGGGTGAACACGTCGTCGGCGGCACCCGCCTGGACGACCATCACCGACAGGGTGTGCGCCACGACGTCGTGCACCTCGCGTGCGATCCGCGCCCGCTCCTCCACCACGGCCCGGCGCGTCTCCGACCTCGTCCGGTCCCGCTGCGCCCTGCGCCACTGCCCCGCGGTCCATGCCAGGACCACCGTGAGCAGGTAGACCGCCAGGCCCGCGGGGCCGCCCGCGCCGAAGGACAGCGGCGCCGGCAGGCACATCGCCAGGAGCGCCCGCGCGGACACCCGCCGCGGCCTGATCGCCGACAGCACGCACAGGGCGATCTGTGCCGCGAGCAGGGCCCCGGTCAGGCTCACCGCGGGCAGCAGCGCCCACACCGCCACTCCCGCCGCCGCGGTCGCGGCCAGCACGGCGGCCGGGGCGCGCGCCACCCGTCCCAGGGCGCAGACCTGGACCAGGACCAGGGCCACGGCCGCGGGCAGCCGTCCGGCGTGTTCCGCGCCGACGACGACCACCGAGGTGCCGAGGACGGCGAGCACCAGGGCCGCCGATCCCCACCACAGGACCCGCGCCGACCGGGGCGAAGGCTCCTGCCCCGCTTCCCCGGCGAGCATCTCGTCCGGCTGCCTGTTGCTGCGGTCCACGCCCCGACCCTATCCGTTCCGTGGCCGGGTCACGTCACCGATTCCGCCCGGATGGCCCGCATTATGTACCTATAAACGCAAGCATTTATGCCAACGTCTTGACGCCCTGAAACGGAGGGCACGCTGATCGCTATAGTTTCCGGAGTTGCGCAGGTCAGCGCATGAGCGTGTCGGTGCGAAGTAGAGACGATATTCCTCCTTTAGGCGGCGCGGTGCTCACATCCGAGGAACTGGCCAAACAGAACGTTCTGGAAGCATTCTCCTTCACGTGCTCGTTTCTCCTTTCTTCTTCGTCAATCGCGTCGTTGTCCCGATGAGAAAACGTGTCAGGGGGTCGACTTCGGCGACTCCGAGCACCGCTGGCCGGGCGGTCCCGACCGGGATCCGGCCGGCCTGCTGAAACTCGTGGCGGCACAGGACGAACTCGTCGGCCGCACCCTCGACGAGGCCGGAATCACGATGGAGGATGTCTCCCGCGTGGCCTGTGCGAACGGATCCCGGGAACGTGTCGAAGGCCGCGCGATGATACCGCTGGACCTGCCGATGTCCCTTTCCACGTGGGAACAGGGGCGCACCGTCGGCCATATCGGCGCCAGTGACCAGATGGTGGCCCTGGAACAGCTGCTGCTCTCCGGAGAACTGCGCCGCGGGGACCCTTTCCTGATGCTCGGCGTGGGACCCGGACTGAACATCGCGTGCGCGGTGATCGAGATCATCAAGAATCCGCACTGGTCCGCCGCCCGTCCGGCCACCGCCGCGTGAAAGGCGCCCCATGGATTGCGGTCTGAGCGCTCGGCAGCAGGAGCGCTACGCGCGGGCGAAAGCGGCCGCGCACGAACTTCCCGCGGACTCCTCCTCGGATTCCGCCCCGGATTCCCCCCCGGATTCCTCCATGGATTCCTCCACCTACCCCGTCGCCGCCGCCTCCCCGTTCCTCCGGGACGTCTGACGACGACGCCCCCACGCCCCGTACCGCCCCGTCCGGAGCCGCGCGCGTCGCCCCGGCGCCCGCCGCGCGGCCGGACCCCCCGGCACCGCGTCCGGCGTCCTCGCACGGGCCGGGCGCCGGCGCCGCCGTGGACCGGGCGGAGCTGTTGCTGGATCCGAGGTCGCCGGCATCCTGCGCGTCGACGCCGCGCACCTCGCCCAGGACCGGGACCTGACCAGCCAGGGACTCGATTCGCTGATGGCGGCTCAGCTCCGGCAGGCGGTGCAGCGCTCGCACGGGGTTCTGCTGCCGATCGGCCAGATCCTGAGCCGCACGACGCTCGGTGATCTGACGGACCGGCTGAACTCCGCGCCCCGGCCGGAGTGATCGCCGTGACGGCGGGCGCGGGCTGCTGTCAGTGCCTCCCTCTACGGTTCGATCAATGGGATCCGCCGGACGGACGGCGGATCCGTGGGGTGAGGGGTCTGGTCTGCCATGTCCACCGGTTCTGCCACGGCGTCGACGACGTATCTGGAGCTGTCCCAGGAGGACGGCGCGGCACACAAGTTCTACGAGGTCTCCGTCGCCGACCTGGTCGTGACGGTGCGCTACGGCCGGATCGGCGCCGCGGGGCAGACGCAGACGACGACGTTCTCGACGGTGGAGAAGGCGCGGGCCGCCGCCGCGAGGAAGGTCGGCGAGAAGGTCCGCAAGGGATACGCCCCGGCCGTCCGGGGAGCACGCGCGCCACGCTCGGTGACGCGGCGTCAGGTCGCCTCGGCGCCCTCCACCGCGCGCTCCGCCGCGCCCGTGCTGTGGCGTTTTCGCACCGGCTCCGCCGCGTTCGGCATCCATGTCGACGACGACCGCTGCTGGGTCGGCAACCAGTCGGGGGATGTGTACACCCTGGACCACGAGGGCGGCGTGCTGGCCCGCTTCAGGCTCCCGGACGGCGTGAAGTGCCTGGTCGCCGACGACTTCTGGATCTACGCGGGCTGTGACGACGGCAAGGTGTACGACCTGTCCTCGAAGCTGCCGTTCGTGGCCTACGACATCGCGGCGGACGTCGACATCTTCTGGCTGGACATCCACGAGGGCGTGCTGGACGTCTCCGACCGCGACGGCCGGCTCACCGTCATCGACCACGAGGACGAGCACCAGTGGGCCCGCCGCAGCCAGGGCGAGCAGGCCTGGATGGTCCGCGCCGACGAACGGGCCGTGTACCACGGCCACACCAGAGGCGTCACCGCCTACGCCCCGGACGGCGGCCGGGAGTTGTGGCACACGCCCACCAGGGGCGGGGTGCTGTTCGGCTGGCAGGAGGGCGACGTGGTGTACGCGGGCACCGCCCACAAGGCGGTCCAGCGGCTGTCGAAGGCGACCGGCGCGATCGAGGCGACGTACACCTGTGACAGCGCCGTGTACTCGTGCGCGACCTCGCCCGGCGGCCGGTTCGTGTTCGCCGGGGACGCCTCCTCCTCCGTCTACTGCTTCGACCGGGACGGCACCCGGCTGTGGAAACTGGGCACGGGCGACGGCTCGGCGCTGTCGATGCAGTACCACGACGAGCGGCTCTACCTGGTGACCACCGACGGCTCACTGGTCTGCGTGGACGCGAGCGAGGCGGCCGTCGCGGCGGCCCAGCAGGGCTCGGTGCCGGTGGCGCGGGACGTCAAACTGGCCGCGGCGATGCCGGCCTGGGCGCCGGCCACGACCGTGGGCGCGGTGACCACGGTGACGCAGGCGCCCACCGGGGCGATCGTCGTGGAGTGCGTCCAGGAGGCCGGCCGGGTCCGGGTCCACGTCGTGTCCGACGGCTACGACCAGTCGCTGAACGTGCAGTTCCCGCGCGCGATACGCGAGCCCGGCGCCCGCTATGTCGTGGACTCGCTGCACACCGCGGCCGGCGGTTTCTACCGGGTGCGCGGTGACATCCGGCGCCTGCTGTGAGCCACGGACGACGGGGCGGGACTCAGGACGCGGCACGAAGCTCGGCGTACAGCTCCGCGCCGGTCCAGGTGCGCGGGGTGGTCTCCGCCTCGTGCACCAGGGCGGCGAGCCGGGCGTTGGCAGCGGCGTCCTGTCCGAGGCTGCGGGCGAGGGCGACTATCTCGCCCTGCAGTGAGTCGATCTCGGTGGGGCGGCCGCGTTGCAGGTCCTCCCACATCGACGAGCGCGCGTGGGCGTCGATCCGCAGCGAGGCCGCTGCCACCCGGCGGAACACCGCGTCGGGCAGTCCCAGTAGGTACGGGGTCAGGCGGGGCGAGGCCGGGCCGAGACGAGCGGGGGCGATCCCCGCGGCGCGGTAGGCGGCAAGGGCTTCGCGCTGGCACAGGGCCAGGCAGCGGCGGTAGGCCCGTTGGCCGAGCTGGTCGCGCAGCGGCAGCCCGGACAGGGCGTTGACCGCGTTGTTGAGGTTCATCAGCAGCTTGGCGTGCTGCACCGCGGTCATGTCGGTGCGGGCCTCGACGGCCAGGTCCGCGCCGCGCAGGGCCGCGTGGAGGGTGTCGTCGGGCTCCGTCATGAGCGTGCCCGGCATGCCCTGGTGGACGGTGCCGGGCTCGGGCTGGACCACGTTGTAGGGCACCATCCCGGCGAGCACGGTGTGCCCCGGCAGGGCGGGACGCAGGGTGGCGGGGTTGTGCAGGCCGTTCTGGAGGCTCACCACGACGGCGCCGGGGGCGAGATGGGCGGCGAGGTCCTTCGCGGCGGCCTCGGTCCCCGCGGTCTTGACGGTGACCAGCACGTAGTCGGCGCCGGCCGCGGCGCCGGGTTCGGTGGCGAGGGTCAGCCGGTCGGGCGGGAGGTGCACGGACGGGCGGGCGGAGACGGAGAGCGTGAGCCCCCGCTCACGCAGCACTGCCATGCCGGAGGGCCTGCCGATGAACACCACCTCGTACCCGGCCGCGACGAGGTGGCCGCCGAGATGGCAGCCGATGCTGCCGGCGCCGAGGACGGCGAAACGGGGCTTCGACACGGGTGACCTCCGGTGCGTCGGACGGCGGCGGCGCGGTTGCGGCCCGGGCCGGTCGGCCACCCTAGCGTTCTCGGGCCGGATACCGAACGGCGCCGGGCACCAGGCGTTCGGGGGGATCGACACCCGGTCCCGTGTCCGCTGGGTGGCTCGGCAGGGTGGTCGGCGGCCGCGCCTTCCCGGATCGCCACGATCCGTGACGGTTTCTGCGGGTCACTGCGAGCCCGCCGCCACGAGGGTCGCGGTGATCGGTTCGAGCTCGGTGATCAGTTCGTCGAGTTCGGCGGGTGACAGGGCGTCGTAGGGCGGGGTGGCGAGTTCGTCGGTGAGGGTTTCGACGCGTCCTCTGGTCGCGCGGCCGGCGTCGGTGAAGTGGCCCTCGGCGTCGACGAGTCCGCGCTCGCGCAGGCCGTCCATGACCGCGGCCAGGCGTTCCTTCGGCAGGTGGTGGATGCGTCCGAACGACTCCGGCGGGTGGATGCCCTGGTGAAGGGCGGTGAGCACGTGGGCCTCGGTGCCGCCGATACGGGCGCCGACGAGAGCGGCGACGTGCCCGTCGCCGCGGTGCTCACGCAGCATGGTCGCGGAATGCCACAGCCGGGCGACGGGATCGCGGGGCACCTGGAGGGTGCGCATGCCGGCGTACATCACCCGCCCTTCGGTGGGGGCGCTCGTCGCGGCCTTGGTGGTCAGGTCCGCGGCGCGCACCAGGCCCGGGGAGCCGGCCAGTTCGTCGCCGAGGATCCGCCGCAGGGAGGCCGCGCTGCCCCGCTCCCGCGCGGCCACGGAGGCCTCGGGCGGGATCGTCTCCCAGGCGCTGGGAATGTGCCGTGCGGCCTCCCCGTCGGCGAAGTTGTAGAAGGCGGCGTGCACGACCTGGGCCGGCACCCGTCCCAGTGGCGCGGCGCGGCTCGCGAAGTAGCCGTCCCAGTAGGTGCGGTGGCCGAGTGCGGCCAGTTCCTCGTTGCACTCGTCGGCGAGGAAGGTGACCAGGCAGATCGGCTCCAGGAGCTCGAACATGCGCCGGGCGATGTGAGTCATCGGGTGCAGGCGGGTGCTGCCCATCGGGTTCTCCCCTTGTCAGGTGTGCGGTCTTGGACCGTCCGGCACACCGGAAATCATCGGCGGCCGAGGGGAGGCGGTCCGGACGGGCGTGTGTGACGATCACGAGCATCCGGGCCCGGCGGTGCTCCGGGTCAGGCCCCGGACGCCGCGAGCGTGACCGACTTGTACTCGACGTACTGGGCGAGGCCCACCGCCCCGTACTCGCGGCCGATGCCGCTGGCCTTGTGGCCGCCGAAGGGGCCGTCGAAGGAGATGGGCGCGCCGTTGACGGTGACCGTGCCGGTGCGCAGGCGGCGAGCGACCTCGAGGGCGTGGGCCTCGTCGGCGGACCACACACCGCCCGAGAGTCCGTACTCGGAGTCGTTGGCGATGCGCACCGCGTCGTCCTCGTCGTCGTAGGGGATGACCACGAGGACCGGGCCGAAGATCTCCTCCTGCGCGATCCGCAGGGAGTTGTCGACGTCGGCGAAGACGGTCGGGGTGACGTAGTTGCCGTTCTCCAGGCCCGGCGGGACCTGTGGGCCGCCGGTGACCAGCCGGGCGCCCTCCCTGATACCGAGTTCGATGTAGTCGCGCACGCGCTGCTGCTGGTCCCGGCGGACCATCGGGCCGATGAAGGTGTCGGGTTCGGCCGGGTCGCCGACCTTGAGCGACTCCACCAGGTCCTTGAGGGCGGTGACGACCTCCTCGTACCGGCTGCGCGGCGCGAGGACGCGGGTCTGCGCGATGCAGGACTCGCCGTTGTTGAGGAGCGAGGCGAACTTCAGTCCCGGCACCGCCCGTTCGAGATCCGCGTCCGGCAGGATGATCGCGGCGGACTTGCCGCCCAGCTCCAGGCTGACCCGCTTCAGCTGCTCGCCCGCGATGGCGGCGATCCTGCGGCCGGCCCGGGTCGATCCGGTGAACGCGATCTTGTCGACGTCGTGGTGCGAGACGAGGTACTCGCTGGTCTCCCGGTCGGCGGGCAGCACGCTGATCACGCCCTCGGGCAGACCGGTCCGCTCCAGCAGCCGGGCGAGCAGCCCCATGCTCAGCGAGTTCTCCGGGGACACCTTCAGAACGACGGTGTTGCCGGCCAGCAACGCGGGGATGATCTTCGCCATGGCCGCCGAGAACGGGGAGTTCCAGGGGATGACGGCGGCCACGACCCCGACGGCCTCGCTGCGCACCACCGTACGGACCGACGGGGCGGATTCCAGCGTCTCTTCCCAGCCGAACTCCTCCGCCGCCCTCAGGTAGGCCTCGGCCTGCCGGGTGAGCCCCTGCCGGCCGGCCCTGGTGAACCAGCGGGCCGAGCCGTTCTCGGCCGAGATGACGTCGGCGATCCGCTCGGCGTCGGCCTCCCGGAGGGCGTTCAGCCGTCGCACGAGGGCGATCCGCTCGGCAGGCGCGGTCCGCGGCCACGGGCCCTCGTCGAAGGCGGCCCGCGCGGCGGCCACGGCCCGGTCGACGTCGGCGGGCCGGGCCTGGGCGGCGCGGCCGATGACCGACTGGTCGTGCGGCGACCTGATGTCGAGCAGTTCCGGATCGCTGGGCGCCGTCCACGAGCCCGCGATGTAGAGACGGTCGTAAGTGATCATGTGCGTCCTCCGGAGGGTCCGAACGGGTCGGAGCGATTATCTGTCACTTCAATGTAGCACTTACATATGAGTACGCCTCATAGATGCGCCATAAGATGAGACAGGTTCCACACCTCCGGTTATGCTCTGCGCGTGAGAGCCGACGCAGCACGCAATCTGGAAGCAGTTCTGACCACCGGGGCCCGCATGCTCGCGACCGATCCGGGCGCGAGCATCGCCGCGATCGCCGCCGAGGCCGGTGTCGACCGGCGCACGGTCTACCGGCGGTTCGCGTCCCGCGACGAGCTGCTGGCGGCCATCTACGAGGCGCGCTACGACGCGGTCGAGCGGGCCGTCGAGCACGCCAGGCTGCGGGAGGCGCCGGTCGCCGTGGCACTGCACCGGTACGTCGAGGACGTCATCGGCGTCAATCGCAAGTGGCCCGTGGAACTCACCCGGCTGAAGGCCGACGACGCGATCCGGGAGCGGCGCGACGCCCTGGTCCGGGAGGTGGACCGCTTCCTGCGGCGGGCCACCGAGGAGGGGCTGCTCCGTGACGACCTGCCGCCCGCCTGGGCGAGTGCGCTGCTGCCGCAGCTCATGCATCTGGCGTCACAGCAGTTGCCGGAGCTCAGCCCGGCCCAGGCCGCCGACACGGTCGTCGACACCTTCCTGCGGGGGCTCGGGGCGCAGTGATCGCCGCGGGGGTTGTGGCGGGCCCGTACGTCTGATTGGGTACCGCGCGACAGAACAGGGGGTGGCCGGCGTGGATCAGGCGGCAGGGCAGGACGTGCGCGGGGCGCTGCCCGCGGGGCTCGGGCAGGCGATACGGCGGACCGCCGCCGACATCACGGCCGTACTCGACGGGATCACCGACACGAGCGGGGCCGTACCGGGATCGCAGTGGACGGTCGGCGAGGCGGCGGCCCATCTGGCGCTGGCCAACGAGCTGATGGCCGACCTCGCCCTGGGCCGGGAACGGCCGTACGGGGACGGCACGCCGCGGAGCCTGGCGGCGGCCAACGCCGAGTCGCTGGCCGTGTTCGGGGAGCGCCGGGCGGCGCCGCTCGCGGCGATGATCGGCGCGCAGGCGGAGCGGTGCGCGGACGCGCTGGCCGCGACGGCCGACGGCCCGGCGCCGGTGACCCCGCTCGGCCCGATGGACCGGTCCGTGCTCGCCTCGTACCTGCTCACCCACATGCTGGGCCACGGCTACGACCTCGCCCGTGCGGTGCGCCGCCCGCACATGATCGACGCCGAACGGGTCGCATGGTGCGTGCCGTTCCTGCTCTCGGTGATGCCGGCCGTGGCGGACGGCACGGCCACCGCCGGTCTGACCGCCCGCTACACGATCCGGCTGCGCGCCGGCGCCGGCGCCTTCGGCGTCGCCCTGGCCGACGGGGCCGTACAGGTGACACCGGAGCCGTCGGAGGCCCCGGACTGCACGATCCTCATCGAACCGGTCGCCTTCCTGCTCATCGCCCTCGGCCGCCGCAACCCGTGGCTCGCCATGGCCCGGGGCCAGGTGTTCGCCTACGGGCGCAAGCCCTGGCTCGGGCCCCGCTTCCCCGCCCTCTTCGTCGCGCCCTGAGCGTCCGGCCGCCGCTGCCGCAGCCCCGGTCCCGCGCCGGCACCGCGGCACAGCAGCCCGGCGGCACGGCCGCCGCACGCTGATCCGGCGCGCTCCCGGGCGTCCCCCGTCCGGCCCAACCCCCCTCGGCCAGAAGAGGCGCGCGGGCGTGACCGGTGTGACCGTGGTGGAAGGTATGGGCGCGCGCACGGATCCGAGGAGGCTGCATGGCCGAGGGACTGGTCGACGGCAGAGCGTCCCGCACTGCCCCGGTGGACGGCTCCGGCCGCACCGTGCCGACCTTCGAGGCGATGAGTGCCGTCGCCGACGCCGTGCTCTACGAGGGGTACCTCCTCTACCCCTATCGGCGGTCGTCGCCGAAGAACCGTGCCCGCTGGCAGTTCGGGGTCCTCTTCCCGCGCGACTGGGCGGAGGCGGACGGGCCGGTCAGACCGGGCGTGTCGGGCTCCGCCGACTCCTGGTACCAGCGGACGGAGTGCCTGCTGCGGGTGCGCCGGCCGGATGCGGTCGTGCGGCTGCGGGTGCGGTACCTGCAGGTGCAGCACAAGCAGGTCGAGGACGCCGACGGGCGCCCCGTCGAGTCGCTGGCCTGCGGCGACGGGACCGTACAGCTGACCTTCGAGGAGGCGGTGGCCCGCGCGGCCGACCTCACGGCCGCGCCGGCCGAGGGCGAGCACAGGTTCGCGGTGGGCTCGCCGGCCGGTGCCGACGTCGAGGAACTGCCCGGCGGCGCCGGGCGGATCGTCCGACGCCGGGCTGAGGTGCGGGCGAGTACCGTCCTGGGGGTCGAGCGGCTCGGCGAGGACCTCTTCCGGCTCCGGGTGCGCACCGCGAACGACGGACGCGTGGGGGATCCGCACGCCCCGCGCGACCAGGCCCTGCGGCACGCGCTCATCGCCACCCACACGCTCCTCAGCGTCGAGGGCGCGGAGTTCGTCTCCCTGATCGACCCGGGCCGGGCCCTCCAGGAGGCCGCCCGAAGCTGCCGCAACGACTTCACCTTCCCGGTGCTCGGCGGCCCGCCGCCCGCCGCCGCCCCCGAGGACGGCTCGGCGTCCGCCCTGCTGCTCTCCTCGCCGATCATCCTCCCCGACCATCCGCAGGTGGCTCCGGAGAGCCCCGGTGACCTGCACGACGCCGGTGAGATCGACGAGATCCTCACCCTGCGGACCATGCTGCTGACGGACGAGGAGAAGCGGGAGGCCCGGGCCACCGATCCGCGGGCCGCCGAGATCCTCGACCGGGTCGACACCATGCCGCCGGAGGTCCTCGAGCGCCTGCACGGTGCCATCCGCTCGCTCGGCCCGGCCGGCGAGGCCTCCCCCGCCGGGCGTCCGGCCTGGTGGCAGGAGGGCGGCGACGACGGGCTCGCGCCCGCCACCGACACCGTCCTCGTCGACGGCGTGCGGGTCGGTGGCGGCAGCCCGGTGCGGCTGCGCCCGCGCGGCCGGGGTGCCGACGCCCAGGACATGTTCCTCGTCGGCAGGACCGCGACGGTCGCCGCCGTCTTCCACGACGTGGACGGCAGCACCCACCTCGCCGTCACCGTGGACGACGACCCGGCGGCCGAACTGCACGGCTGGTACGGCCGCTTCCACTACTTCCGGCCCGACGAAGTCGAGCCGCTCGGGGGCACCGACGTCCCGGACCCAGCGGCGGCTGCCGAGCCGTCCCCGGGACCCACTCCATCGGAGGCCTAGCACATGAGCACCAGCAAGAACGGCACCACGGCCGCCGTCGGCGAAGCCGACCGGGCGGCCGAACACCAGGGGTTCGACGAGATCACCATCCTCTGGATCTCCGAGGGCATGAGCTGCGACGGCGACACCGTCTCCGTGACCGCCGCCGACCAGCCCTCCATCGAGGACCTGGTCCTGGGCCTGATCCCGGGGATGCCCAAGGTCAACCTGGTCAACAAGGTGCTCTCGCCGAGCCTGGGCGGGGAGGACTTCCTCGCGCCGTACCGGGCGGCCGCGCGCGGCGAACTGGAGCCGTTCATCCTCGTCATCGAGGGCTCGATCCCGAACCAGAACATCATCGAGGGCGACGGCTACTGGACGTCCTTCGGCAACGACCCGGAGACCGGTCAGCCGCAGACCCTCAACCAGTGGATCGACGACCTGGCGCCCCGGGCCTGGGCGGTGGTCGCCGTCGGCACCTGCGCCACGTTCGGCGGCATCCACGCGATGGCGGGCAACCCGACCGGTGCCATGGGCCTGGCGGACTACCTCGGCTGGGACTTCAGGTCGCAGGGCGGGCTGCCGGTGGTGAACATCCCGGGCTGCCCGGTGCAGCCGGAGAACTTCATGGAGACCCTGGTCTGGGTGCTCTACCACGCCGCCGGCACCGCTCCCCCGCCGCCGCTGGACCACATGCTGCGGCCGCAGTGGCTGTTCGGCCGCACCGTCCACGAGGGCTGCGACCGCGCCGCCTACTACGAGCAGGCGACCTTCGCGACGGACTACAACTCGCCCAAGTGCCTGGTCAAGACGGGCTGCTGGGGTCCGGTCGTGAACTGCAACGTGCCCAAGCGGGGCTGGATGGC
Source organism: Streptomyces sp. NPDC086777 (assembly GCF_040702065.1). Taxonomy (NCBI): domain Bacteria; kingdom Bacillati; phylum Actinomycetota; class Actinomycetes; order Kitasatosporales; family Streptomycetaceae; genus Streptomyces; species Streptomyces sp. NPDC086777. The sequence goes on along the minus strand of NZ_JBFBJI010000015.1, from coordinate 47,290 downwards.
CGGAATCGGCGGCTGTCCGAACGTCGGCGGCATCTGCATCGGCTGCACCATGCCGGGCTTCCCGGACGCGTTCATGCCGTTCATGGACGAGCCGCCCGGCGGCACCCTCTCCTCGCTCGCGATCAAGCCGTACGGGGCGGTCATCCGCCGGTTGCGCGGCTTCACCAACGATCTGGTCAACCACGAGCCGAAGTGGCGGCACAACAAGCGCAAGCTCACCAGCGGCTACGCCCCGCGCTGGCGCCCCTGACGCGCCACGGCCAGTCCCCCCACCCCCGTCCCCCCACAGCAAAGGTCAGCGAACACCGATGACAACCGAGGCCCGGCACAAGGGGCGCAAGCCCGCGCAGATCGTGGACATGTCCTGGGATCCGATCACCCGGATCATCGGAAACCTGGGCATCTACACGAAGATCGACTTCGCCAACCGGGAGGTGGTGGAGTGCCACAGCACCTCCTCCCTCTTCCGCGGCTACTCCGTCTTCATGAAGGGGAAGGACCCGCGCGACGCCGGGTTCATCACCTCCCGCATCTGCGGCATCTGCGGCGACAACCACACGACGTGCTCCGACTACGCCCAGCAGATGGCGTACGGCGTGAAGCCGCCGCCGCTGGCCGAGCACATCGTCAACCTCGGCGAAGCGGCCGAGTACATGTTCGACCACACGATCTTCCAGGACAACCTGGTCTTCGTGGACTTCTGCGAGCAGATGGTCAAGGCCACCAACCCGACCGTCCTGGCCCGCGCGCAGAAGACGAACGCGCCGCGCGGTGACATCCACGGCTACCGGACCATCGCGGACATCATGAAGGCCTTCAACCCCTTCGAGGGCGAGGTCTACAAGGAGGCCCTCAAGGTCTCCCGGACCACCCGCGAGATGTTCTGCCTGATGGAGGGCCGCCACGTGCACCCCTCCACCCTGTATCCGGGCGGTGTCGGCACCATGCCGTCGCCGACCGCGTTCACCGACTACCTCAGCCGGCTGATGCACGTCATCGACTTCGTGAAGAAGGCCGTCGCCATGAACGACGACGTCTTCGACTTCTTCTACGAGGCGCTGCCCGGCTACGAGGAGGTCGGCAAGCGCCGTATCCTGCTGGGCTGCTGGGGCGCCTGGCAGGACCCGAAGGTCGTCGACTACAAGTACGAGAACATGAACCGCTGGGGCAAGGCGATGTACGTCACGCCGGGCATCGTGGTCGACGGCGAACTGGTCACCAACAACCTGGTCGACATCAACCTGGGCCTCCGGATCATGCTCGGCTCCTCGTTCTACGAGGACTGGGTGAACGAGGACCCGTTCGTCACCCACGACCCGCTCGGCAACCCCGTCGACATGCGCCACCCGTGGAACCAGACCACCCTCCCGGTGCCGCAGAAGCGGGACTTCGACGCCAACTACAGCTGGGTGATGAGCCCGCGCTGGTTCGACCAGCGCACCGGCGACCACCTCGCCCTGGACACCGGCGGCGGCCCGCTGGCCCGGCTCTGGTCGACCGCGCTCAGCGGCCTCGTGGACACGCCGTACATCAAGGCCACCGGCAACAGCGTGCGGATCTCGCTGCCCAAGGGCCCGGAGCTGCCGGAGACCACGCTGGAGTGGAAGATCCCGAAGTGGTCCAACACCCTTGAGCGCGACCGCGCCCGGCCGTACTTCGTCGCGTACGCGGCCGCCATGGCCCTGCAGTTCCTGGACGAGGCGATGGGACTCGTGCGGTCCGGCGACACCAAGGTGTTCGAGGACTTCGAGGTGCCGGACGAGGCGATCGGCTGCGGCTTCCACGAGGCCGTTCGCGGGGTCCTCTCGCACCACCTGGTGATCAAGGACAAGAAGATCGCCAACTACCACCCGTACCCGCCGACCCCGTGGAACGCCAGCCCGCGGGACAAGTTCGGCACCCCGGGCCCCTACGAGGACGCCGTCATGGGCCAGCCGATCTTCGAGGAGAACGGCCCGGACGACTTCAAGGGCGTCGACATCATGCGCACGGTCCGCAGCTTCGACCCCTGCCTGCCGTGCGGTGTCCACATGTACACGGGCAAGGGAAAGACGCTGAGCGTCACGCACTCGCCGGTGTACGGGGCGAACCATGGCTGACCGGCGGCTCGACGGCCCGGCGGTCGAGTCCCGGCTGGCCCGGCTCGACGGGCTGCTGGAGGGCCTGGAGTCCGCACCGGGGCCGACCGGCGGCTCGGCCGTCGAGGCGGTACGGCTGCTGACCGAGGTCTACGGCGAGGCCCTCGCCCGCGTCCTCGACCACGCGGACGCGCCCCTGGCCGGGCGGCTCGCCGACGACGAGCTGCTCGACCACCTCATGGTCCTGCACGGCATCCACCCGGACCCGCCCGAGCGACGGGCCGCCCGCGCGGTCGAGCGGCTGCGCCCCGCCGTACGGGAACGCGGCGGCGACGTCGAGTGGGCCGGCGTGGAGGGCGAGGTGGGCCGGGTGCGGCTGACCACCGGCGGCGGTTGCGGCTCGGGGTGCGGCGGAGGTACCACGGAGGTGACCGACGCCGTCCGGGAGGCGGTGCTCGCCGCGGCCCCCGAGCTGGCCGACGTGCAGCCGGTGCCCGAGACCCCGGCGCCCGCCTTCGTCCCCCTCGACTCCCTGCGCCGGCCACAGGAGGCCCGGTGACCACCCGGACGCCACCCGGCGGAGCCCTGGCCCGCCTCATCCGCTCCTCGGCCGACCGGCGGCCGTCGGCCGGGGCGGAGGTGTGCGACCTGTGCGCCGAACCGCTGTCCGAGGACCACCCGCACCTGTACGACACCGGGCAGGCCGAGGTCCGCTGCGCGTGCCGCGCCTGCTCGGTGCTGTTCGCCGACGCCCGGCACGGCACCGCGGCGGGCGACGGCCAGTTCCGGCTGATCCCGACCCGCCGGGTCCGCCTGCCGAAGGTCGACACGGCGGCCCTCGGGGTCCCGGTCGGCCTGGTCTTCTTCGTACCGCGCGCCGACGGCTCGGTCACCGCCGAGGGGCCGAGCCCGGCCGGGGCCATGCGGTGGGAGGTGGCGGCCGAGGCCTGGCGGCGGGCGGTCGCCGGCTGCCCCCCACTGGCCGGCATGACCCCCGATGTCGAGGCGCTGCTGGTGAACACGGTGCACGGCCTCGACCACCACTGGATCGTCCCGGTCGACGACTGCTTCCGCATGCTCGCCGTCGTCCGCCGGGAGTGGCGCGGCCTGTCCGGCGGTGGCCGGATGTGGCCGGCCGTGGAGCGTTTCTTCGAGGAGCTCACCGAGCGGCCCTGAGCCGAACGGCCTCGGAGAACGGCAACGCAGGAAGGCGCAGGAAGGAGAACCCCATGGGCAGCATCAGGGTCGGCCACGCGCAGGCGAGGCCCGACACGCCGTCCCACGTGCCCGGCATGCACCAGGGCAACAGGGGCCCCTACACGAAGCAGACCGGACACCATCCGGACGGCACCGCCGACGCGCGGCGCTCGACCAACATCCACTGGAAGCGGCACGACGCCCTGCTGGACGTCATGCCGAACATCCCGCCCGGATGACCCGGAGCGGCCAGAGCGACCCAGAGCGACCCAGAGCGACCCGGAGCGACAAGGGAGTTCCCCGCATGAAGATGCAACGCAAGAGAACAGGTACGGCGGCCCAGCGCGTCCTGACCGCCGAGGTCGCCGTGGTGGGCGCGCTGCTGCTGGCGCTGTTCGTCACCGAGATCCCCAGCATGATGCGCGAGATGAGGATCTGGCGGATCGCCGGCGGGCTGCGCGCCGGTCACCGGTATCCGTGAGCCGGTCGTGCACGAACTGTCGATCGCGACCGCGATCGTGGAACAGGCCGGCGAGTGGGCCCGGGCGGACGGCGCGGACCGTGTCTCCGCGGTGACCGTCCGGGTCGGTGAACTGTCCGGGGTCGTCCCCGACGCCCTGGACTTCGCCTTCGAGGTGGCCCGCGACGGCACCGTCCTCGCGGGCGCCCGCCTCGTCGTCGAGCAGGTGACCGCGCACGCCTGGTGCGGGCCGTGCGCCGAGGAGTTCGCGGTGGGCATGCCGCCGTTCTTCTGGTGCCCGCGCTGCGACCGGCCCTCCACCGAGCTGCGCCGCGGCCGGGAGCTGGAGATCACCGCGGTCGAATGACCCCGCCGGTGCCCTGGACACCCTGGGCACCGGTGTGGTCGACGGCCGTCTTCGGAAGCCGCCGTCAGCAGATGCGGGGCAGTTGCTCCCCCAGCGGGAGATCGACGACCCGGGTGCCCCCGAGTCCGGTCGACACCACCACCATCCCGGGGTGCTCGGTCACGCACTCCCCGATCAGGGTCGCGCCGGCCCCCTGCGGATGGGCGCGCATCGCCTCCAGCACCGCGTCGGCGTCCGTCGGCGGGACGAAGGCCACAAGCCTGCCCTCGTTGGCGACGTAGAGCGGGTCGAGGCCGAGGAATCCGCAGGCCGCGGCGACCGCGTCCGGAACCGGCAGGGCGCGCTCGGCGAGCCGGACCCCCGTGCCCGAGGCGCGGGCGATCTCGTTCAGGGAGGCGGCCAGGCCGCCGCGGGTGGGGTCCCGCAGGACGTGGACGTCGGGGGTGACGTCCAGCATGGTCGCGACCAGGTCGGCCAGCGGTGCGGTGTCGCTGGCGATCTCGACGCCGAACTCCAGCCCCTCGCGCACGCTGAGCACCGCGACGCCGTGCAGGCCGATCGGCCCGCTGACGATGACGGCGTCGCCGGGCCGGGCCCGCTGCGGCCGGATGTCGACCCGCTCGGGGACCAGGCCGACGCCGGCGGTGGTGACGTACACCCCGTCCCCGTGGCCGCTCTCGACCACCTTGGTGTCGCCGGTGGCGATCGTGACCCCGGCGGTCTCGGCCGCCGCGCCCATGGCCCGCGCGACGCGTTCGACGACGGCCAGCTCGACGCCCTCCTCCAGGACGAAGGCGGCGGAGAGGTAGGCGGGCCGGGCGCCGCTCATCGCCAGGTCGTTGACGGTGCCGTTGACGGCGAGGTCGCCGAGGCAGCCGCCGGGGAAGAACAGCGGCCGTACGACGTAGGAGTCGGTGGAGAGCGCGAGGCGGGCGCCGCCGAGCTGGAGGACGGCGGAGTCGGTCATCCCGGCGAGGAGGGCGTTGCCGTAGGCGGGGGCGAAGATCTGCTCGATCAGTTCGGCGGAGAGGGTGCCGCCTCCGCCGTGGCCCATCACCACGACCGGCTGGTCGCGGATCGGCGCCGGGCAGCTCCAGTTCGCGGGGTCGACGACGGTCTGCTCAGCCAACGGGGTTCATCTCCTCGCGCGGGAGCGCCGGTTCGGACATCCGGCGGTAGAGGTAGTAGGCCGCGCAGGCGCCCTCGCTGGAGACCATGGTGGCGCCGAGCGGGGTGCGCGGGGTGCAGGTGGTGCCGAAGGCCGAGCAGTCGGGGGGCTTGATCAGCCCCTGCAGGACCTCGCCGGCCCGGCACTCGGCGGGTTCCTCGGTGCGGATGCCGGTGACGTCGAAGCGGTGCTCGGCGTCGAAGTCGCGGTAGGCCTCGGCGAGCCGCCAGCCGCTGCCGGGGATGGGGCCGATGCCGCGCCAGTTCCGGTCGGTGACCTCGAAGACCTCCTCGATCATCCGGATCGCGGCCGGGTTGCCGTCGGCGCGCACGGCGCGGGCGTAGGCGTTCTCCACCCGGTGCTCGCCGCGCTCCAGCTGGCCCACCGTGCGCCGGATGCCCTCCAGGATGTCGAGCGGTTCGAAGCCGGTGACGACGACGGGGACCCGGTGCCGTTCGGCGAGTGCGGGATACTCGGCCATGCCCATCACGCTGCACACGTGCCCGGCGGCCAGGAAGCCCTGCACCCGGCAGGCGGGGGCGGTCATGATGGCCTCGATGGCCGGGGGGACCCGGACGTGGGAGACCAGCAGGGTGAAGTTGGCCAGGCCGAGGCGCTTGGCCTGGTGGACGGCCATGGCGTTGGCGGGGGCGGTGGTCTCGAAGCCGATGGCGAAGAACACCACCTGCTTGCCGGGGTTGCGGCGGGCGAGCTGGAGCGCGTCGAGCGGCGAGTAGACCACGCGGACGTCACCGCCCCCGCCCTTGACCCGGAACAGGTCCCGGTCGGTGCCGGGGACGCGGAGCATGTCGCCGAACGAGCAGAAGATCACGTCGGGACGGGCGGCGATCTCCAGTGCCTTGTCGATGCACTCCAGCGGGGTCACGCAGACCGGGCAGCCCGGTCCGTGGATCAACTCGACCTCGTCCGGGAGGAGCTGGTCGATGCCGTGCCGGATGATGGAGTGGGTCTGGCCGCCGCACACCTCCATCAGGGCCCAGGGCCGGGTGGCGGTGGCCCGGATCTCGTCCAGCAGCCGGCGGGCCAGCTTGGGGTCGTTGAACTCGTCGAGGTACTTCACCGGGCCTCGCTCCCCTCGGTCGCCCCGGTCTCCTGAGCGGCCTGCCGGGCCGCCTGCTGCCAGGCGTCACCGAACTCCTCCTCCAGGAGCCCCAGTTCCTCGAAGAGCTTGAGGGAGGCCAGGGCAGACTCCTCGTCGAGCCGCTGCAGGGCGAAGCCCACATGGACGATGACGTACTCGCCGACCTTGACGTCCGACACGTATTCCAGACACGCCTGCTTCTGGACACCGCCGAAGTCGATCAGGCCGGTGAGGGGATCGGCGGTGTCGTCGATGCGCACGACTCTGCCGGGCACTGCCAAACACATGGGTCACTCCGTCTCGTCGCTGACTGCCTTGCGTCGGTCGTCGTCGGGCCGTGGCCCGTGCGCCGCGACCACCAGTTGCCCGAGCGCCAGTCCGCCGTCGTTCGGCGGGACTTCGCCGTGCCGCAGGACCGTGAATCCGGCGTCGTGCAGCAGGTCCGCGCTCGCGTCCTCGAGGAGCGCGTTGGCGAAGACTCCTCCGGTGAGGGCGACGGTGGTCAGCCCGGTGGCCCCGCGCGCGCCGCGGCACAGGTCCAGGACCGCCCGGGCGACGCCGCGGTGGAAGCGGGCCGCGATCACCGGCACCGGGGTGCCGCGCCGCAGGTCGGCGATGATCGCGCACAGGGCGGGGGCCGGGTCGAAGCGGTCGCCGAAGGGGTACGCGGCCGTCTCCGCGCCCCAGGCGGCGCCGGCCTGCGCCTCCAGTTCCACGGCGGCCTGGGCCTCGTACCCGGCGCGTTGGCACACGCCCGCGAGGGAGGACACGGCGTCGAAGAGGCGTCCCGTGCTGGAGGTGGCCACGCAGCCGACCTGGCTCTGCAACTGGCGCTCCAGCAACCGCAGTTCCGCACGGGAGCAGGCGGCGACACTGGGCAGGTCGGGGTCCCAGGGCAGGCCGGCCGCCCACAGCCGGGCCAGTGCGGTCCGGCACGGGTTGGCGACGCCCGCGTCCCCGCCGGGCAGCGGGGCCGGGGCGAGGTGGGCGAGGCGCCGGTAGCCGGTGTAGTCGGCGAGGAGCACCTCGCCGCCCCAGACGGTGCCGTCGTCGCCGTAGCCGGTGCCGTCGAAGGCGACACCGATGACGGGGGTGCTGCCGTCGAGGCCGGCCTCGGCCATGGCGGAGGCGATGTGGGCGTGGTGGTGCTGGACGAACACCGGGCTGCCGAGCTCCAGCCGGGTGGCGCGGCGGCGGGCCCAGGCGGACGAGTGGTAACCGGGGTGCCGGTCGGCGGCGACGACTTCGGGGCGGACCCCGGTCAGCCGGCCCATGTGCCGTTCCGCCCGGACGGCCGCCTCCAGGGTGGCCAGGTCGCCCATGTCGCCGATGTGCGGACCGAACCAGGCCAGGTCGCCCTCGCCCATGCACAGCGCGTTCTTGAGGTCGCCGCCGGCGGCGAGCGCGGGCCGGACCGGGAGCGGCAGGCGCAGCGGGCGCGGCGCGTAGCCGCGGGAGCGCCGCAGGACCTGCTCGGTGCCGTCGGCGCGGACCCGCAGCAGGGAGTCGTCGCAGGGCGAGGCGATGGGCCGGTCGTGGGCGAGCCAGGCGTCGGCGAGGCCGAACAGCCGGGTCAGCGCCTCGTCGTCGTCCGTGACGATGGGCTCGCCCGAGCGGTTGCCGCTGGTCATGACCAGGACGCGGGGGCCGGGCGGGTCGCCGGGGAGGCCGAACAGCAGGGTGTGGACGGGGGTGTAGGGCAGCATGACGCCGAGGTGCGGGCTGCCGGGGCGGACGCCGGGCGCGAGCCGGGCGGCGGGGCGGGGGCGGAGCAGCACGATGGGGCGCCGGGGGCCGGTGAGCGCGGCCCGTTCGGCCGTCCCGACCTCGGCGATCCGCTCCGCCTCGGCGAGGTCGGCGCACATCACCGCGAACGGCTTGTCGCCGCGTGCCTTGCGGGTGCGCAGGGTGTCCACGGCACGGGCCGCGGAGGCGTCGCAGGCCAGGTGGTAGCCGCCGATGCCCTTCACGGCGACGATCCGCCCCGCGGCAAGCAGTTCTCGTGCCCGTGAGAGGGCGTCACCGTCGCGGGCGGCTCTCACCCCGCTGCCGGCGGCGGGCACCAGCCGCAGCCGGGGGCCGCACCGCGGGCAGGCCACCGGCTGGGCGTGGAAGCGGCGGTCGGCCGGGGCCTCGTACTCCCGGGTGCAGGCGGGGCACATGGGGAAGCCGGACATGGTGGTGACCGCGCGGTCGTACGGCATGCCGGTGGCGATGGTGAAGCGGGGGCCGCAGTGGGTGCAGGTGATGAAGGGGTGGCGGTGCCGGCGGTCGGCCGGATCGGCCAGTTCGCGCAGGCAGTCGGCGCAGGTGGCGGTGTCGGGCGGCAGGAGCGTGCGGCCCGGGACGGACTGCTCGGTGGCGCGGATGGTGAAGTCCGGGTCGGCCCCGGTGGCCGGTACCTCCTCGACGGCCACGGCGGTGACGGTGGCCAGCGGCGGCGGCTCGCCGGCGAGCCGCGCGCAGAACCGTTCGACGCCGGCCGCCGCGCCCTCGACCTCGATGAGGACCCCGTCCGCCGTGTTGCTGACGAACCCGGTGAGCGCCAGGTCGGCGGCCAGCCGGTGGACGTAGGGGCGGAAGCCCACGCCCTGCACGGTCCCGCGCACCGTGACGCGGCGGCGGACCGCCGCCGTCGTGGCGGGCGCCGTCACGAGGCGGTCGGGGCGTGGACGTGGCCGTGCGGGTGCGGGGCGAGCGGCGGCCGGTGCGCCGGGGCGCCGTCCCGTACGGCGAGGACCCGCTCCAGGACCGTGTCGACGCCCTCCCCGGTGCGGGCGCAGGAGCGCACGATCTCCACCCCGGGGTTGACCCGCCGCACCTGCTCGGCGAAGGCGGTGGCGTCGAAGCCGGCCGGACCGGCGAGGTCGGTCTTGGTGAGCACGACCAGGTGCGCGGAGCCGAAGGCGGTGGGGTACTTCGCCGGCTTGTCCTCGCCCTCGGTCACCGCCATCAGCACGATCCGCAGGTGCTCGCCGAGGTCGTAGGAGGCCGGGCAGACCAGGTTGCCGACGTTCTCCACGAACAGCAGGGCGGTGTCCGGTGGCAGCCAGCCCTCCAGGTGGCCGCGGACCTGCCGGGCCTCCAGGTGGCACAGCCCGTCGGTGAGCAGCTGCTTCACCGGCGCTCCGGAACGGGCCAGGCGCTTGGCGTCGTTCTCGGTGGCGAGGTCGGCGGTGAAGGCCGCGACGGGCACGCCCCGCTCCCTCGCCCGGGCCAGCACCCGGCCGAGCAGCTCGGTCTTGCCGCTGCCTGGGCTGGAGAGCAGGTTCACCACGCCGACGCCGCGCGCGGCAAGGTCGCCGCGCAGGCTGGCGGCCAGGCCGTCGTTCCTGGCCAGGACGGCCCGGGTGACCTCCTCCGACTGACACATGGGGACTCCGCTCCGGTGCTGCCGTTCGTCTGCCGCGGGCCGGTGGGGGCCGGTCGCGCCCACACGGCGGCGGCCGCCCATCGGCTCAGCCCCGCACCCCTGACGGGGCGCGTCCGCTCAGCGATCCTCCGCGCCGCCGGCGCCTGTCGGCGGGCGACCGGCCGCGGCGGGGGCCGCGGATTCCTCCGGGCGGTCCAACGAGGGCGTGGCCAGGGGATCGGCGAGCAGGGCCGGGACCAGGGTGTGCAGGGCGGCGGCGGCCCGTTCGACGGCGTCCCGGACGGGGGCGCTCAGCCCGGGGGCGATGTCCTCGTCACCGCGCGGCAGCTCCCCGGGCTCGCAGGCGAGCACCAGGACGCGGGGCAGGGCCTCCTCCCCGAGGTGGGCGGCGAGGGCGAGGACCTTCGCCGGGTCCATGCCGTGTGCCTCGGGCGGGGCGGCCGGGCCGCGGTCGGGGAGGTCGGGCTCGACGAGGGACAGGGTGCCCGGGCGTTCGCCGCGTGCGGCCGCGTCCACCAGCAGGACCACCGACCATCCGTCGAGCAGGGTGTAGGCGAGGTCCATGCCCCGGATGCCGAAGTCCCGGACCCGTGCGGCGGGTGGCAGGGGGCGCTGCTCCAGGGCGCGGATCACCTCGGGGCCGAAGGCGTCGTCGCCGAGGAAGATGTTGCCGACGCCCGCCACCAGCAGCCGCGTCACCGGGCACCGCCCGGGACCTTGCGGACGAAGTCGGAGCGCAGCGCGTGGTAGGCGGCGTCCGGGTCGAAGAAGAGGGCGCGCATCCGGGCGAGTTCGTCCTCCCGGTACTCGGCGAGCGGCCGTTCCTCCTCGTCGGCGCGGCGCGCCGCGGCCTTGGCGGCGATCCGGCGGCCGAGATCCGGGCTGCCGGCGAGCTCGGCCGCCAGTCGCCCGACCTCGGCGGTGAAGCCCTGCGCGGGGACCGGCAGCAGCCGGTCGACGAGGCCGGTCCGGGCGGCAGCCGCGGCGCTCACCGGCCGGGCCTCCGCCGTCAGCCGCCCGGCCGTCTCCGCGCCGGCACGGCGCGGCAGGGAGTACGTCCAGAACTCTGAGCCGTACAGGCCCATCCGCCGGTAGTGCGGGTTGAGCACGGCTCCGGCCCGGCACCAGACCTCGTCGGCGGCGAGGGCCAGCATGACGCCGCCGGCCGCCGCGTTCCCGCCGAGCGCGGCCACCACGAGCCGGTCGGTGGTCCGCAGCACGGCCTCGACCAGGTCGTCCATGGCGTTGAGGTTGGTCCACGACTCCTCGGCGGGGTCGGGGGCGGCCTCGATGACGTTGAGATGGATGCCGTTGGAGAAGAAGTCGCGGCGGCCGCCGAGCACCAGGACCCGGGTGGGCCGGGCGAGGGCGTAGCGGTAGGCGGCGAGCAGGCGCCGGCAGTGGCCGGTGCTCATCGCGCCGCCGGGGAAGGAGAAGCCGACGAGGCCTACGTCGCCGTGCTGGCGGTAGTGGATGTCGCTCCAGGTGCGGCGGTCGGGGGGCAGTTCGAGCGGCGCCGGGCGCTCGGGGAGGTCCGGGACGGCGAGCACATGCGTGGCGGGGCGGCGGAAGGGGGCCGGGTCGCCGGAGTTCTTGCGGGGGCGCAGTTCGGGGATCCAGACGGCGCCGTCGCGGGTGGCCCGGCAGACCGCGCCCGCCCGGGTCGCCAGCAGCTCGCCCGGCTCTCCGCGCAGCCGGTCCTCCGGGTGGCCGCCGTGCAGGAACAGCTCGCGGCCGCGGAGTTCGTCCAGTACCCCCGGTTGCGAGTCGGCCCCGCGCAGCTTGCGCAGCACCGTCGCGGTGTCGTCGGCCGTCCAGTCGATCCGCCGCCGCTCCTGCCGGAAGGCGTCCCGCCAGACGACCTGTCCGTGGATGGCGGGGTCGCTCTGCGGCCGCGGCTTGTACGAGCCGTCCGCGTACCGGCGTACCGCCAGGTGGACGGCGGTGAGGGCGGCGTCGGCGGCCTCGTTGCGGTAGAGGTCGCTCTTGCCGACCGGCGGCACCGGGAAGGTCTCGCTGGCCCAGACCGCGCCCGCGTCCATGGCCGCCTCGGCCTGGAGCACGGTCACCCCCCACTCGGCCTCCGGTCCGGCGACGGCCCAGTCGAGGGCGGAGGGACCCCGGTCGCCGGGCGGTCCGGGATGGACGATCAGGCAGGTGTGCCGCTGCCAGACGTCCTCCGGGAGTGCCGTCTTCAGCATCGGCGCGATGATCAGCTCCGGGGGCCGGTCCCGGACGGCACGGCGGACGGCGTCGGGGCCCTGGCCGGCGAGGACGACGTCCACCCGGTGGCCGAGGTCGGACAGTTCGGCGCAGACCCGCTGGGACAGGCTGTTGAACGCACTCGCGACGAGCAGAATGTCCATGGTGCGGCATATTCGCCGCTTCGGCGGCTCCCGGGAAGGACCCGTGCGGCGTTTCGCCGGCCGGCCTGCGCCGGGCGGCCCCGTTCGGGGGGGCGGAACGGGAAACGGGGACCGCGGGCCGGGTGCATGGCGCGAAGATGGGTGGGCCCGTGCCGACCGATCCCTCTTTGGAGCGTGCCGCGTGACGTCGTCGGACCGTGTCTGCGAACGATTCGGGGAAGTGCTGGACACCCGCCCGGAGATCCTGCGCGAGGCCGCGGAGGACTTCGGCGGGCTGGTGTGCGCGCCGCCGCTGGGGGTGCTGCGGCCCCGGTCGGCGGCCGGGGTCCGGGACGCGCTGGCGTATGCCGGGCCGCGCGGGATCCCGGTGGCGGCGCGGGCCGGCGGTCATTCGCTGTACGGCCAGGGGCAGGCGGCCGGCGGGATCGTCCTCGACCTGCGCGGGCTGAACGCGGTGGGGCCGGTGACCGGGGACCGGGTGGAGGTGCAGGCGGGGGCGCTGTGGCGGGACGTGCTCGCGGCGACCCTGCCGTACGGGCTCGCGCCGCCCGTCCTCACCGACTACCTCGGCGCCGGCGTCGGCGGGGTGCTCGGCGTCGGCGGGCTGGGCGGGGCCAGTCACCGGCACGGCCTGGTCGCGGACTCGGTGCTGGAGCTGGAGGTGGTGACCGGTGCCGGTGAGCACCTGGTCTGCTCCCCGGAACGCCACGGCGACCTCTTCCACGCGGTCCTGGCCGGCCTGGGCCAGGTGGCCGTCGTCGTCCGGGCCACCCTGCGCCTGTCCCCCGCGCCCGCGCTGGTCCGTCGCTACTGCCTGTTCTACCCCGGCCTCGGCACCTACCTGGCCGACCAGCGCCTGCTCGCGGCCGACGGGCGCTTCACCCACCTCGAAGGCCAGGCCCGTCCCACCGAGGGCACCGCAGGCGACTGGACGTACATGGTGGAGGCGGTGGCAGCCCACCGGGGAACGACCCCGCCCGACGACCGGGCCCTGCTCGGAGACCTCGGTTTCACCTCGTCCGAGACCGAGGACCTCGGCTATGCCGAGTTCGCGAACCGGGTCGCCGACGACGAGGAGGCCCTGCGCGCGACCGGCGAGTGGTTCCACCCGCACCCCTGGCTGAACCTGCTGCTCCCCGACGAGACCGCCGAGTCCGTCGTGACCGACGTCCTCGCCGACCCCGCCTTCCGGGACCTGCGCGAGAACGGCCTGGTCCTGCTCTACCCCCTGCTCGGCCGCACCCTGCGGGCCCCGTTGTTCCGCCGCCCGCGCGGCGAGGTCGTCCACCTCCTCGCCCTGCTGCGCACCGCCGCCCCGGGCACGGCCGGGCCGATGGTGGCCGCCAACCGCACGGCCTACGAGCACGCACGGGCGAAGGGCGCGGTCGCCTATCCGGCCAACGCGCTGCCGATGTCCCCCGGCGACTGGCGGGAGCACTACGGCAGCGGGTGGGGCACCCTGGCCGAGGCCAAAGGCCGCCACGACCCGTACGGCGTCCTCGGCCGGGGACACGGCATGGGCTGGTGAACGGCGGCGTGGAGAATCGGTGCGCCCGGGGTGTCGATCGTGCGGGGTGCCGTTCGTCGGTGGGGTGCAGGAAGCTCTTGACGACCGGGAGGAACCATGAAGTACATGCTGCTGGTCTGCGGCGACGACACCGCTGACGCGTCCGGGATGGAGCCCGTCGAACCCTGGGTGGAGGAGCACGGGGTCCGGCGCGGGAACCGGTTGTACGGCCACCGGCTGCAGCTGCCGGACCGGGCCGTCACGGTGCGGGTCCGGGACGGCGAGGTGCTGCGGACCGACGGGCCGTTCGCGGAGACGAAGGAGTACGTGGCCGGGTTCGACGTCGTCGACTGCGGCAGCCTGGAGGAGGCCGTACGGATCGCCGCCGCGCACCCCGTGGCCACCATCGGGGCCATGGAGGTGCGCCCGTTCTGGGACGAGGGGCCGGCGGAGGACGCGGAGGCGGCCGTCCGCCGCCTCGACGCCGAACTGACCGCGGCCGCCCACGACCGGGACGTGGACCGGACGACGGCCTGCTACGCGCCCGACGCGGAGGTCTTCACGACCGACGGCGCGGAGGCGCACTCGGGGACCGGCGCGCTGCGCAAGGCGGTCGAGGCGTGGTTCGCGACGCTCACCGGGCCGGTCCACCGCGAGGTGCTCCAACTGCGGGTGCGTCCCGGGGAGGGCAGCACCTTCAGCCACGCCCTGGTCCGGATCCACGGCACCCGCGTGACCGGGGAGCCCCTGGACCGGGTGGTGCGGGTGACCACCGGCTACCGGGACACCGGCTTCGGCTGGCTGATCGCCCATGAGCACCTCTCGGTGCCGCTGGAGGCCAGGCAGTCATGAAGTACGTCCTGTTCATCTGCAGCCCGGTCGGCGGCGAGGAGCCCGGACCCGCCGAGATCGCCGGGGACCCGCGCCTCGCCCCGGACGTCCGGGAGGTGCGCGGCCGCGGCGTCGTCAGGGGCGGTGCCCGGCTGCGGCCCGGCGCCGACGCGACCACCGTGCGGGTCCGGGACGACGAGGTACTGCTGAGCGACGGGCCGTTCGCCGAGACCGAGGAGTACATCGCGGGCTTCGACGTCGTCGAGGTCGCCGACCTCGACGAGGCGATCGCGCTGGCCTCCCGGCACCCCGTGGCGCTGGCCGGCGGCTCCGTAGAGGTCCGGCCGGTCTGGGAGTGAGCACCACGGACGAGGTCGAGGCGGCCGTCGCCGCCGCCTTCCGCGAGGAGTGGGCCCAGGTCGTCGCCACCCTGATCCGGGTGACCGGCGACTGGGACCTCGCCGAGGAGTGCGCGCAGGACGCCTTCGCCCAGGCGCTGCAGCGGTGGCGGCGCGACGGAGTGCCGGGCCGCCCCGGCGCCTGGCTGACGACGACCGCCCGCAACCGCGCCCTGGACGTGCTGCGCCGGGAGGCGGTGGGGGCCAGGAAACTGCGGGAGGCTGCGGTGCTGGCGCGGGACGGAGAGCCGTACGACCCGTTCGATCCGTACGACCCGTTCGGCGAGGGCGGCGAGGGTGACGGCAGCGGGGTGACGGACGACCGGCTGCGGCTGGTCTTCACCTGCTGCCACCCGGCGCTGCCGGTCGAGGCCCGGGTCGCGCTGACGCTGCGCACCCTGGCCGGGCTGACCACGGCCGAGATCGCGCGCGCCTTCCTCGTCCCCGAGGCGACGATGGCGCAGCGGCTGGTGCGGGCCAAGCGGAAGATCCGCAACGCCGGCATCCCGTACCGGGTGCCGCCCGCGCATCTGCTGCCCGAACGCACCACGGGCGTCCTCGGCGTGCTGTACCTGCTGTTCAACGAGGGGTACGCGGCCACGGCCGGCGACGGCCTGATGCGGGCCGGCCTGTGCGCCGAGGCGATCCGGCTGGCGCGGCTGCTGGCCCGCCTGATGCCCGACGAGCCGGAGGTCGTCGGGCTGCTCGCGCTCCTGCTGCTGCACGACGCCCGCCGGGACGCCCGGGTGGACCGGGCGGGCGACCTGGTCACCCTGGAGGACCAGGACCGCACGGCATGGGACCGCGCCGAGATCGACGAGGGCACCGCACTCCTGGACGGCGCGCTGCGCCGCGGACGCCCCGGCCCGTACCAGATCCAGGCCGCCATCGCCGCCTGCCACGCCACCGCGCCGGCCGCCGCCGACACCGACTGGGCCGACATCGCCGGCCTCTACGGCGAACTCCAGCGGTACCTCCCCTCGGCCGTGGTCCGGCTGAACCGCGCGGTCGCCGTGGGCATGGCCGAGGGCGGGGAGGCGGGGCTCGCCCTGGTCGCGGAGTTGGCGGCGGAGGACGACCTGACCGGCTATCACCTGCTGCCCGCGACCCGCGCCGACCTGCTGCGCCGTATGGGGCGGGTCCGGGAGGCGGCCGAGTCGTACGCACGGGCGCTGGAGCTGACGGAGAACGCGGCGGAGCGCAGGTTCCTGGCGAAGCGGCTCGCGGAGTGCCGGTCTGCCTGAGCGGTCCGCCGGGATCGCCGCGACCTGCCGACTGCCGCGCCGTCGTGGCCGGTCGCGCAGTTCCCCGCACCCCTGCGGGGCGCTACCGAACCACAGCTGGATTTCGCCAAGCAGGCTTGGCCGTGCGGGGGTTCGCCGCAGGCTCCGGCCGGGGGGTGCCCCCATGGGGAATGCGGCAGCAGGCTGCAGTGATCGCGGGACCGGCCGCGCCTGGCGTGATGACGCATGGCAACGCTCTCCCTGAAGTCCACCCTGGTGTTGTCGGTGGCGGCGCTCGTGCCGGCCTCCCCACCGGCGGCCCCAGCACGCTCGTCGCCTGCGGGGCCCGGCGAGCGGTGCGGTCCGCCGGACGGCGTTCGACAGGTGCTGACCCGGCCGACCGCCGACGACCACCTCGCCGGAGCCTCGGTCCTCGCCGCCGGCCCGTGCGGGCGCTGGACCGAGACCTCCGGTACGGCCGACCTGCGCACCGGCCGCCCGATGAACGCCACCGACCGGCTGCGCGCCGGAAGCGTCACCAAGACGTTCACCGCGACGGTCGTCCTGCAACTCGCGGCCGAGCACCGGCTCTCCCTCGACGCCACCGTCGACCGCTACCTGCCGGGCCTGGTCGACGCCGACGGCTACGACGGCCGGCGCATCACCGGACATCAACTCCTGTGGCACACCAGCGGGTTGCCCGACCATCTCGACGCACCCGAATGGGAGCACCCCGAGCGGCTGCGGTACCGGCACTTCGAGGCGGGCGAGTTGATCGCCCGGGCCCTCGCCCCCCCGCCCGCGGACGTCCTGGCACTACGCCACCACCAACCACCTCGTGCTGGGCCTGATCGTCCGCACAGTGACCGGGCACAGCCCCGAGGACGAGATCAGCCGCCGGGTGATCCGGCCCCTCGGGTTGCGCGACACCTACTGGCCGGGAGACGAGACCCGGGCCACGACCGGACCGGCTTCGACCGCTCGACCGCCTTCGCCGAGGAACTCGCCCGCGACTGCCGGAAGTACGCGGGCGACGTCCTGCCGTACGCCACCACCCGGAACACCGCGCGGGACATGGACGTGATCCGCGCGGCCCTCGGTGAGCGGCGGATCTCCTATCTCGGCTACTCGTACGGCACTTACCTGGGCGAGGTGTACGCCACCATGTTCCCGGACCGCACGGACCGGGTGGTCCTGGACGGGGTGGCCGATTCCGACCGGTACGGCCCCCGTCTGCTGCGCGGCTCGGAGGCCGCCAACCGGCACGCGCTGCGGGACTGGGCCGCCTGGGCCGCCGCCCGCGACACCACGTACGGCCTGGGACGCAGCCGGGACGCGGTGCCGGCCGTCGTGGACCGTGTCCAGGCCGCCGCCGGGCGTGCGCCGCTGCGGGTGGGCGGCTACCGGGTGGACGACAGCGTCGCGCCGATGGTCGTCTTCAGCGGCCTCTCGCAGGACGACGACGCGGCGTACGGCGACCTCGCGGCGGCCGTCGGCGACCTGCGGGACGCGGCCGACGGCCGGACCGTCGAGCCGAGCCCCTGGCTCGCCGACTCGCTCGGCTTCATGCTGACCGGTTCCAAGTCGGCGTACGGCAGCGTGCAGATGGCGATCCTCTGCGGCGACGTCGCCGCGCCCCGTGGCCCGCGGACGTACTGGCGTGACGTCCAACAGGCCCGCGTCCAGGACCCGTTGTTCGGGCCCGTGACCAACAACATCGGGCCGTGCGCCTTCTGGGACCCGCCGCGCGAGCGCCCGACCACGATCCGGGACGACCTGCCGGCCCTCCTCGTCAACGCCACCGGCGACCCGCGCACCGTCTACGCGGGCGCCCGGGCGGTGCACCGCGACTGGCCCAGCTCCCGGCTGGTGACCCTGCGCGGTGCGGACCAGCACGCGGTGTTCGGGGTGTACGGCAGCAACTGCGCCGACGCGGCGGTCAACGCGTATCTCGCCACCGGACGGCTGCCGGCCGCGGACGTCAGCTGCGCCGCGCGTCCCGTGCCAGCGCCCTGAACTCCGCCCACCGCACCCGTGGCCGGGGCAGGCCCCGCCGGCCCAGATAGCGATCGGTGGCCTGCCTCGTGCTGCGCAGCACGCTCAGCGCGTCGCTCACCCGGCCCGACCCCATCGGCTCCACCACCTTGGCGGGAACCAGCACCCGGCCGGTTCCGTCGGCCCGCAGTTCGCCGCGCACGAGGGCGTTGTGCATGTGGTTGAGGCGTTCGTCGTGCCGGTGCACCAGCAGCGCGGCGGGGCCTTCGGCGGCCGGGCAGTCGGCCGGTACGTCCACGGCGAAGCCCTCGCCCGTGGGCACCGGCCGGGTGCGGGCCAGTACCGGCGCGCCGGAGGCGTCGCGTGCGGCGAGCACCGCGGTCGGGAAGCGGGCGAGCTGCACGGCGCCGACCAGTTCACCGGGCGGCGTGCCGGGCGCCTCGGCCGGCGGCAACGGGGAGCGCACGACGACCTGTTGCGGCGTGACGGTGATCAGCAGGCGCAGGTAGTACCAGTCCATCACCAGTCGCATCGGCGCGGTGACGTACGACCTGCTGTGCGGCTGCCGTGCGAACAGCATCCGCCAGTAGTCCTCGGCGCCCTGCGGGCCGGCCATGATCTCGTCGGGGCACTCGGCGTGACCGCCGACGAAAATCTGCGGGGGTCGGTCCAGGCCGCTGCCGGTGGGGTCGGAGAAGAGCAGGGCGACGCGGCCGTCCCGGCGGATGTTCAGCGCCTTCTGCGCGAACGCGAGGGAGGTGCTGAGCAGCAGCGTCCCGTCCGGGCGGCGGCGCACGGCCGTCGGCCAGGCGAGCGGGGTGCCGTCCCGGCCGAGGGTCGCGAACTCGCAGGTCCGGTAGGCGTCGAGGACGTCGAGCGGCGCGGAGTCGAGGAGGGCCATGATCTACTCTCCGTCCAGCGGGGCACGCATGCTCCGGCAGTGGGCGGCGTACTGGCGGCGGCCGACGGCCCGCCACAGGAGCCGGCCGATCAGCGGGGCCTTGCCCAGAAAGTGGGCGCCCTCCTCGGGGGTGGCCTCCTCCAGGATCGCGCCGAGGGCCAGCAGGCGCTTGTTCTTCGGCAGCCCTTCCAGGCCGCGTTGTCCGACCAGTTCCCACTCCGGGACGGTGAGGTGCTCGGCGACCAGCGGGAGCAGCGAGCGCTCCTCCTCATCGAGGTGCTCGAGGAGCGCGATCCGGTGGGCGGCCAGGGCCAGCGCCAGCTCCTCGCCGGGTATCCGGTCTCCGGACCGCTCCCACACGGGCGTCCACTCCTCGACCGCCGCCAGGGTGCGGTCGATCGCCGCGTGCTGCTCGGTCATCCGGTCCACCAGCGCCCCGTCGTGCGCGGCGCGGTCCCGCAGCAGCGGCCAGACCAGTTCGTCCTCGGCGTGGTGATGGTGGTGCAGGCCGAGGGTGTAGTCGCGCAGCGCCGCGGCCACCCGCGCGGCACGGACCCGGTCGCCGTCGGGGACGGCGCGCACCAGCCGGGGCAGCAGCGCCGACTCCCGGCGGAAGACCCGGTGGACCACGACCATTTCGTGGGTGTGAGGACGCTCGGCGGTGGCGGAGGCGCCGTGGCTGCTGTTGAGGGACACGCTTGCTTGCTCCAACGATCCGGTGTGGGCGGCGAGCTGCCCACGGTCGCGGACTCCTCTTGGCGTCCGCTTGGCGCGCGGCTTGGCGGTCCCGTCCAGTGCGCGTTCAACGTCTGTTGACAGGATCGACGCACCGCTCGGGTAGATTCCGGCGGCGTGCTGCGTTTGCGAGTCCTGGGTCCACTGGGTGCCGAAGTCGCCGGGACACCGGTCGAGCTGGGCGCTCCGCGGCAGCGCGCCGTGCTGGCCCTGCTGGTCGCGGCCCGGGGCGCTGTCGTGCCGGTGGACCGGATGACGGACGCGCTGTGGCGGGGCGAGCCGCCGGCCAGGGCCGATGTGTCGCTGCACGCGTACCTGTCCAACCTGCGCCGGTCGCTGGAACCGGGACGCCCGCCGCGGGCGCCGGCCACCGTCCTGGTCACCGCGGCGCCCGGGTACGCCCTGCGGCTGGCCGCGGACGCGGTGGACGCCTGGCGGTTCGAGACCTGGGTCGGGCGGGCCCGTACCGCTCCGCCCGAGGAGGCCCGGAAGCTGCTCGCCGAGGCGCTGGGCTGGTGGCGGGGGCCTGCCTTCGCCGAGCACGCGGACGAGGCGTGGGCGGCCGCCGAGGTGGCCCGGCTGACCGGGCTGCGCGCGGAGGCCCGGGAACTGGCCGTGGCCGCGGACCTGGGCACCGGCCGGGCCGCACAGGCCGCGGCCGACGCCGAGTCGCTGGTCCGGGACGCTCCCCTGCGCGAGGAGGGCTGGCGGCTGCTCGCGCTCGCCCACTGGGCCTGCGACCGGCAGGCCGACGCCCTCGCCGCGGTACGCCGCGCCGGCGCGGTCCTGCGCGCCGAGCTGGGCTGCGATCCCGGGCCCGCGCTGCGGGAGGTGGAACACGCCGTGCTCAACGGGCGGTTCGACGTGCTGCGGGCGGCCGTGCCCGAGCCCGCCACCGAACTCCCCGCGCGCACCGGCCCCGGCCTGTTCGTCGGCCGGGGCCAGGAGTTGCGGGCCCTGGCGGGGGCGGCCCGCGCCGCACGCGACGGCGGCGGACTGGTGCTGGTCACCGGTGCGGCCGGGGCGGGCAAGTCCGCGTTCCTCGGCCGGGCCGCGGCCGGGCTGCGCGAGGCCGGCTGGCGGGTGGTGGTGGGGCGCTGCCCCGAGTACGAGGGGGCACCGCCCGCCTGGGCCTGGGTGGAGGCGCTCGGCGCGCTCGCCCGCGAGGTGCCCCCGGCCCGGCCGGAGGAGCTGACGGTGCTGCTGCGGGAGCCGGAGAACACGGCCGCCCCCGCCCCGGACGGCGAGGCCAGCGCCGGCCGCTTCCGCATGCACCGCGCCTTCGCCGCCTGGCTGCGCGCCGCGGCCTCCCGGGCGCCCCTCGCCGTCCTCCTCGAAGACCTGCACCGGGCGGACGCCGAGACGCTGGCCCTGGTCGAGGCGGCGGCCGCGGTCACCGGGGTGCCCCTGCTCACCGTGGCCGGCTACCGGCCCACGGAGGTCGGCGAACACCTGCTCAAGACCCTCGCCCAGCTCGCCCCCGGCGCCCCGTACCGGATCGCGCTGGGCGGTCTGCCGGTGCGGGACACCGCCACCCTGGTCACGGCCGTCTGCGGGACGCCCGTGGATCCGGCGACGGTGGCGGCACTCGCCGAGCGCACCGGCGGCAATCCCTTCTACGTCCTGGAGAGCGCCCGGCTGCTGGCCGACGAGGGCGCCCTGGTCGCGGTCTCCGAGGTCCCCCAGGGGGTGCGCGACGTGCTGCGCAGGCGCCTCGCCCTGCTGCCCGCCGCAGCCCGGTCCGTCGTCCAGCTCACCGCCGTACTGGGTCTGGAGGCCGAGGTCGCCCTGCTCGTCGATGCCGCCGACGCGGACGAGGAGCAGGTGCTGGAGGGCCTCGACGCGGCGCTCGCCGCCGACCTGCTCGCCGAACCCGGGCCCGGCCGCGTCCGGTTCGTGCACGCCCTGGTCCGCGACACCGTCTACGCCGACCTCTCCGGCGCCCGGCGGTCCCGGCTGCACGCCCGCGTCGCGCGCCTGCTGCGCCACCACCGGCCCGGCGAACTCGCCGCCCTGGCACACCACTTCGCCCGATCCGGCAGCACGGCCGACGCTCCGCTCGCCGTCGACTACGCACTGCGCGCCGCCGAGGCAGCCGAGCGGCGCTACGCCCACGACGTCGCCGTCACCCTGATCCAGCAGGCGATCGACACCTTCACCGCGGCCACGGGCGACGACGCCCCGCCCGACCGGCTGATCGAGCTGCTGGTACGGCTGCTGGGCGCACAGGTGCGCACCGGCGCCACCGACGCGGCCCGGCGCACCCGGCAGCGCGCGGTGGAACTCGCCGAGCAGGCCGACCGCGGCGACCTGGTCGCGGCCGTGTACGGGGCCTGGACCGAGCCCGCGGCCTGGCGCAGCCGGCTCGAAGGGCCGTACGACCGGACCGCGCTGGCCCGCCTCGAACGGCTCGCGGCCGATCCGGGTCTCGACGGGCCGACCCGGGCCCGCGTCCTCCAGGTCCTCGTCGACGCGGTCGCCGCCGAGGACCCGCCGCGGGCCCTGGCGGCGGCCCGCGCCCAGCTGGACCTCGCCCGTGCCGACGGCGAACCCCGGCTGATGGCCGCCGCGTTGATGGCCTCGGCACGGTTGCTGCCGCACGAGCTGCGGACCGGCACCCGGCCGGCGCTCACCGCCGAGCTGCGCGACCTCGCCCGGGGCCACGACCTGCCCGCCTACCGCTGGGTCTGCGAGAACCTGGACGCGATGACCGCCGCCGTCCGCAACGACCCGGCGGCCGTGCACCGGCACACCGCGGAGGGACTGACCCTCGCCCGCCGCTACCGGCTGGTGTGGGCGCAGGGGCTCAGCGCGGCGACCTCCGCGATGCTGGCCTGCGTGGCCGGGCGCTTCGAGGCGGCGGAGGCCGCCTACGCGGAGGCGGACACCCTGCTGCAACGGGTGGGCGCCCACCACGCCACCGGTCTG
This sequence comes from Streptomyces sp. NPDC086777, assembly GCF_040702065.1. Lineage (NCBI taxonomy): Bacteria > Bacillati > Actinomycetota > Actinomycetes > Kitasatosporales > Streptomycetaceae > Streptomyces > Streptomyces sp. NPDC086777. The sequence continues at coordinate 24,661 of NZ_JBFBJI010000015.1, read as the reverse complement.
CGCACCCTCGGGCTGATCACCATGCGGCTCGTCCAGGACCGCGCGGACGACGTCGAGCCGCTGACCCGGACCGTGTACGAGGCGGCGCCCGGCCAGGTCGCGGTGGCGTGGGCGCTGGTCCTGGCGCGCCTGGGCAGACTCGACGAGTCCCTGGCCGTACCCGTCGGCGCGGAACCGCCGCGGGACCACCTCTACGGCCTGGAGCTCGACTTCCGCGCCCAGCTCGCCGTGGTACACCGGGACCACGGCACGGCGGCCGCCCTCCTCGGGCACCTGCGGCCGCTGCGGGACCAGTTGGCCGGCGCGGCGGGTGCGGCGTACGCGAGCCGTCCGCTCGCGCACGCCCTGGCCGACCTGCACCGGCTGCTCGGCGAGGACCGGGCGGCTGCCGACGGGTACGCGCTGGCCGAACGCACCGCGCTCGCCTGGGGTTCGGCACACCTCGCGGCGGACGCCCGCCGGGCCGCGGCGGACCTGGCCGAGGCCATGGCCCGCCGCCGCACCTTCGCGACCTGACGGCCCGGCGGCGGGCCGTCCCCGTCGTCAGCCGCCGAGCGCGGCGTCCACCACCGCCTTCGCCTCCTCCTGCACCCGGGCCAGGTGTGCGGGGCCCTGGAAGGACTCGGCGTAGATCTTGTAGACGTCCTCGGTGCCGGACGGCCGGGCCGCGAACCAGGCGTTCTCGGTGGTCACCTTGATGCCGCCGATGGCCGCGCCGTTGCCCGGCGCCTCCGTGAGGACGGCGGTGACCGGCTCGCCCGCCAGGGACTCGGCGGTGACCTGGGCCGGGGAGAGCTTGCCGAGGAGGGCCTTCTCCTCGCGGGTGGCGGGGGCGTCGATGCGGGCGTAGGCGGGTTCACCGAAGCGGGCGGTGAGTTCGGCGTAGTGCTCGGACGGGGTCCTGTCCGTCACGGCCGTGATCTCGGAGGCGAGCAGGGCGAGCAGGATGCCGTCCTTGTCGGTGGTCCAGACCGAGCCGTCACGGCGCAGGAAGGAGGCGCCCGCCGACTCCTCGCCGCCGAACCCGATGGCCCCGCTGACGAGTCCGTCGACGAACCACTTGAACCCGACCGGCACCTCGACCAGTTGACGGCCCAGGTCGGCGGCGACCCGGTCGATCATCGACGAGGAGACGAGGGTCTTGCCGACGCCGGCGTCCGCCGCCCACTGCTCGCGGTGGCGGTAGAGGTAGGAGATGGCTACGGCGAGGTAGTGGTTGGGGTTCATCAGGCCGGCGTCACGGGTGACGATGCCGTGCCGGTCGGCGTCGGCGTCGTTGCCGGTGGCGACGCGGAACTCGGCGCGCTTCTCGATGAGCGAGGCCATCGCGTACGGCGACGAGCAGTCCATGCGGATCTTGCCGTCCCAGTCCAGCGTCATGAACCGCCAGGTGGGGTCGGTGTACGGGTTGACCACGGTGAGGTCGAGGCTGTGCCGCTCGGCGATCCGGCCCCAGTAGGCGACGGAGGCGCCGCCGAGCGGGTCGGCGCCGATGCGCAGCCCGGAGGCGCGGACCGCGTCGAGGTCGAGGACGCTGGGCAGGTCGTCGACGTAGACGCCCATGAAGTCGTAGCGGCCGGTGGTCGGCGCGGCGAGCGCGCGCTCGTAGGGGATGCGCCGCACGTCCTTCATGCCGCCCGCGATGATCTGGTTGGCGCGGTCCTGGATCCAGGAGGTGGCGTCGGAGGCGGCGGGGCCGCCGCTGGGCGGGTTGTACTTGAAGCCGCCGTCCGCGGGCGGGTTGTGCGAGGGGGTGACGACGACGCCGTCCGCGAGGCCGGTGGTGCGGCCGCGGTTGTGGGTGAGGACGGCGTGCGAGACGGCGGGGGTGGGGGTGTAGCCGTCGGCGCTGTCGACGAGGACGGTGACGCCGTTGGCGGCGAAGACCTCCAGGGCGGTGACCTTGGCCGGCTCGGACAGGGCGTGGGTGTCGGCGCCCAGGAAGAGGGGGCCGTCGGTGCCCTGGCCGCTCCGGTACTCGCAGATGGCCTGGCTGGTGGCGGCGATGTGGTCCTCGTTGAACGCGGTCGTCAGCGACGATCCGCGGTGTCCCGAGGTGCCGAACGCCACCCGCTGGCCCGGGTCGGACGGGTCGGGGTGCAGTGCGTAGTAGGCCGTGACCAGCCGGGCCACGTCGACGAGGTCCTCCGGAGCCGCCGGCCGGCCCGCTCGCTCATGCGGCATGAGTCCACTTCCTCCGCAGTCGTTGATCGATCGCTCGCGCCCATCTTTCCTTGTCAGCGGTCACGAACGCGAGTACGGCACCGGCCGCGCGCCGAAGACCCGGCGGGTGCAGGGCCGGTTCACGGCGGACGTACCGCAGAGGGCCCCCGGACGGTTCCGGTGGGCCCTCTCGTGTCGTGCGGTGTGACGCGGTGCCGGTCAGTGCGCAGCGGGCACCGTGCGCGCGGCGGCCGGGGCCTTCGCGGGCTTGGGGTTGAGGACGCGTTCGGCCAACTCGCCGAAGAGCAGACCGAATCCGCCCCACAGCACCACCTGGATGGCGAGCGCCGAGAGCCGGAACCGCCACAGCAGGGCGGCCGGGAAGTCCGCCGGCACCTCGTTGACGACCGGCAGGAACTGGTACGCCAGCCCGATGACGACGGCGAACGCGGCCACCGCGAGGACCGTCGCCCACCAGGTGCCCAGCCGCGGCCGGAGCCGCTTGCCGAGGATGGTGGCGGCGACCGCGAGGAGCACGCTGAGCAGCATCATCAGGAAGTACAGCGTGGTCCGCTTGCCGATGGTGTCCGGGTCGCCCACCGACGGCGGGTTGGCCGGGTACTTCAGGAACGGCACCACGTACACGGCGACCAGGGCGCAGCCGGACAGCAGCAGCGCCGTCGCCCGCGCCGAGAGACCGCCGACGCGGCCGAGGGCGAAACAGTAGGCCAGGGCGGCGATGCCGCCGAAGGCGACCCCGTAGACGAGGACACCGGTGGCGAGGCCGGCGGTGGACTGCAGGGAGCGGGACACGACCTCCATCTCGTGCTCGTGCGAGTGGGCGTCCTCGAAGCTGATCGCCTTGTCGACGTTCGGCTCACCCAGCAGGTAGGCGGCGACGAGGGCGAGCAGGCCGGCGGCCAGGCCGGCGAGCATGCCCCGCACCAGGAGGTTGCGGACCGTTGCGGAGTTCATGGGTGGTTCGGCGCCCCTCGCGTCAGTGGCAGGGGAAGCCGAGCAGGTGGCGGGCGTCGTGCACCCACTCGTGGACGTCCGTGCCGCTGAACACGGAGGTGGCGCCCTGTTCGGCGCCGACGAAGTAGAGCAGGACCAGCATCAGGATGCCGAAGAAGACCGCCCAGGGGGCTATCGCGGACAGCGGCAGCTTGGCGGGCACGGCGGGGGTGTTGGCTGTCGGCGGAGCGACGGTCTGCGCCATGGCAGGACCTCCTCTGGGAGTTCGCGTCCCAACTCGGTGGTGCACAGGACGACGGCCACGGGTCTGACTCACGAGCAGCTGTGGGGCTCTCGCATACAGTGGCGCGACCGTTCCGGATTCCCACCGGGTTCCGTCTCGCCGTCGTCGATATCGGACAGACCGTACCGCGTGTCAGGAGCACGGCCAAGACCGCACCACCAGGCGTGATCTTCGTCTCGCGCCTGATGGGCGGCCGGTCGAGCCGGTCAGGCGGCTGGGGCGAGGCCCAGTTCGCGCTCGCCGAGCGGGGCGAAGAAGCGGTCGACGTCCGCGTCGGCGACCCCGGCGAGGGTGGCCGGGGACCAGTGCGGGGTGCGGTCCTTGTCGACGACCTGGGCCCGGATGCCCTCCACCAGGTCATGGGTGGTGAGGGTCGCGCAGGAGACGCGGTACTCCTGGTCCAGGACCTGCTCCAGCGAGCCGAGTCGGCGGGCCCTGCGCAGCGCCGCGAGGGTGACCTTCAGGGCGGTGGGGGACCTGGTGAGCAGGGTGTCCGCCGCCTCCTTCGCCGCCGGGTCGCCGTGCGCGAGCAGCCGCTGGACGATCTCCTCGACGGTGCCGGCCGCGTAGCAGGCGTCGATCCACGTCCGGTGCCCGGCCAACTCCCCAGGGGGTGCCTGCCGTTCCCGCCGGGCGAGCGCCTCGGGTACCGGGAGGCCGGCCAGGTCGGCGACGAACGCGGGGATCGAGTCCGGCGGCACGCAGTGGTCGGCGAGTCCGCACAGCATCGCGTCGGCGGCGCCGATCCGGGCGCCGGTCAGGGCGAGATGGGTGCCGAGTTCGCCGGGCGCGCGGCCGAGCAGGTACGTGCCGCCGACGTCGGGCACGAAGCCGATCCCGGTCTCCGGCATGGCGATCAGCGACCGCTCGGTGGCGATCCGGACGCTGCCGTGCGCCGAGACGCCGACCCCGCCGCCCATCACGATGCCGTCCATGACCGCGACGTACGGCTTGGGGTACCGGGCGATGCGCGCGTTGAGCCGGTACTCGTCCCGCCAGAACGCGGCCGCGGCCGAGCCGTCGCCGTCCCGGGCGTCGTCGTGGACGGCACGGATGTCCCCGCCCGCGCACAGGCCGCGCTCCCCCGCGCCGGTGATGACGACGGTCTGGACGGCGGGGTCGTGCTCCCACTCCGTGAGCGCCTCGTCGATGCGTCGCACCATGGCGTGCGTCAGGGCGTTGATGGCCTTCGGCCGGTTGAGCGTGAGATGCCCGGCCCGTCCGTCGACGTGTCGCAGGACGTGTTCGTCGGCGCCGGTCATCCGGACACCTCCGCCGGGCCGCCGGCCGCGATGAGGCGCATGGTCTCGTCGGTTCCTTCCGGGATCGGGTGGACGCGTGGGTCACCGACGATCTTCTCGTGTCCGCCGGGTCCGGAGCACGCCGCCCCGTCGAAGGACGTCCGGGGACCTCGGCCGGGCCGCCTCGCCGGCGGTCGGCGTCAGTCGTCGGGGATGCCGGCTCCGCTCGGCGCGGGGACGGTCTTCTCCGGGTGGAGCAGGGAGCGGGCGCCGCAGCGGAACTGGTCGAGCCTGTCGAGGACGGTCCGGCCGACCGGGGTGTGGCCCCAGACGCTGATGCCCTGGTGGGTGCCGGGTTCCCCGGTGGACTCGACGATGACGATCGGCTTCCAGCCGGCCTCCCGCTCGAAGCCGGACGGGGTACGGGCGTGGTAGGAGAGTTCCTTGTCGTCGGTGTGCTGCCCGACGGACAGGGCCATGTCCAAGCCGAGTTCGTGGACCCGCTGGTAGCCGCGGGCCAGGTCGTCGAGGCACTCGCACTGGATGGTGAGGTGCTGGACGCGGGTGCGGACGGGGTCGACCGGCAGACCGCGGACACCGGCCACGGCGATGGTGTGGTGGCGTTCGTCGACCCGCAGGAAGCGGATCCTCGCCTTCGCCCGGCCCGGCCACGTCCTGTCCGGCAGCGACCGGCCGTTCGCACCCGCCGCGGCCGGCCAGCACTTCGCCAACGGACTGGACAGCGGTGTCGACCCCGGCACGCGCGCGGCCGTGGACCGCGGCAACGCCGAGGCCCTCTTCCCGCGCCTGGCGGGCGCCCCGCCCCGGCGCCCGCCGCGGTTCCGCTCCCGGCACGGCTGCGGCAGTCCGTGCGGCCGGCCGGGGCCCGCGCCTTCTTCCGGCTGGTCCAGCCCGGTTCCGACCGAGCGGCTCCGCCGGAGGTCGGGTGAACCGGCAGGGAACTCTTGGTCATGGCTTTCCCTGGACGGCCGTTCGAGTACCAAGGGCTGCCTAACATGAGGCGATCACGAACGGTACGAACCCCCGGGAGCTCGGGATGGTGTTGTCCGGCCCCAACTGGAGGTCGTTGCGTCCCTGGACGGTCGTCGGCGTCGCGGTCGTCTGCCTGGTGGCCGGAGTGCTGGCGTTCACGCGCGACTCACGCCCCGCGCACGCCGACCCGGCCGCGCTGCCGCACACCGCGGTCGAGGTGTCCGCCAGCCGCTGCGGCCGGGGGTGGCGCGCGCCGGTGTCCGGTCTCCAGGTCTTCGACCTGCACAACCCGACCGACGGGGCCGCCGAGGTCTTCCTGGAGAACCCGAGGAGCCAGGCCGTGTACGGCGAGGTCGAGGACATCGGGCCCGGTACGACCCGGGAGCTGACCGTCCGGCTCGGCAAGGGCGCGTACGCGTTCAAGTGCGTGCCCGACGACGCCGACGCGGTCACCGGGCCGACCGTCCGGATCGCCAGGGGCAGCAGCGGCCCGGCCGCGGCCCCGGTCACCGAGCACGACCTGATCCCGCCGGCGCTCGCCTACCAGACGTGGGTCGGCGGCGGCCTGTCCGGCGTCGTACGGCTGACCACCGCCCTGCGCGACGCGATCGACCGCGGCGACCTGGCCGGCGCCCGCACGGCCTGGCTGCCCGCGCATCTGGAGTACGAGCGGCTGGGCGCGGCGTACGACGCCTTCGGCGACGCCGACGGCGCGATCAACGGCACCGACGCGGGACTGCCCGGCGGGGTGCACGACAAGGACTTCACCGGCTTCCACCGGATCGAGTACGGCCTGTGGCACGGCGAGTCGGCCACGGACCTGCGCGGCCCGGCCGCGGACCTGGTGAAGGCGGTCACCACGCTGCGCGACGACTGGGCGCAGACCCGGATGGAACCCGCCCAGCTGGGGCTGCGGGCGCACGAGATCCTGGAGAACACGGTGCAGTTCGAGCTGACCGGCCGTACCGACTACGGCAGCGGCAGCAACCTCGCCACCGCCCGCGCCAACCTGGACGGCACCGTTCAGGTCCTGTCCCGGCTGCACCCCCTGCTGGCCGGCCGGTACCCGGACCTGGCCGGTCTGGAGAGCGAGCTGCAGCGGGCCGGGACGGTGCTCGACGGCTTCCGGCACGGCGGCACCTGGACGCCGCCGGCGAAGCTCGGTCACCGGCAGCGCGAGGACGTCGACGCGGTCCTCGGCGACCTGGTGGAGCGGCTGGCGTCGGTGGCCACCCTGTGCGATCCGCGGAGGACGGTATGAGCGCGAACGAGACGGCCGGCAAGGGCGCGGTGGGCCGCCGCGGGTTCCTGCGCGGCGCGGCCCTCGCGGGGGCCGGGCTGGCCGCCGGCGGCGCGGCCGCCCCCGGCACGGACGCCACCGCCCCCGGCCCGATCGCCCCCTTCCACGGCGCCCGCCAGCAGGCGGCGATCGCCGCGCCCCGCCGGACGACCGTGTTCGCCTCCTTCGACGTCACCGCCGAAAGCCGCGCCGAGCTGACCGAGCTGCTGCGCACGCTCACCGACCGCGCCCGCTTCCTGACCTCGGGCGGCACCCCGGACCCGGCCGGGATCACCGCCCCGCCCGCCGACTCGGGTGTCCTCGGCGGACGACTCCCGTCCGGTGCGCTCGCGGTGACCGTCGGCCTCGGTGCCTCGCTCTTCGACCACCGCTACGGGCTCTGGAACCTGAGACCGCGTCGGCTGACGACGATGCCGGCGTTCCCGGACGACGACCTGCGCCCCGAGTGGTGCCATGGCGACCTCAGTCTGCAGTTGCACGCGGACGACACGGACACCGTGCTGCACGCCCTGCGCGACATGGCCCGGCACACCCGGGGTGGTATGCAGGTCCGCTGGCGGCTGGACGGCTTCACCAGCCCGCCCCGCCCGTCCGGCACCCCGCGCAACCTGCTGGGCTTCAAGGACGGCACCGCCAACCCGGAGACCGGCAGCGCCCGGGAGATGGACCGGCTGGTGTGGGTCGGCAAGGACTCCGGCGAACCGGAGTGGGCGGTGGGCGGCAGCTACCAGGTGGTACGGCTGATCCGGATGCTGGTGGAGTTCTGGGACCGGGTCTCGCTCAGCGAGCAGGAACGGATGTTCGGCCGCTCGCGCGAGTCCGGGGCCCCCCTGGACGGCGACGCCGAGCACGACACGCCCGACTACGCCGACGACCCCAAGGGCGACGTCATCCCGCTGGACGCGCACATCCGGCTGGCCAACCCGCGCACCCCGGCCACCGCCGACCAACGCCTCCTGCGCCGCGCCTACAACTACGACCGGGGCATGGACAGCAACGGCAACCTCGACATGGGGCTGCTGTTCTGCTGCTACCAGCAGGACCTGGCCCGGCAGTTCGAGACCGTGCAGAGGCGGCTGGCCGGGGAACCGCTGGTCGACTACATCTCGCCGTTCGGCGGCGGCTACTTCTTCGCCCTGCCCGGGGTGCGGGACCGCAGCGACTGGTACGGACGCGCCCTGCTGACCTGAGCCTGTCCGAACAACTTCGGCGCATTTCCGTAGCCCAGACGGTCAACACACAGTCAAGATTTGCCCCAGCATCCCTGACCCGGTGTTCACTCACCCGCCATCATGGCTCCGCCGGAGCGCCGGGAAGCGGGCGAAGCATCCCTGCCTGTACGACGCAGTGACGTTCATGCCCGGAGGGGAACCAGCATGGCCAGCACAGGAAGACGAACGGCGATGAGGAGTCTCGGGGCCCTCGCGGGGGCCGCCGCGCTCACGGTCCTCGGGGGCACCGCGCCCAGCTGGGCCGCCGTACCCGCCGGACACGGCGGCGGGTCGTCGACCGCGACCCCGATCAAGCACGTGGTCGTGCTGTTCGACGAGAACATCTCCTTCGACCACTACTTCGCCACCTACCCGAAGGCCGCGAACACCGACGGCACGAAGTTCACGGCGTCGAAGAGCACCCCGAAGGACGTCGACACCGTCGCGCACGCCGGGCTGCTGACGAAGAACCCGAACCAGTACGCGCCCAAGCGGCTCACCCCGGCGCAGGCGATGACCTGCGACCAGAACCACTCCTACGGGCCCGAGCAGCTGGCCTACGACGGCGGCAAGGCCGACCAGTTCGTGCAGAACACCGAGGTCGACAAGTGCAGCGGCGGCCTGTTCGGCGAGCCGGGCCTGGTGATGGACTACTACGACGGCAACACCGTCACCGGTCTGTGGAACTACGCCCAGCAGTACACCCTCAACGACCGCTCGTACAGCTCGGTCTACGGCCCGTCCACGCCCGGCGCGCTCAACCTGGCCTCGGGTCAGACGCACGGCGCGGTCTCGGTGGACCCGGTCACCGGAAAGCAGACGTCGACGCCCGACTCGTACGCCATCGCGTCCCCGAACGCGAAGGGCGTCGGCACGGTCATCAACGACCCCGACCCGGCCTACGACGACTGCTCCGACAAGGACCACACCAGCACCAGCGCGCTGGCGGCGCTCCAGGGCAGGAACATCGGTGACCTGCTCAACACCAAGCACGTGACGTGGGGCTGGTTCCAGGGCGGCTTCCGCCCGTCCACGGCCTACACCGGCACGTCCGGCTCCTACGCCAAGTGCGACACCACGCACACCAACGTCGGCGGCGCCTCCGTGGTCGACTACAGCCCGCACCACAACCCGTTCTCCTACTACAAATCGACGTCCAACCCGCACCACCTGGCGCCGAAGAACGTCACCGAGATCGGTCACAACGGCCAGGCCAACCACAACTACGACCTGACCGACTTCACCGCGGTCGCCAAGGCGGGCAAGCTGCCGGCCGTCAGCTTCCTCAAGGCCGGTGCGTACCAGGACGGCCACGCCGGCTACTCCGACCCGACCGACGAGCAGCACTTCCTCGTCAACGAGATCAACACCATCCAGAGCTCGCCGCAGTGGAAGTCCACCGCGATCGTCGTCGCCTACGACGACTCCGACGGCTGGTACGACCACGCCTACGCCAAGCCCCGCAACGGTTCCAAGGACACCACGGTCGGCTCCAACGGCAAGGCCCTCGACAGCGCCGCCTGCCAGGCCGGCCCGGCCGCGTCCGGTGGCTACGCCGACCGCTGCGGCCCCGGCACCCGGCAGCCGCTGCTGGTCATCTCGCCCTACAGCAAGGTGAACAAGGTCGACCACACCCGGACCGACCAGTCCTCGATCACCCGCTTCATCGAGGACAACTGGCACACCGGCCGCGTCGGTGACCACTCCTTCGACGCCACCGCGGGCTCGCTGACGAACATGTTCGACTTCCGGCACCCCAACAACAAGCAGGTGCTGCTGAACCCGGACGGTTCCGTCAAGCACATCGGCCCGATCCGCCACGTCGCCCCGGTGAGCACCCACATCACCCCGGGCCCGGCGATGGTGAACACGGCCGCGACGACCGGCTCCGGCCAGTTCCCGGCCCTTCCGGTCAGCCTCGGCGCGGGCGCCCTGGTGGCCGCCGGCGCCACGGGCACGTACCTGACCCTGCGCCGCAGGCGGCACACGGCCGCCTGACGCAGGCCCCGCCCTGACCCGCTCGGCACGGTCCACCTCCCCGGACCGTGCCGAGCGGCGTTTCCGGCCGGCCTGCGGCGCGGCCCGGGCCGCGCCGGCGACGCCGGTCGCCTCCGGGGAGCCGGGCCGTCCCGGCTGGACCCCGGGATCGCCGCCGGGGGCGTGCGTGACAGGTGACGAGGGTCTGTCCCGCGCCCCGGGCGACCAGGAGCTTCGCGTGGTGCGGCTGCCACGGCCGGCCGTGCGGTTGTCGTCCGTCGTGCGGCACGGGATGCTGAGGGAGCACGGAGGGAAGCGGTGCCCATGGATCGTTTTCCGAACGCGGCCGACGTCGACTTCCACAGTCCTCTGGACCTCACCAAGGCCGCGGCCGCGGTGCTGGACGCCGACGGCCGCATCTCGGGCTGGGGTCCCTCGGCCCAGCGCCTCCTCGGGCATCCGGCCGAGGACGTGCTCGGCCGGCCGGCGGCCCTGCTGCTGGCGACGGATCCGGAACAGCGGCCCTCCTCGCTCTGCACGGCGCACCGGCCCCGCAGCACGGTCCTGGACCTGGCCTGCCGGGACGGGAGTACCCTGCGCGCGGCCGTCACCTTCAGCCCGCTCGCGTCCCAGGGCCCGGCCGCCACCCTCGTCGTCGCGGCGGAGCTGGCGGAGCTGCGCTGCTGGGAGGCGCAGCTGGCCATGCTGCAGGGGCTGGCCACCGAGTCCTCCGTGGGCCTGACGATCTTCGACACGGACATGCGGGTCGTCTGGGGCAACGTCTCCACCGACCTGGAGCTCGCGGGGGTCGCCCAGTACGTCGGCCGTCCGGCGGCGGATCTCTTTCCCGAGGGCGAGTTCATCTCCCGGCACCATCCTCCCGACGAGGACCAGATCATGGAGCACGTGCTCACGACGGGCGAACCGATCATGGGCATGCACTACCGGGGACGGGCCCCCGCCGACCCCGTGCGCGAGCACGTCTGGTCCTGCTCGTACCACCGGCTGGTGGACGCCCGGGGCGAGCCGCTGGGGCTGTTCGAGGAGTCCCTGGACATCACCGACCGCTACCGGGCCCAGGAACGGCTGTCGCTGCTCGTGCGGGCGGGCAAGCGCATCGGCGCCTCGCTGGACGTCCGCCGCACGGCCGCGGAGCTCGCCGACGTGGCGGTGCCGCAACTGGCGGACGAGGTGCTGGTGGACCTCCCGCCGGCCGTCATCGAGGGCCGGCAGCCGCCGACGGGTTCGGCGCCCGGCCACAGCCTGCTGCGGATGCACGGCCGGACCCCGGAGGAGTTCCGGACCAGTCCCGTCTCCTACCCGCCGTCGTCGCCGCAGGCACTGAGCCTGGCCACCAGCCGCCCCGTCGTCGACGCCGCCCCGCCGGGATCGCCGGACGGGCCGGCCCCGGACGGCCGGCGCTCCAGTCTCTTCGTCCCGCTGCTCGCCCGGGACGCGGTCCTCGGCCTCGCCACCTTCCGGCGCAGCCACAACCCGGACCCCTTCGGGCCCGAGGAGCAGACCCTTGCGGTGGAGCTGACCGAGCGGGCCGCCGTCGGTATCGACAACGCCCGCCGCTACACGAGCCAGCACGCGGCGGCCCTGGTGCTGCAGCGGAGCCTGCTGCCGCAGCACCTGCCCGAGCAGAGCGCGGTCGACGTGGCCTACCGGTACCTGCCCGCCGACAGCCGGGTGGGCGTCGGCGGCGACTGGTTCGACCTGATCCCGCTCTCCGGTGCCAGGGTGGGGCTGACCGTCGGCGACGTGGTCGGCCACGGTGTGCACGCGGCCGCGACCATGGGCAGGCTGCGTGCCACCGTACGGACCCTGGCCCTGCTGGACCTCGACCCGGCGGAGTTGCTGACCCGGCTCGACGGCCTGGTCGCGCAGGACTCCGAACCCCACGCGGACGACGGGCTCGGCGACGAGGCGCTCGGGGTGACCTGCCTGTACGCGATCTACGACCCGGTGAGCGGCCGCTGTGTCTGGGCGAGCGCGGGGCATCCGCCGCCGATCGTGGCCGACGCGACCGGCTCGGTGGCGCTGTCCGCGCTGGCGCCGGGGCCGCCGCTGGGGCTGGGCAGCCTGCCCTACGAGAACGTCGAGCTGAGCCTGTCCAACGGCAGCGTGGTCGCGTTCTTCACCGACGGGGTGGTGGAGGACCGGCGCACCGACATCGACAGCGGCATCGACCGTCTCGCCCATGTGCTCACCTGGCAGCGGTGCCCGCTGGAGGAGCTGTGCGACCGGGCGCTGTCGACGCTGCCGCCGGGGCCGCAGGCGGACGACGCCACCCTGCTGCTGGTCCGCACCCGGCGGCTGGGAGCCGGCCAGGTGGCGGACCTGGAGCTGCCGCCCGACCCGGCGATGGTCGCGCGGGCGCGCACGGACACGGAGCGCCAGCTGGAGACCTGGGGCCTGTCCGACCTGGCGTTCACCGCGGAGCTTGTGGTGAGCGAGCTGGTCACCAACAGCATCCGGTACGCCACCGGGCCCGTGCTGCTGAGGCTGATCAGGGACCGCAGCCTGCTGTGCGAGGTCTCCGACAACGCGCACACGGCACCGCACCTGCGGCGGGCCCGCCGGGACGACGAGGGCGGCCGTGGCCTGTTCCTCGTCGCCCAGATGTCGCAGCGTTGGGGCACGCGCTACACCGGGTCCGGGAAGACCATCTGGGCCGAACTGGCCATCCCCTGACCCGGACCGGCGGCCTAGGGCTGCTGTTCCTCGGCCGTGGCCGGCCCGGACGGTGCCGGCGTCCGGTGCAGGGCGCGGACCGGGATCACCAGCAGCCACCAGTACTTGGCGAGGCCGGGTGACCAGAACGCCAGCGGGATCGAGGTGACGAAGACCAGCACCTGCAGGACGCTGCGGCGGACCGACGTCCGCAGCTCCCCGGGTGCCGTGCCCGGGGCCGCCAGCGACGGGGCGGCCAGCAGCCGCAGGTGCATTGCGCCGAGGAGAACGAGGGACAGCGCGATCGCGCCCGAGTAGCACGCCGTGGCCGCCGCCGTCTCGCCGTACTCGCTGATCAGCCTGGTCGGAAAGGGCAGCGCCGCGACGACCGCGAGCAGGGCGAAGTACAGGTAGAGCAGCCCGCGGTCGACGGTCTCGACCATCCGGAACATGGCGTGCTGGCTCAGCCAGAGCACGCCGATGACGGCGAAGCTCAGCAGGTACGCGCCGATCGCGGGCAGCAACTCCCGCAGGGCGTGCGGGACCTCCGAGTCGTGCAGGCCTTCGGGGACGGTGATGTCGAGGGCGAGCAGGGTGATGGCGATCGCGAAGACGGCGTCGCCGAACATCGCGAGTCGCTCGGGACTCACGGCTATCTCGCTGCGACGCAGGCTGAAAGGGCGGGAGTTGCTCATGTGGAGGACACCAGGGTTCGTCGGCGTGGGGACGACGACAGAGGTATCACACGGCGGTGATCGGACGGAGCGGGAAGGAACCCGGGCCGGTGCCGTGCCCGTCGGGGATGTTCCCCGCCCCGTCCTGTCGGGTGTCAGCCGTCGATGCGGTGCGTGGTCCAGAACGACGTCAGGTCGGTGCTGGTCGCGGCCTGGGCCGCCGCCTTGAACTCGGCGGTGGTCGAGACGCCGTACCAGTGCGAACCGGCATAGCTCTTGAGGAGGTTGGTCATGGCGGTGTCACCGATGAGGCGGCGCAGGTCGTGCAGGGCGCACTTGCCGTAGCCGTAGACGACGGTGGAGTAGCGGGAGGAGTGGGCGTCCCAGTAGGCCATCGAGTTGGTGATCTTCTCGGCCGACGAGGCCCAGGACACGCTGTTCCAGCAGTTGGTGCCGGTCAGCCCCTGTGCCAGGTCGGTGGCGTAGTCGGTGAACGCCTCGTCAAGCCAGGGGCTGTTGTACTCGTCGTCGCCGACGATGCCGTACCACCACTGGTGGCCGATCTCGTGGGTGAGGGCGGTGGTGCTGACGAGGTCGAGGACGAAGCCGGGATACTCCATCCCGCCGAACCAGAAGTTGTTGTCGATGACCGCGTCCAGTTCGCCGTAGGGGTAGGCCCCGAAGCGGCCGGCGTGGGCGTCGACCGCCGACCTGGCGGTGGTGAGCATGGACTGGGCGCTGGAGGAGCTGATGCCCGACACCGAGTAGATGTTGACCGGTACGCCCCCCGGGGAGGTACCGGAGATCTTGGTGAACGGCCCGGCCGCCCAGGCGAAGTCACGGACCTTGGAGGCCGTGGCGGTGGTGACGGTACGGCCGCTGGTGCCGGGGGTGTCGACGGAGGTGCCGGTCGCCGGGACCAGGAGGCTGCTGGGGTGGTCCAGGGTCACCTCGAAGTCGGCGGCGAGGGAGTAGAAGGACTCGCCGTTGTTGGTGTAGGGGTCCAGATGCCAGCCGGAGCCGTCGCGGACCGCGAGGACGGGCAGGGCGTTGCCGATCATGCTGAAGGCGCCGTCGTGGCCGAACCGGTCGGCGCCGCTGGGCACGGTGATGCCCAGGTCGAAGCCGATCGTGGTGCTCTGGCCCTGCGCCAGCGGTGCCGGCAGGGCGACCTCCAAGGCCGTGCAGGCGACCGAGAGGGCGCCTGCGGTGCCGCCGGTGACGTTGCTGACGGTGATCGGCGGGGCCGAGCAGGTGCCGTGGTAGTTGTCCCACAGCCTGAGGTAGATCTCGCTGAGCGCGGTCGCGGAGGCGTTGGTGAAGGTCACGCTCTCGTGGCCGGTCCAGCCGGTGCCGGCGGAGTTGCTGGTCAGGCTGACGGTGTACGACGGCGACGCCGGGGTGCGGGTGGTGTCGCCCGGGGTGGTGGCGGCGGAGGTGTCGAGGGCGACGTCGTCGACGACGAAGCTGGTCTGGAGGCTGGAGTCCTCGGTGCCGGTGAAGGCGACGGACACGGTCTGGCCGGCGAAGGCGGACACGTCGAACGACTTCTTCACGTACCCGGTGTTCTTGTCCAGGTTGGACCAGGTCGCCAGCGTGGTGCTGCCGATCTTCGCCGTGAGTTTGTCGTACGCCGTGGACGAGGTGGTCTCGGCGGTGTCGACGTGCAGCCAGAAGGAGAGCGTCGCGGCGCATCCGGAGGGGATGCTGACGCTCTGCGAGAGGGTGTCGGTGTGGGTGGAGCCGGTGCCGTCCAGCCAGGCGAAGCTCGCGCCGCCGTGGGCGGACTGGCCGGAGCGGCTGGTGATCACGCTGGTCGAGGACTGGGTCCAGGGTGACGTGCCGCTCTCGAAGCCGCCGTTGGCGACGACCTGGGCCGGGGTGCAGGCCGCCTGGTCGGCGGCCGACGCCGTGCTGCCGGGGAGCAGGGCCGCGGCGAGCGCCGCGACGGCCAGCGCGCTGGTGGCGAAGGCCTTGTGGGGGGTCGATCTCACACGAAACTCCTTTGCGGAGGCCGGGATCCTGGCCTGCTGAGTGGCCGCCGGTCCGGCTGGGGTGCGCCGGTGGCGGCCTCACGCGTTGCGAAGTGGTGCGAGTCGGAAGCCTGACAGATTTGACCAGTCCATGTCACTAAGGGGTTACCCTCGCGTCAGGAATGGTCCGCCAGTTGGTCGAGCAGCCGGTTGATCAGGCGGTCGGCGGAAGCCGCGAAGACGGCGATGCCCGGGCCGGCTCACGGGGAGCCGGCCCGGGCATCGGGCCACGACCGGTCGGACCACGGTCCGTCAGACCGCCGTCGGTCTGACCGCTGTCCGTCTGACCGCTGTCCGTCTGACCGCTGTCGGTCAGACCAGGTCGAACCGGTCCGCGTCGGCGACCTTCGTCCAGGCGGCGACGAAGTCCTTCACGAACTTCTCCTTGGCGTCGTCGCTCGCGTAGACCTCGGCGACGGCGCGCAGCTCGGAGTTGGAGCCGAAGACCAGGTCGGCACGGGTGCCGGTCCACTTGACCGCGCCGCTCGCGTCGCGGCCCTCGAAGGTGGACTGGTCCTCGGAGGTGGACTTCCAGGTCGTGCCCATGTCGAGCAGGTTGACGAAGAAGTCGTTGGTCAGCACGCCCGGCGTCTCGGTGAGGACGCCGTGCTTCGAGCCGCCCTGGTTGGCGCCGAGGACGCGCAGGCCGCCGACGAGGACGGCCAGCTCGGGAGCGCTGAGGCCGAGCAGGTTGGCACGGTCCAGGAGCAGGTACTCGGCGGGCAGGCGGTTGCCCTTGCCGAGGTAGTTGCGGAAGCCGTCCGAAGTCGGCTCCAGGGCCGCGAAGGACTCGGCGTCCGTGTGCTCCTCGGTCGCGTCGACCCGGCCCGGGGTGAACGGCACCTCGATGTCGACGCCGCCGTCCTTGGCGGCCTTCTCCACCGCGGCGGCACCGCCGAGGACGATCAGGTCGGCCAGGGAGACCTTCTTGGCGCCGGTGTTGAAGTCGCGCTGGACGCCCTCCAGGACGCGCAGCACCTGGGCGAGCTGGTCGGGGTCGTTGGCCTCCCAGCCGCGCTGCGGCTCCAGCCGGATGCGGGCACCGTTGGCGCCGCCGCGCTTGTCGCTGCCGCGGTACGTCGAGGCCGACGCCCAGGCGGTGGAGACCAGCTGCGAGACCGTGAGGCCGGAGTCGAGGAGCTTGGCCTTCAGGGCCGCGACGTCGGCGGCGTCGATGGCCTCGCCCTCGGCCTGCGGCAGCGGGTCCTGCCAGATCAGCGTCTCCGCCGGGACCTCCGGGCCGAGGTACAGGGACTTCGGGCCCATGTCACGGTGGGTCAGCTTGAACCAGGCGCGGGCGAAGGCGTCCGCGAACTGGTCGGGGTTCTCGTGGAAGCGGCGCGAGATCGGCTCGTAGATCGGGTCGAAGCGCAGCGACAGGTCGGTGGTGAGCATCGTCGGGAGCTTCTTCTTCGACGCGTCGTGCGCGTCGGGAATGATCGCCTCGGCGTCCTTGGCCACCCACTGCTTGGCGCCGGCCGGGGACTCGGTCAGCTCCCACTCGTAGCCGAAGAGGATGTCGAAGAAGTCGTTGCTCCACCGGGTCGGCTTGGTGGTCCAGGTGACCTCGAGGCCGCTGGTGATGGCGTCGCCGCCCTTGCCGGTGCCGTAGGTGCTCTTCCAGCCGAGGCCCTGCTGCTCCATCGGCGCGCCCTCGGGCTCGGCGCCCACGTTCTCCGCAGGGCCGGCGCCGTGCGTCTTGCCGAAGGTGTGGCCGCCGGCGATGAGGGCGACGGTCTCCTCGTCGTTCATCGCCATCCGGCGGAAGGTCTCACGGATGTCGCGGGCCGCGGCGATCGGGTCCGGGTTGCCGTTGGGGCCCTCGGGGTTGACGTAGATGAGGCCCATCTGGACGGCGCCGAGCGGGCTCTCCAGGTCGCGGTCACCGGTGTAGCGCTGGTCGTCGAGCCAGACCTTCTCGGGACCCCAGTAGACGTCGTCCTCCGGCTCCCAGACGTCCACGCGGCCGCCGCCGAAGCCGAAGGTCTCGAAGCCCATCGACTCCAGAGCCACGTTGCCGGTGAGGATCATCAGGTCGGCCCAGGAGATGGCCTGGCCGTACTTCTTCTTGACCGGCCACAGCAGCCGGCGCGCCTTGTCCAGGTTGCCGTTGTCCGGCCAGCTGTTGAGCGGGGCGAAGCGCTGCTGGCCGGCGCCGGCGCCACCGCGGCCGTCGGAGATGCGGTAGGTGCCCGCGCTGTGCCAGGCCATCCGGATCATCAGCGGGCCGTAGTTGCCGAAGTCGGCCGGCCACCAGTCCTGGGAGGTGGTGAGCACCTCGGCGATGTCACGTTTCACGGCCGCGAGGTCGAGGTTCTGGAACGCCTCGGCGTAGTCGAAACCCTCGTCGAGGGGGTTCGCGACGGCAGGGTTCTTGGCAAGGATCTTCAGGTTGAGCCCCTCGGGCCACCACTGACGGTTGCCGCCGCCCTGGGTGGGGTGCGGTGCGCGGTCGTGCGCGACCGGGCACTTGCCCGCGTTCTCCTGGGCCTCAGACATGGGGGAAATCCTTCCGGAAGGGGCGGATCGACTTACTCGTGGACTGCTGGACGTACTCAGGAACTGCTGACGGTGGAACAGGCGGGGCACAGGCCCCAGTAGATGACCTCGGCCTCGTCGATCGCGAAGCCGTGGCCGTCCGAAGCGGTCAGGCACGGGGCGTCGCCGACCGCACAGTCGACGTCGGCGACGGCACCGCACGACCGGCACAGGACGTGGTGGTGGTTGTCGCCCACACGCCCCTCGAAGCGGGCCGGACTGCCGGCCGGCTCGATACGGCGTATGAGTCGTGCCGTGGTGAGCGCGTGCAGCGCGTCGTACACGGCTTGAAGCGATATGTGACCGACCCGCTCGCGGACACCCGAGGCGATCGCCTCGACGTCCAGGTGGTCGCCGTGGCGGACGGTCTCCAGCAGCGCGACGCGGGCGGCCGTCACCCGCAGGCCGGCACCGCGCAGCTCGTCGGCGGTCGTCGGGGGCTGGGAGGCGGTCATGGCGACAACCTATCGCCATAAACACGAGCGATTCAAGAAAACAAACCACTCAAGTCTGGTGGCGAACCGGCCAACGCCCGCCCCCACCCCGCCACCGGCCTCATCGGGCGCCGGCGACTTTGCCAGTTCTTTACAACCCGCCCCGGTGCCCGGTCGTCTCTCCGCTCGATCCGTAACCCAGCCCGCCCCGATCTCGGCGGGCCGACGAAAGAGAGCGTCCTCATGCGCCGAACTGTCCTGAGCGCCACGGCACTCGCCTGCACCGCCGTCCTGGCGGGCACGGTGCCCGCGTTCGCCGACGGCACCTCCCCGCGCCCCGTCCCCACCGTGGCCCCGTCCACCGCGGCCTCCCCCGCCCAGTCCGAGGCGCCGTCCGCCGCGCCGTCCCGGGTCGCGACCCCCGCGCCGGCGCGGGACTCCCGCCAGGTCTCGGCGGTGCCGCAGGGCGCGCCCGACACCGGTGTGACGGCGCCGTCCTCCGGCTCAGGCTCCGAGAGCGCGCTGATCGGCGGCGGCGCGGCGGCCGTGCTCGCCGCGGGCGCGACGGTGTTCGCCGTCCGCCGCCGCCGGGCGACCGGGGCATGACCCCCCTCTCCAGGCGCACCTTGGTCACCGCCGCGGCGGCCTCGCTGCTGGCGGGCTGCGCGGGCCGGGCACCGGACCGGACGGCCCCGGCCGCCCGGCGACGGCCGGA
The DNA here is from genome assembly GCF_040702065.1 of Streptomyces sp. NPDC086777. Lineage (NCBI taxonomy): Bacteria > Bacillati > Actinomycetota > Actinomycetes > Kitasatosporales > Streptomycetaceae > Streptomyces > Streptomyces sp. NPDC086777. The sequence goes on along the minus strand of NZ_JBFBJI010000015.1, from coordinate 5,448 downwards.
CTCCTCGCCGCCCCCGGCCACGACCACGGCCGCCTCCGGCACGCCCACCGCACTGGGCCGGTCCACGCCGGTCCGGCTGCGCATCCCGGCGATCGGTGTCGACACCCCGCTGCTGCGGCTCGGCCTCGCGGCCGACGGCACGGTGCAGGTGCCGCCGGTCACCGCGCACGACCGGGCGGGCTGGTACCGGTACTCCCCCACCCCGGGGCAGACCGGTCCGTCGGTGATCCTCGGCCATGTCACGGTCGGCGCCTACGGCGACGGGGTGTTCCGCCGGCTCGCGGAGCTGCGCCGGGGCGAGCAGGCCGTGGCGCGCCTGGAGAACGGCAGGTCGGCGGTGTTCACCGTGGACAAGGTGCGTACGGTCGCCAAGGCCACGTTCCCGACCGGGGAGGTGTACGGGGACGTCGACCGCCCGGAGCTGCGGCTGATCACCTGCGGCGGTCCGCGCGGCGGCGACGGCTACCTCGACAACGTGATCGTCTTCGCCACGCTGACCGGCACGACCGCCTGACCCGGCGCAACGGATGCGGGACCCGTGGAACGTAGGCCACCGGTCCCGCATCCTCCCGGACGAGTCAGACCCGCTCCCCCCACGCCCCTGGAGAACGTTGAAACGGTCCCGTGACACGGCGGCCTCCGAGCTGTTCGCCGCCCTGTACCCGCGCCTGGCCGGCTGGTGCCGCCGCCTGGTCGACGACGACGAGACGGCGCACGAGATCGCCTCGGAGGCCTTCACCCGGCTGTGGGCCCGGTGGACGAGGGTGGAGGAGCCGCGCGGCTTCCTCTACGTCACCGCGGCCAATCTGGTCCGGGACCACTGGCGCAGACTGGAGCGCGAGCGCCGCGCGGTGCGCCGGGCCGGCACGGAGGCCGCGATCCGCCCGCACGCCGAACCGGCGGATCCGTCGGTACGTCTGCTGGTGCAGTCGCTGCCCGAGCGGCTGCGGGTCCCGATCCTGCTGCACTACTACGCTGACATGCCGATCCGGGAGGTGTCCGAGCTGACCGGGCGCAAGGAAGGAACCGTCAAGGCCGATCTGCACGCGGCCCGAGAACTGCTCCGCGGTCACCTGAGGAGAAGCCTTGACCACACGCTTTGACGACGAGCCCGAGTTCGACGGCCCCGACGACCCCCTGGCGGTCATCCTCCGGCCCCCGGCCGCCCACCTCGGTCCGCCGCCTGGCCGCTACGAGGAGATCCGGCGCGCCGCGGGCCGGCGCCGGCTGGTCCGCGCGGCGGCCGGTGCCGGGGTGACCTGTGCCGTCGCCGCCTGCGTCGCCCTGTCGCTGCACCTGACGCCCCCCGCGGCGCCCGCCGCCCCCCAGGTGCCTCTGGCACCGCCGGCCGCCCCCGCCGCCCCGCACCGCCACTCGGGATCGCCGACGCCGGCCACGCCCGGTCCACGTCCCAGCGTGACGCCGACGCAACGGGAGACCACACGGGCTCCCGGCCGGAGACCGTCGGCCACTCAGTCCACCGCCCCGTCCACCACCCCCTCCACCGCCCGGTCCCCGGTCCGGGACCTGCCGTCCGAGGACCGGCCGAGCGCCGCCGCCAGGACGGCCGGTCGCTGAGCTGTCCGCGGGAAGGGCCGCGTCAGGTCGTGGGCCGACTGCGGCGCCGTCGTGGCGTCGCAGTCGGCCAACGACGGCGGCGCCGTCGTGGCGTCGCCGAACCGCGCCGTCAACACGGCGGCGGCCGGTGTCATCCGTTTGTGACCTCGCCTTCCGGCGTGGCGCCGCTCCCCAAAGGCGCGGGTCAAGGCGCCACTCCGGCGGGTGCGGGGCGCGGCGGGAGTGACGGCCCGGATGGCCGAGGATGCGCCTCGGCGTTGGTGTGATGTTTTGTACGAGGCCGGAATGAAAGGTGTGGAACGGGCAACGCTCCGTTTCATGCTCCACGCGCGAACCCTCCGGCAGGTGACTCGATGACGACGGCGACCCAGGCCCCTCCGACCGCTCCGGCCGCCGCGCCACCCGCCCGCCCCCTGCCGTCCACCCCCGCCCCCTCGCTGCCCTCCCTGACCGGGCTGAGATGGATGGCCGCGCTGCTGGTGTTCGGGCTGCACGTGCACAACTTCCGCTATTTCGGCGGCACGGGGGGCCGCATCGTGTCCTGGGGGTTCGAGGCCGGCGCCTCGGGGGTGTCGTTCTTCTTCATCCTGTCCGGGTTCGTCCTGATGTGGTCGGCGCGGCCGGGTGACCGGGCGACGCGCTTCTGGTGGCGGCGGGTCGCCCGGATCTACCCGGTGCACCTGGTCACCGTCGTCCTCGCGCTGGTCATGCTGTGCACGCTGCCCCGCCAGCCGAGGCCGACCCCGCTGCAGGCCCTGGCCGACGTGTTCCTGGTGCACTCCTGGTGGCGGCCGTGGTGGCAGACGCTGGACCCGGTCAGCTGGTCGCTGGCCTGCGAGGCCTTCTTCTACGCCGCTTTCCCGGTGCTGGCGCTGCTGCTGCGCCGCCTGGGCGGGCGGGGCGCCACGGCCCTGGCCGCGCTGGCCGTGCTGACCGTGCTGACGCTGGCCTGGACGGACGCGCACCACTGGTGGGCCCAGCCGATCAGTTCCTTCCCGGCCGCCCGGCTGCCCGAGTTCGTACTGGGCGCGGCCACCGCGCGGCTCGTGCTGCTCGGCCGGTGGCGCGGCCCGGGCCTGGAGGCCTCGCTGGCGCTGGCGGTCATCGGCTACTTCCTGGTCCCGCAGGTCACCGACGAGTACGCGGCCACGGCGTGCACGATCACCGGCTTCGCGCTGCTCATCCCGGCGGCGGCCGTCGCGGACCTGCACGGGCTGCCCTCGCTGTGGCGGCGCCGATGGCTGGTCCGGCTCGGTGAGCTGTCGTTCGCGTTCTACATGGTCCATCTGCTCGTGCTGCGGGCGGGCACCCACCTGCTCGGCACCCGCCCGCGTTTCCACCTGTTCACCGGCGCCGCCGTGGCGGTCGCCGCGTTCACCGTCGCACTGGGCCTGTCCTGGCTCCTCTACGAGGGCGTGGAGCGGCCCGCGCGACGGCTGCTGCTGCGGACGGCACGGCGGCGCACGGCCTAGCCGGACCCGGACCGGCCCGGCCGGACCCCGCCGGCTACGGGAACTGGACCACCTTGGACGGGGTGGTGCTGGTCCCCGAGGTCGGCGATCCGGTGGTGTTGACGACGTGGGCGTACTGCCCCATGCCGCCGAGGGAGATCACCAGCAGGTCGTGCATCCTGATCCCCGAGCCGGTCGGCACCTGGAAGCCGTTGGACTGCACGATCGACGGATCGGCCGTGTAGTTGCAGTAGCTGCCCAGGCCCCACGCCTCGTGGGTGGTCACGGTGTCGGCGACCTTGTAGGCCGCGTATCCGACGACGCCGTCATGCGTGATGGCGGCGGCGTTCGGGGCGTCGTAGGCCTTCTCGTTCTGGAAGAAGATGGTGCGGCCTCTCTCGCCCTGCCAGTAGACGTCGTACTTGTTGAAGTGTTCGACGAACAGACCGGTGGCCAGGACGTCGTTGCCGTTGACTCTGAGGCCGTAGTCGGCGCGGTTGGTGGTCCAGCCGACTCCGCTGCCGTGGTCGGCGCGCCAGAGCCAGGTGTGGTCGATGATCACGTTGTTGCTGTTGACGACCACGGAGTTGGTGGCGAGGCCGGGTCCGGCGCCGCCGATGCGGACGAACACGTCCTGCATGGAGGTGGGGTTGGCGGAGTGGTCGGCGGTGGAGCCGGGGTCGCCGATCCGGAGCAGGGTGTCGGAGTTGACGCTGCCCGCGTCGATGAGGAACCCGGCGAGCTTGACGCCGTCGACGTCGGCGACGTGCATGGCGTCGACGCCGTTGTCCGGGACCAGGGTGGCAAGGCCGAGACCGAGGACCACGGTGTTGGCGCGGGTGACGTTGATGGTCTGGTCCAGGTGGTAGACGCCCGGGGTGAACAGGAGGTTGAGGCCCTGGGCGAGGGCCTGGTTGATGGTGGCGGCGGTGGCGCCGGCCTTGACGACGTAGAACTGGTCCAGCGGGATGGAGGTGCCCGCGTCGGCCGGCCAGGAGACGCCCCGTGCGTTGGTGCGCTTGGCCGGGACGAACACCTTGTACGTGCTGCCGTCCAGGTAGAGGAACGGCTTCTCGCGCGAGACCGGGGTGGTGTCCAGCGTGGTGTAGGAGCCGGTGGCGAAGTCGGTCGCGGGTGCGCCCTGGACGCCGGTGAAGGTCATGTTCCAGACGCCGTTGGTCCAGCCGCCGACCGAGCTGTCGCGGGTGTACCACTGCTGCTGGGAGTACGGGCCGACGGTGCCGTCGATCTTCGAGTCGGCGATGTAGCCGCCGGAGGCCCAGCCGTAGCCGTTCGGGGCGAGGTTGAGACCGCCCTTGACGTGGATGCGGCGGAAGGGGGCCGCCTGAGCCACGGCCCACCGGTCGGTGCCGTTCGACGGCGTGATGGCGAGGTTCTCCGCGGAACGCCAGAAGTTCTGGGTGGCGTTGCCGTTGAACCAGCCGGCGTCGACCGTGACGTCACCGTTGATCTGGGTGTCGTCGGGGTTGAGGCCCAGCCCGGAGATCGAGGTGTAGAAGCCGATCTGGGCGTTGATGCCGTTGTAGGTGCCCGGCTTGAGCAGGAACTGGTAGCGGCCGCTGCCGAACTGGGCCGACTCCTGCTGGGCGAAGACGGAGTCGAACTTCGCCTGGAGGTTGGGCGTGGACGGGTCGACGACGATCACGTTGGGGCCGAGATCGCCGCCGCCCTGGACGGGGGGCGTACCGGTGGTGGTGCCGAAGACCTGGAACTCCCAGAGCGAGTAGCCCCACTGGGTGGCGCGGTGCACGCCCAGCATCCGGACGTAGCGGCCCTGCCCGGAGACGCTGAGGGTGTCGGTGCCACCGTCGCCCCCGGTCACGGACTGCAGGTCGGTCCAGTTGCTGCCGTCCGCGGAGATCTGGACCTTGTAGTCCTTGCCGTAGGCGGTCTCCCAGTTGAGGACCACCTGGCTGACCTGGGCGGTGGCGCCGAGGTCGACCTCGAGCCACTGGTCGTCGGTGAAGGCGGACGACCAGCGGGTGCCGGTGTTGCCGTCCACCGCGTTCCCGGCGGCGGTCCCGGCGTTCTCCTCCGAGGAGGCGGTGGCGGTCTTGCCCTGCGACAGCGGCGCGTCGGCGGCCCGGGCCGTCGGTGCGTGCGCGACGGGGAGGGCGAGCAGCGCTGCCATGGCGGCCAGCGCGACGCCCAGCGATCTCAATCTCATCAGCGGCTCCCTGAAGTGGGCACGGGGCGCACTCGACCGGCGCGCCCCACTGCTTAGTTCAGGTTTTGATTTAAGTGGTGAGGCAACTGCGCGACAACCCTTCGGCGCCGGAATTTTCGTCGGCCACCCCCGCGCGGCGCCCGCGGGGGGGGGGCGGCGGGCGGGGCCCGGGCCCCCGGGCCCCCCGGCGGGGGGGCCGGCGGTGGGGGGGGGGGGGGGGGCGCCGGCGGG